>CAZMGD010000128.1:0-6828 GCA_964565705.1 uncultured Ilumatobacteraceae bacterium | reverse complement strand
TCTCGATGCTGTGGGCCATCGTCGCCTTGGTGGCCTTGGCGCCGAAGCGGTCGACGATGCCCTGCAGCCGGGCGATCTCCTTGGCCTGCAGCACCGCCTTGCGGGCGAGGCGCTCCTCGTCGGCGGCGCGGGCGGCGACGTATTGCGTGTAGGTGCCGCGGTACTCGACGATCGTGCCGTGGGCCATCTCCTCCACGCGGTCGAGGTGCAGCACGCGGGTGATCGCCTCGTCGAGCAGGTCGAGATCGTGGCTGATCACGAGCAGCGCACCGCGATAGCTACGCAGGAACGACATCAGCCATTCCTTGGCGTCGACGTCGAGGTGGTTGGTCGGCTCGTCGAGCAGCAACACGTCGCTGCCGGCGAACAGGATCCGGGCCAGCTCCACGCGGCGTCGCTCGCCACCGCTCAGCACGCCGATCGGCAGGTCGAGGCGGTCGGCGCGCAGACCGAGGCCGTTGGCCATCGAGCGGGCCTCGCTCTCGGCGGCATAGCCGCCCTCCATCGAGAAGGACTCCTCCGCCCGGCTGTAGCGGGCCACGTTGCGCTCGCTCGGCTCCTCCTCCATCGCCAGGCGGAGCTTCTCGATCCGCATCAGCTTGTCGTCGACGCCTCGGCCCGACAGCACGTGGGTGATCGCCAGCCGACCCTCGTCGACGCCCTCGATGCGTGGATCCTGCGGCAGGTAGCCGAAGCCGCCCTTGCGGACGATGTTGCCGGCGGCGGGTTCGGAGGCGCCGCCGAGCACCCTGAACAGGCTGGTCTTGCCGGCGCCGTTGCGTCCGACGAGGCCGACCTTGTCGCGGGGCATGACGGTGAATGAGGCCGACTCGACGACGAGCCGCCCTCCGACCTCCACCGAGAGTCCCGAGACCTGTAACACGGCCATCCAGGCTCGCAGCGCCGATGGTCGGCCACAACGTGACCTTTCCGGCGCTCGGGGGTCAGCTCGGCCGGAGCACCGCTTGCACGACGTGGGCGAAGGCCCGCAGGCGCGCCGGCTCGGGCTGGGAGGCATCGGCGAGGACGTCGACGGCGACGGGGGTGACGCCGAGCTCACGAGCCAGCGTGACGAGCGCCTGCACCTCGCGCGTCGTGGCGCTCAGGCCCTGCGCATCGATGCGTTCGCCGGCGTACTCGGCCCAGCGGGCGAACCCGGGGCTGCCGGGCCGGCGATTCGACCAGGTGAGCTCGACCGGGCTCGGCGCGGTGTTCATCGCTTCCACCGGGACCCGCCGCCAGTGGCGGCGAACCGACTGACCCCGAACGAGGCCTGTTGCAGCTGTTGCGGACATTGCGATCGTCATGGCACGTTCCTCCTGGGTGGTGAGTGATGCCATCGTGCGCCGGCCGGTCCAGACCGTCTGTGCGCGCCGACACACGCCGCGCGTGCCGCCGGGCACCCCCGACGCGGGGCCTACGCTGGCGGGGATGCAGACGATGGAGCCGGTCGCCTCCTTCTCCTGGTCGCGAGCGGCGTTGCCGCTCGCCACGGGCGCGGCGATCGGTGCTGCGGCGATCTACGTCGGCGTCGTCACGCCCGGCGAGGGGCGCACGATCCCCTGCCCGTTCCACGCCGCGACCGGGTGGTGGTGCCCGGGCTGCGGGATGACCCGCGGCGTCCACGCCCTGTTCAACGGCGAACTCGGCGCGGCCCTTTCGTACAACGTGTTCGTGCCGCTCGTCGTCGTCGGAGCAGTCATCGGCTGGTGGAGCTGGTTCGGCGCCCGGGTCTGGGACCGCCCCGTACGGTGGCCGTCACGCGTCGACAACCGCTGGTGGTTCGCCCTGTTCGGCGTGTTCACGGCCTACGGCGTGCTCCGCAACCTCCCCGGCTTCGGCGCCCTCGCCCCCTGACCAACCGGTTTGGGTCCTGGATCCCGAGCGAACGGTCGGGATCCAGGACCCAAACGCTCAGTTGGTCACTCGCCGCCGGGGTTGAGGGTCACCTCGATCGGGGTGAAGCCCGACCCGGTCGTGTCGACGCCGAGCGCCTGGAGGTTGGCCTGCGCTGCGGTGACGATGTCGTTGGTGAACGCGCCCTCGTCGGGTGCCTTGGTCAACACCGTCGAGCCCTCCAGGTTCTTGGTCTCCTGGGCGATCTGGACGGTGCGGTCCCACGCCGCCTGGTCGATCGTCCCGACGCCGCCCTCGGACGGCCAGATGAGCTTGTTGATCTCGTTCATCTGCCACAGCTGGTGGCTGGCACCGAGGACAGGAGACTGCGCGAGCACGATGTCGGTGCACGACTGCGGCTCGTCACGGCAGTACGCCCAACCTTGCAGGGAGGCGGTCACGAACTTGACCGCCGTGGCCTGGTACTCCTCGTCGGCCAGACGCGCGCCGTCGGCCCAGATCGCGTCCTGCAGCATGCCGACGCCGACCTCCTCGTAGCTGATGACGCTGAAGTCGTCCGGCGTGTACAACTCTCCCGTGTCGGGGTTCTCGGCTTCCAACACCTGTGCGTACTCGTTGTACGTCATCGCCTCGGCCGCGTCGATGTCGCCGCTCAGCAGCCCGTTCATGTTGAAGTCCTGCTGCACGTTCGTGACGTCGGAGGCCGGGTCGAGACCGGCGTCGGTCATCGCCGCGAACACCTCGAACTCGTTACCGAAGCCCCAGTTGCCGACCGTCCTGCCGGCGAAGTCCACAGGCGTCGTGATGCCCGCGTCGGCGAACGACACCTGGAGCGTGCCCGAACGCTGGAACACCTGGGCGATGTTGACGATGTCTGCCCCGGCCTCACGACTGGCCAACGCCTTGGGGACCCAAGCGAGCGCGAAGTCGACCTCACCGTTGGCGAGCAGGTCCTGCGGCACGACGTCCACCGAGGGCAGCTCGATGATCTCGACGTCGAGGCACTGCGCCTCATAGAACCCTTGCTCCGCGGCCGCGTAGTACCCGGCGAACTGGGCTTGGGCATACCATTGCAACTGCAACTTCACGGCAACTGGCTCGGTGCAGTCGGCAGGCGCGGAGCCCTCGGTGCCACCCGCTGTCGTCTCCGTGGAGCCGGCGGTCGTCTCTGGTGCCGCCGTGGTGTCGTCGGAACCACTGTCGTCGTCGCCGCCGCACGCCGCGCCCAGAAAGGACAGGGCGACGACGGAGCCGACGACCATGCGCATCCGGTGCTTCATGGTTGTTTTCTCCTCCCCCCGGGGCGGGTGCCCCGTCGGACTCTGGCGGTGGCGCTCATGCGCGCTCCATACCGCGATGTTCGCCACCGCGTTGGGTGACGCTCTCCATGATGACCGAGGCCAGGTAGAACAGCAGGCCGAGCAGGCAGGCACCGAGCACGTACGCCCACCCGACGTCCTTCTTCGCGGTCGACATGTTGCTGGTGATCCGGTTGCCGAGGCCGTTCTGTGCACCACCGAAGTACTCCGAGACGTACGCGGTGATGACCGCCAAGGGCGCGGCGATGCGGATCGCGGTGAACAGGTACGGCACGGCGTTGGGCACGCGCACCTTGCGCAGCACCGTCCAGGGGCCAGCCGCGTACGACTGCATGAGCTCGAGATGCGCCGGACTCGCCTGGCGCAGGCCTCGGGCGACGTTGACGAGCACGATGAAGTAGACCACCAGGGTCACCATCAGACGTCGTGGCACCTCGCTCGTCAGCTCGAACATGTTGTTGAACACGGCGACGAGCACGAAGATCGGAATCGCGTTCACCGCCACGGCGAGCGGGGTCAGCAACTCGTCGAGCAGGCGGAAGCGCTGGAGCACGAACGCCATCGCGACGCCGACGACCGTCCCCACCACGAGGCCGACGAGCGCGTTCGTGCCGGTCACCGTCATCGCCCGGCGGATCTGGGGCCAGTTCTCGACGAACGCGCTGACGATGTCGCTCGGGGCGACGAGGAAGTAGGGCTTCACGTCGAACGCACGCACGACGCCCTCCCACAGCGCCAGGAAGGCGACCCCGGTCACCACTGGGGGCACGATCACGCCGGCGAACCGCCGAGCGCTCACCGGTCCTCGACCCCCGCGCCGATGCCACGATGGTCGGACCCGCGCAGCGCCTCGCGAACCTCGGTGATCGTGTCGTAGAACGCCGGCTTCTCGCGGGTGTCCTCGTCGCGACCGGCTCCCAGCGTCACGTCGACGATCCGTGTGATCCGACCCGGCCGCGGCGACATCACGACGACGCGATCCGACAGGTAGACGGCCTCGGGGATGGAATGGGTGACGAACACGACGCTCGTTGCCGTCTCCGCGCAGATCCGCAGCAGCTCGCTCTGCATGTGCTCGCGCGTCATCTCGTCGAGCGCGCCGAACGGCTCATCCATCAGCAGCAGCGGAGGGTGTGACGCCAACGCCCGGGCGATGGCGACGCGCTGCTGCTGGCCACCCGACAGCTGCCACGGCATGTTGGACGCGAGGTCGGGCAGCTTCACCAAGTCGAGCATCTCGGCGGCGCGCGCCCGGCGCTTGGCCTTGTCCCACCCCTTCAGCTCGAGCGGCAGCTCGATGTTCTTGGCCACCGTGCGCCAGTCGAACAGCCCCGACTGCTGGAACGCCATGCCGTAGTCCTGGTCCAGCCGCGCCTGCTTCGCCGGCTTGCCGTTCACCGTCACCGTGCCCGCTGTCGGCTCGATGAGGTTGGCGACCAGCCGCAGCAACGTGCTCTTCCCGCAGCCCGACGGGCCGATCAACGACACGAACTCGCCCACCTCGATGGTGAGGTCCACGCCGGCGAGCGCTTCGACGGATCCGCTGCGCACGGGGAACGACTTGCTCACCTGGTCGACCCGGACGGCGGTCACGTCGTCGACTCCTTGGGTCGGTTGCGCATCAACACGACATCGGTGACGAGGACGATCCCCGCCATCGACAGTCCGAGGATGGCGGCGCCGATGATCGCGCAGTAGAGGCGGCTCGGGTCGCCGGTGGACTGCTGCGAGTAGACCAGGATCAGCCGTCCGAGCCCCCCACCGAGGCCCGTCGACATCTCGGCCACGACGACCCCGATCACGGCGGCCGCCGCCGACAGCCTCAACGCCGGGACGATGTGGGGAACGGCGGCGGGGAAGCGGAGCTTCCACAACGTCTGGCGCCACGGTGCGGCAAAGCTGTCCATCAGCTCCAGCGACGCCGGTGCCGGCGACTTGAGGCCACGCAGCGCACCGACGGAGATCGGGAAGAACGCGAGGAAGGCGCCGAGCACCGAGGCCGACAGCCACCGTGGCCAATCGAAGGGCCCGACGTGGAGTTGGCCGCCCCACTGCACCATGACCGGTGCGAGCGCGATGAGCGGGATCGTCTGCGACACGACCAGGTACGGCAGCAGCCCGCGCTCGATCACGCGAAAGCGGGTCATCACGATCGCCAACCCGAGGCCGGCGACGACACCGACGGCGAACCCGACGATCGCCAAGCGGAACGAGTACCACGTGGCCTGCAGCACGACCGACCACACCCGCTCCTGCCGGCGTGGCTGCACCGGCTCGGTCAGGCGCGTGAGGATGTCGCTGACGTGCGGCATCGCCAGATCGCTCGTGCGGGGCAGGATCCTCCACCCGAGCACCGAGCCGCCCTTCTCCGGACCGACCGCCTTGTAGATCTCCCAGGCGACGACCACCAGCGCGAGCGAGGCCACGAGCATCACGGTGCGCCGCAGGCGGCGCCGGGCGATCGGCGACATCAGCTCTTGGCGAGCACCGCGTCGGCAACGCCCGGGATCACCAGCTCACCGTATGCACGCAATGTTTCGTCCTTGGCGTCGTGCTGTAAATAGACCGCGAACTGGTCGACGCCGAGCGACTTCAGCTCGTTCAGGCGCTCGATCTGGTGGGCGACCGGCCCGACGATGCAGAACCGGTCGACGATCTCGTCGGGCACGAACGCGGTGTGCGTGTTGCCCGCTTGGCCGTGCTGGTTGTAGTCGTAGCCGGTGCGACCCGTGATGTAGTCCGTGAGTGCTTGCGGCACCGCGCCCGAGTCGCCATAGCGCTCGACGATGTCGGCGACGTGGTTGCCGACCATCCCGCCGAACCAGCGACACTGGTCGCGGCCGTGCTCCACGTCGGACGTGACGTAGGCGGGTCCGGCGACGCAGATCTTGATGCTCAGCGGGTCGCGCCCCGCATCGGCAGCCGCGTTGCGCACGGCCTCGATCGTCCACGCGGCGATGTCGGGGTCGGCGAGCTGGAGGATGAACCCGTCGGCCACCTCGCCCGTGAGCTTCAGCGCCTTCGGACCGTACGCGGCGACCCACACCTCGACGCGGCTCGCCGATGCCCACGGGAAGCGGATCTGGCTGCCCTTGTAGTCGACCGCCCTGCCGTTGGCGAGCTCACGGATGACGTGCACCGACTCGCGCAGCGTCGCCAGCGTGGTCGGCTTGCCGTTGGTCACGCGCACCGCCGAGTCGCCGCGGCCGATGCCGATCACGGTGCGGTTGCCGAACATCTCGTTGAGCGTCGCGAACAGGCTGGCGGTCACGGTCCAGTCGCGCGTCGCCGGGTTGGTGACCATCGGGCCGACCGTGATCTGGCGGGTCTGGGCGAGGATCTGGCTGTAGATCGGGAACGGCTCTTGCCAGAGGATGTGGCTGTCGAACGTCCACACGTGGCTGAACCCGTACAGCTCGGCCTGCCGGGCCAGCTCCACCACCCGCCACGACGGCGGTGTG
This sequence comes from uncultured Ilumatobacteraceae bacterium, assembly GCA_964565705.1. Lineage (GTDB taxonomy): Bacteria > Actinomycetota > Acidimicrobiia > Acidimicrobiales > Ilumatobacteraceae > CAZMGD01. Next base: position 191 of record CAZMGD010000128.1, on the reverse strand, counting down.
GTCTGCAACACCACCCCGACGTCCATCAGCGGGTCTTGGGGAAGCCGAGGTCGATGGTGCTGGTGCTGGGGTCGGGCCAGCGGCTGGTGACGACCTTGGAGCGGGTGTAGAAGTTGATGCCCTCGGGGCCGTACATGTGCTGGTCGCCGAACAGGCTCGCCTTCCAGCCGCCGAAGCTGTAGTAGCTGACC
>CAZMGD010000127.1:0-10540 GCA_964565705.1 uncultured Ilumatobacteraceae bacterium | reverse complement strand
GGCCTGGATCAGCTGGCTCTTGGCCTGCTGGCCGTACTCGACCTGGCGCACCAGACGGCGACGCTCCGACGGCAGGACGTCGGGGTCGGCGTCGAGCGCTGCAGCCGCGAGGTTGCCGGCCTCGACCAGACTGGCGAGCACGCGCTCCTCCTCGCCGGTGAGGAGGTCGACCCTGCCGATCTCCTTCAGGTACATGCGCACCGTGTCGGAGGTGTTGCCGACCTCGCGGCGCTCGCCGAGGCGCTCCACCCGGCGGTGCATGCGCTCGTCGAGCACCCGTTCGGCGCGGCGCAGCGACTCGGGATCCGACAGCGGCCGCGGTGCCGGCACCGGCGCCGGCTCCTCGACGTGCGCGCTCTCGCCGTTCTCGGACGCGTGGCCGGTGGGGACGGCGAGGCCGATGCCTGCGGTCGGGGTGTCGTCGAGCGTGTCGTCGATCGAGATGCCGGCCGTGGTGAGCGCGTCGTGGACGGCGGACAGCAGTTCCTCGCTCAACTCGACGTGGCGCAGGACGTGGGTGATGCGGTCGGCGTGCAGCACGCCCGCTGCCTCACCGCGCTCGACGAGGGCCACCCACTCACGCGCGTCGATGCCGGCGGCGGGCGGATCGAGCCTGCCGGCATCCTGTGGCGATCCCCATGGGATCACGTCAATTGGAGCTGGCTCATGGCTCCAGTTCGTCACCCAAGTTCCTCGTTCCGTGCGTCGAGCCACCCTAGCAACCAGCCCGCGGCGTCGATCCCCGCGGTTCCCTCGCCCCCGTCGGCGAGCATCGCGTCGAGCCGTGGCCGCACCTCCTGCACCATCCGCAGCCGTTCCACGTCGACGGGCCCGTCGATGCGGGCGAGCGCACGGCGCACCGCGGCAGCGATCAGGTTGCGGGCCTCGGCGAACGGGTCGGCGTCGATGTCGGCCACCGCAGCCCGTTCGAGCACCTCTCTGGCCTCCGGGTCGGCGTGCTCGAGCGCGGCATCCAGGTCGCCGTCGGTCTCGGCGAGGGCGAGGAACGCGCGGCGGTTCACGTCGTCGGCGAACAGCACCTCGCTCAACCAGGGCGCGATCTCGTCCCAGCGCTGCAGCAGCAGCACCACCGCCACGAACTCGGCGTTGTTCACCGGGCTGACCCGGCGCACGGGCGCGACGTCGATGTGGGGGCGGGCCCGCGGTCGCTCCGCCGTTGCGATCACGTCGCTGGCCTGTAGCCCGACCTGGGTCGCGACCTGGGCGGCGTACAGCTTGCGGACGTTGAGGTCGGGATGCTCGTTGACGACCGCCATCGCAGCCTCGGCGAGCCGGGCCCGATCCTCGGGGCTGCGCAGTGGGCGGCCGGCCATCACGCGCCGGAGGCGGTAGGCGAGGTAGGTCTCGGCGTGATCCACCGCGTCGGCCAGCACGTCGGGTTGGTCGGCCAGATCGCCAGGATCCTTGCCGTCGGGGAAGTGGGCGACCGACACCTGCACCTGGTAGCGCTGCTCCCACTCGTAGAAGCGGTCGGCGGCACCCTGACCGGCGGCGTCGGCGTCGAAGGCCAGCACCACCTTGCTGGCGAAGCGCTTGACGAGGCGCACGTGGTCTTCGGTGAACGCCGTGCCGCAGGTGGCGACCGCCCGGCGCACGCCGGCGCGGTGGAAGCCGATCACGTCGGTGTAGCCCTCGCACACCACCACCTGGTCGGCGGTGACGATCTCGGACTTCGCCCAGTTGAGCCCGTACAACGTCTTCGACTTGGCGTAGATCGGCGTCTCCGACGAGTTCTTGTACTTCGCCGGATCGGCGCTGCCCGGCAGGATCCGTCCGCCGAACGCGACCGGCTCACCGTTGTCCGTGAAGATCGGGAACATCACCCGTGCCCGGAACGCATCCTGCAGCCGCCCGCCACGGTTGACGAACGCGAGACCGGTCTGCTTCAGCAGGTCGGCGTTGCCGATCGACTTGCTGAGCGCGTCCCAGTCGTCGGGCGCCCAGCCGATCCTGAACGAGCGGGCCACCTCGCCGGACAGGCCACGCGACCGGAGGTAGTCCCGTGCCGGACGGGCGGCAGGGTCGTTCAGCAGCCGCTCGTGGTACCAGTCGACGGCACGTTCCACGGTCTCGATCATCCGCCGGCGGCGCTGGCGATCCTGGCTCTCGCCCCCGCTCGTGTAGCGCAGCTGGATGCCGGCGCTGTTGGCGAGCGTCTCGACGGCCGTGACGAAGTCGACGTGCTCGATCTCCATCACGAACTTGAACACGTCGCCCGACGCGCTGCAGCCGAAGCAGTGGTAGCGGCCGCGCTCCTCGCTGACGTTGAAGGATCCGCTGCGCTCGCTGTGGAACGGGCACAACCCGACGTGGTTGCGGCCGACGCGTCGGAGACCGACGTACCTGGCCACGAGATCGACGATGGAGGTCGCGGCCTTCACCCGTGCGACATCGTCCTCCTCGATCGCCATCGGACGGAGGCTACGTGTCGTCCCGCTGCGCGCGACGGGCACCGACGCTTCGCGAGCGCAGCGAGCACCCAGTGACGCTTCGAAGCGCCGACCGGCGACGGATCACGTCCGGGCCGCGGCGCTAACGTCGGGCGCTTGCGGCACGCGCGGACCAGCAACGGGACCACCACCATCGGCGGATGGCGGGCCGCGCTCGCCGTCGTCGTCACGATCACCCTCGCCGGGATGGTCGCCGGGGTCTCGCCGTCGGATGTCCGTGCCGCTCCGGCACGGCCGGGGGCCGGGCTCCAGGCCCTGACGCCGGCCCGGCTGCTCGACACCCGCCCGGGCACCCAGACGATCGACAACCGCTACGTCGGCACGGGCCCGCTCGGCGCCGCAAGCTCCCTTGACGTCGAGGTGACGGGTCGCGGTGGCGTGCCCGCGACAGGCGTCGCCGCGGTCGTGCTCAACGTCACCGCGACCGGCCCGACGGCGACCACCTACGTGACCGTGTGGCCGACCGGCGCTGCCCGGCCGAACGCCTCCACCTTGAACACCACCGACGGCATGACGGTCGCCAACTCGATCATCGTCGGTGTCGGCACCGACGGGAAGGTGTCGGTCTACAACGACGCCGGAGACACGTTCCTCATCCTCGACGTCGCCGGCTGGTTCGCGGCGGGCGGTGGCTTCAGTCCGACGGTTCCGTCACGCCTGATGGACACGCGGACCGGTGCGTCCACGATCGACGGTGCGTACGCCGGGATCGGAGCGGTGGGAGCGAACTCGGCGATCGCCCTGCGCGTCTCCGGCCGCGGCGACGTGCCCGACGGCGCTGCCGCCGTCGCGCTGAACGTGACCGTCACCGAACCGACCGCGACGTCCTACGTGACGGTCTGGCCGAGCGGGACCGCCCGGCCGAACGCGTCGAACCTCAACATGACGTCCGGCGCGACCGTCGCCAACCTGGTCACGGTCGGCGTCGGCAGCGGCGGGGAGGTGTCGCTCTACAACGAATCCGGCGCGACGCACCTCATCGTCGACGTCGTCGGCTGGTTCACGGCGGATGGCAGCTACCAGCCGATCACACCCGCTCGGATCGCCGACTTCCGAGCCAGCGGCGTGACCGTGGACGGAGCTGATCGTGGCGACGCCGTGCTCGCGCCCGGCGAGTCGCGACCGATCCGGATCGTCGGACGGGCGGGCCTTCCCGCGGCGGCGGTGGCCGCCGTCGTGCTCAACGTCACGATCACCGAGCCCACGGCGACGTCGTTCATCACGGTGTCACCCGGCGGCGTGCCCCGGCCGAACGCGTCGAGCCTCAACGTCCGCGCCGGGCAGACGGTCGCCAACGCCGTCGTCGTCAAGGTCGGGGCGAACGGCGAGGTCAACGTGTTCAACGAATCCGGCCAGTCGCGGCTGATCATCGACGTGCTCGGATGGTTCGGCAGCACCGCCCAGCAGCAGACCGCGCTCGATGTCGGCGGCGCGATCTCCGCCCACGCCTGCGCGGTCGGTCGGGACGCGAACGCGTGGTGCTGGGGGGACAACCTGAGTGGCCAGACCGGGCAGGTCGCGGGCGGAACGCAGCCGAGCCCCGCCGCCGTCGCCGGCACGACCGGCACCGTGGCCGTCGCCGCGGGCGACGCGTTCTCCTGCGCCGTGCTCCGCTCGGCGACGGTCAGCTGCTGGGGTCAGAACGAGTCCGGGCAGCTCGGTGACGGCACCGTGACAGCACGGCCGGACGCGAGGCCCGTGCTCGGGATCAGCGGGGTGACCGCGGTTGCGGCCGGCCGCGCCCACGCCTGCGCCGTGCTCACCGATGGCAGCCTCAGGTGCTGGGGCGCCAACAGCGACGGGCAGCTCGGCAACGGCACCACCAGCAACACCGGCACCCCGGTGACCGTGGTGGGTCTCGACGCCCCGGCCGTCGCGGTGACCGCGGGTGGCGACCACACGTGCGCCGTCCTCGCCACCGGCGGCCTGCGGTGCTGGGGGGAGAACGGCCTCGGCGAACTGGGTATCGGCAACACGGCGAACGCGACCGCAGCCACCGACACCGGGTTGATCGGCGTCACCGCGGCGAGCGCAGGCACCCATCACACGTGCGCCGCGCTGGTCGACGGCAGCGTCCGCTGCTGGGGCGCCAATCCCGACGGCCGGCTCGGCACTGCCGACACGGACCCGCGGCTCGTGCCGGCGGTGGTCGTCGGACTCCCGGCGCCGGTGACGAGCATCGCTGCCGGGCCGAGCCGCTCGTGCGTGACGACGACGGTGGGCTACGCCTACTGCTGGGGCAACAATGCCAACCGCTCACTGGGCAACGGGTCGAACGACGCCCTGAGCACCACCCCGGTGCCCGTCGCCGGGATCACGGACGGCGTGGGCGTCGCCGTCGGCAGGCTCAGCACGTGCGCCGCTCTGGCCGACGGTACGGCGCGCTGCTGGGGCCACAACGGCTTCGGCGAGCTCGGCGACGGCACCACCACCAGCTCGGGCTCCCCCGTCGCGGTCAAGATCCCCTGACCCACCTGAACTCGGGAGCAAATCGGGCGCCAGAGCACCCGAAATGCTCCCGAGAACGCTGGGTTACTTGGTGTCGGCCTTGGCCTTGCCCTTGGCGCTGATGATGGCCTGCGCCGCGGCGAGGCGGGCGATCGGCACGCGGAACGGCGAGCAGCTGACGTAGTCGAGACCGACCCGGTAGAAGAGGTCGATCGACTCGGGGTCGCCGCCGTGCTCGCCGCAGACGCCGAGCTTGAGCTTCTTGTTGACGCTGCGGCCGCGCTCGGCGCCGATCGCGACCAGCTCGCCGACGCCGCTCTGGTCGATCGTCTCGAACGGGTTGCGCTTCAGCAGCCCGGCCGCGAGGTAGGCCGGCATCATCCGCGACTCGACGTCGTCACGGCTGAATCCGAACGTCATCTGGGTCAGGTCGTTGGTGCCGAAGCTGAAGAAGTCGGACTCCTCGGCGATCTCGTCGGCGCGCAGGGCGGCGCGCGGCGTCTCGATCATCGTGCCGATCGTGACCACGGGCTTGTTGCGCAAGCCCTCGGTGGTCTCGGCGATCGCCTCCTCGACCCACGTGCGGGCCTCGTGCATCTCCTCGCGGGTGACCGTCAGGGGGATCATCACCTCGACGATCGGGTTCTTGCCGGCCGCCCGCAGCTCGACCGCGGCCTCGAGCAGCGCCCGCACCTGCATCCCGTAGAGCCTCGGCTTGACGACGCCGAGGCGCACGCCGCGGGTGCCGAGCATCGGGTTGGCCTCGGCCCAGCTGCGAGCGGCGCCGAGCAGCTTGGTCTCGGTGTCGGAGAGGCCGTCCGTGGCCTGCTTGACCTCCAGCTCGTCCACCCGCGGCAGGAACTCGTGCAGCGGCGGGTCGAGGAGGCGGACGGTGACCGGCAGGCCGTCCATCGCCTCGAGGATCTCGATGAAGTCGGCCTTCTGGACCACGCGCAGCTCTTCCAGCGCGGCGGCCTCGGCCGCGGGCGTGTCGGCGAGGATCATCCGGCGCACGACCGGCAGGCGGTCCTCGGCGATGAACATGTGCTCGGTGCGGCACAGGCCGATGCCCTCGGCCCCGAACTTGCGGGCGTTGATCGCGTCGGGGCCGTTGTCGGCGTTGGCGCGCACGCCGAGCTTCCCCTTGCGGACCGCGTCGGCCCAGCCGAGCAACACGTCGAACTCGGCCGGTGGCTCGGCGGCGGCGAGCGTGAGCGCGCCGAGCACGATGTCGCCCGACGAACCGTCGAGCGACAGGAAGTCGCCCTCGTTCACGGTGGTGCCGTCGACGGTGAAGGACTTGCCGCTGATCTTGACGGCCTCGGCGCCGACGACCGCGGGCGTGCCCCAGCCGCGAGCGACGACCGCGGCGTGGCTGACGAGACCGCCGCGAGCCGTGAGGATCCCCTTCGCGGCGAGCATGCCGTGGACGTCCTCCGGGCTGGTCTCGCTGCGCACGAGGATCACCGGCTCGCCGCGCTCGGCGGCAGTGACGGCGTCGTCGGCGGTGAAGTAGACGCGGCCCACGGCGGCGCCGGGCGAGGCGGCGAGGCCCTTGGTCAGCGCCTTGCCCTTCGACGCGAACTGCGGGTGCAGCACCTGATCGAAGTGCTCGGCGCTGACGCGCACGAGGGCTTCCTCCTTGCTGATCTTCCACTTGGCGGCGCCCTTGCCGGTGCCCTTCGTCATGTCGACGGCCATCTTCAGGGCGGCGGCGCCGGTGCGCTTGCCGTTGCGGGTCTGGAGCATCCAGAGCTTGCCCTGCTCGATCGTGAACTCGGTGTCGCACATGTCCTCGTAGTGCCGCTCGAGGCGGTCGAAGATGTCGAGCAGCTCGCGGTGGATCGCCGGGAAGTGCAGCTTCATGTGGTCGAGGTCTTCGGTGTTGCGGATGCCCGCCACCACGTCCTCGCCCTGGGCGTTGACCAGGAAGTCGCCGTACGGCTTGTTCTCCCCGGTCGCCGCGTCGCGGGTGAAGCCGACGCCGGTGCCGCTGTTGTCGTCGCGGTTGCCGAACACCATCGTCTGCACGTTGACGGCCGTGCCGAGGTCGTGGCTGATCCGCTCCCGGACCCGGTAGGCGATGGCCCGAGCCCCGTTCCACGACCTGAACACCGCCTCGACCGCGCCGCGCAGCTGCTTGGTGGGGTCCTGCGGGAACGGCTTGCCGGTGGCCGCCTTGACGACCTGCTTGTACTCCGCGCACAGCGACTTCAGCGCCGACGCCGGGATCTCGGCATCCGTCGTCACGCCCGCGGCCTGCTTGGCGGCCTCGAGCGGGTGCTCGAAGCGCTCGCCGTCGATGTCGAGCACGATCCGGCCGTACATCGAGATGAACCGGCGGTAGCTGTCGTAGGCGAAGCTCTCCGAACCCGTGGCCTTGGCGAGGCCCTTGACGCTCTTGTCGTTGAGGCCGAGGTTGAGGACCGTGTCCATCATCCCCGGCATCGAGAACTTGGCCCCCGAGCGCACGCTGACGAGGAGCGGATCGCTGGGATCGCCGAGCTTGCGGCCCATCGTCGACTCGAGCTGCGCGACCTGGGAGGCGATCTCTTGGTCGAGCCCTGCCGGCCAGCCGCCGTGCATGTAGGCGCGGCACGCGTCGGTGGAGATCGTGAAGCCCGGGGGGACGGGCAGCTTCAGCACGCTGGTCATCTCGGCCAGGTTGGCGCCCTTGCCACCGAGGAGGTCCTTCATCTCCATGGGGGCGCGGCGGTGCTTGTGGGCAAAGGAAAAGACGTAGGGCACGGGGCGGGAGTCTATGACGGCGACCCCCGCATAGAGTCATGCCCGTGGCTGACCAACGGGGCTTGCGGGTCTTGGGGTTCCCCGTCCAGGTGCGCGCCGGCTTCGTGCTGTTCCTGCTGCTCATCGTCGTCGTGTCGGGCGGTTCGCTCGGCCTCTGGATGGCGGGGGCGATCGCTGGCTTCACGCTGGCCCACGAGCTCGGTCACGCGATCGCTGCCCGGGCGACCGGGGCCAAGGCCGAGATCGCGCTCGACTTCCTCGCCGGCTACGCGTCGTTCGTTCCCACCCGTCGCCTGAAGCGCTGGGAGCGTGCCGGCATCGCGTTCGCCGGTCCCGCCGTGCAGATCACGATCGGTCTCGCGATCCTCGCCGCGATGGGTGTCGACCCCACGTCGCGGGCCTCGGTGGCCGGCAGCCAAGCCGCCTTCGCCGTCTGGTGGGCGGGCCCGATGATCGGTCTGCTGAACCTGATCCCGGTGATGCCGCTCGACGGCGGCAGCATCGCCGCCGCCGGCCTCGACTTCGTCGCTCCGGGCAAGGGCAACCGGATCATGTCGACGCTCAGCCTGCCGCTGACGCTCGGGGGCGTGATCGTCCTCGCGCTTGACGACCAGTTCCGGCCGCTCGCCCCGTTCGCCGCGATCCTGCTCGTGTTCCAGCTCCAGGCGCTGTCGGCAACCCGGCAGTCCTCGCCCGAGGCTCGCCAGCAAGACGCCCACCGCGCCTACCTGATGGCGCTGAACGCCGAGCGCCATGCCTGGGAGACGGGCAGGCCCGGCCTCCTCCAGCCGGGGCAGTCCCTCAGCCCGTGGTTCGCCGCCCACCAGGCCCTGCAGGCGGGCGACCTGGACCGGGCGCAGCGGATCATGGTCGACGACCTCAGCGCGCCGGGCGGCCACAGCGCGACCTGGCTGCCACCGGACGCGGCCCCGCCGCGGTCGCTGGAGGCGATCACCCAGGTGCTGCCGATGCCGCTGCCGTACGGCAACCCCTACGCAGAGCGGGTGCTGGTCAGCGTGTTCAACCAGCTCGGCGAGTACGACCAGGCGGCCCGCTACGGCGCGGCGGCCTACACCCGCTCACCCAACGCGGCCGTCGCGATCCAGGTGGCCCGCAGCGTGGCTGCCCTCGGCAACGTCGGCCTCGCCCGACAGTGGCTGAGCACCGCCGAGTCCGCCGACGCCAACGGTCGCCCCCTCGTCCAAGCCGCGATCCACGCCTATGGCGAGCTCGCTGCGCTCGCCGGGCCGCGCTGATCTTCTCGGTCGCGGGCGGGGTGTCAGAACCGGCGGCGGCGCGACCTGGCTCACAGGTGCCGAACTTCTGACACCCCGGCACACCCCGTCGGTGTGCCGTGCGGGTGGGTGTCAGAACCGGCGGCGGCGCGACCTGGCTCACAGGCGCCGAACTTCTGACACCGTCTCGCGTCAGCGGTGCGTCAGGGCGATGGCTCGGGTGCGCGACACGGTGGTCACCGTGGCGCCGCCGACCTCGTCGCCGGGGGCGGTGCCGGGCGGGACGTCGATGACCTGGAGCGACCGGGGGGCCTGGGCGCCGCGGCTGTCCATCCGCTCGACGAGCTCCTGGCCGGGGTAGCAGCCCTTGGTGAAGCTGACCGCCTCGGCGGTGACCCCGAGCGACGCCGGGATCGCGGCGCCGACCTCGTAGTCCACGCCGGCAACCGGCCACACCGCCTCGACCCTCGCCGCGAGCAGTTCGGCGTCGGTTCCCTCCCGGATCCCGGCTGGCGGCATCACCGCCGGGCCGAGCAGGTCGACGTCGCCGCGCCACGCCGTCACCATCCACACACCTTCCGGCGCCTCCACCGCGCTCGCACCGCGGACGGCGATGCAGGACCAGTCGAGCGGCGCCAGCTCCGCCTTCACGCGGATCTTGAACCGGGCAAGGCGGGCCAGCAGCGCCTCGCCGGCGCCGAGGTCGGTGTCGAGCACGAACGACTCAGCGCCACTGCGGAGCACGCGCACCAGCACCTCGACCTTGCCGGCCGGCTGCAGCACCAGCGAGTAGGTGGATGCCCCGACGTCGAGGTCGCGCAGGTCCTGGCTGAGCTGTGACTGCAGGTAGGTGAGGGCGTCAGGACCCTCGACCGACACGACGTCGCGAGGCTCGGCGCACCAGAACGGGCTGCTCATGGCGACCAGTATCCCTGGCGCACCCGCTGATTACCCTGGCCGCCATGCGGTCCCCGAAAGACTTCTTCCGTCCGTTGGCGGTCGGTGCCCCCGAGCCGGTGCGCGAGATCCCGGTGCGCCCGTCGCGGATGATCCACTTCTTCCCGGCATCGAACCCGAAGATGGTCGCCAAGGTGCCCGACATGGCGTCCAAGGTCGACGTGCTGCTGGCCAACCTGGAGGACGCGGTGCCGGCCTCGGACAAGGAGGCGGCGCGCGCCGGGCTCGTCGACGTCGCCAAGAACTGGTCGTCGCCCGACACGCAGCTGTGGACGCGGGTCAACTCCTTGGACTCGCCGTGGGGCCTCGACGACCTGGTCGCCGCGGTCACCGAGGGCGGTGAGGCGATCGACGTGATCATGATCCCCAAGGTCGAGGGCCCGGAGGACATCCACTACGTCGATCGCCTGCTGGCCCAGCTCGAGGCCAAGGCGCGGCGCAGCCGCCCGGTGCTGATCCATGCCCTGCTGGAGACCGCGCGCGGCGTGTGCAACGTCGAGGAGATCTGCGCCGCGTCGCCGCGCATGCAGGGCCTCTCGCTCGGGCCCGCCGACCTCGCCGCGAACCGGCGGATGAAGACCACCCGCGTCGGCGGCGGACATCCTGGCTACCTGGTGCGCCGGGATCCGGACCCTGACGACCCAGACGCGCCGCGCACCACCTACCAGCAGGACCTCTGGC
>CAZMGD010000126.1:0-10729 GCA_964565705.1 uncultured Ilumatobacteraceae bacterium | reverse complement strand
CCCGTCGAACTGCATCCCCGACACCTGAACCGTGTACTGCGTCGCCGACACCGGCAAGATCATCGCCGTCGTCGGATCCGCCGAACCCGACAACACCACATCACCAGGATCGTCGAACCCTGTCACCGGCTCCGAGAACAAAACCGTGAACACGACCGGCGACACCGACGTCGGATCCAACTGACCCGCCGCCTGGTTGATCGTCACCGTCGGCCCGGCGGTGTCTGCCATCTCGTCGTCCTGGATCGTCACCAGCGTGGTGGGCTGCGACGACTTGATGGAGTAGCCCTCGGGCGGCTCGAGTGGCATGTCGAGCGACAGCGTGTAGTTGCGCGGCGTGGGATCGACGACGCCGTTCTGCAACGCATCGACTGTGGGCGTGATGTCGACCATGGCCGCGTCCTCGGGGACCATCACCACCTGGGAGCTCTTCAGGCTGTAGTCGACTCCCGCAACCGTGTTGGCGCCGTCCGCCGTCGACACCTCGACCTGGAACGCCGGGTGCTCGGCCGGCGTCACCATGAGCGCCGTCGGGGTCATCCCCCCCTCCGGCACCGTCACCGCCGGAGGCAGCGTCACGTCGATCTCGGTGCCGCCATCGACCTGGATGGTGAACCGCTCCACGCCCGGCGCGTCGTTCGTGTCGAGCAGGTCGACGCCGAACATCGGGATCTCGACGCCGAACTCGGGGTCGCCGAGGTAGTGAAGGGGCAGGCCGTTGTTGCCGAGGTCGCTGATGAGCACCCGCACCTCGCACGTCGTGTCAGAGAGCGGGTTGTTCATCTCGTCGGCGGCCTTGAACGTCATCCGGCCCAGGTTGTAGTTCAGCCATTCGATGTCGTCGGCGACACCGGCGAACACGCTGTTGAAGTTGGTCGGGTTGGAGGTCGTGAACGGCAGCTGCTCGACCTCGTCGGGCAGCAGCTCGAGGAAGGCGTCCTTGAGCTCCTGCTTCTGGGCCGGGTCGTTGGCCAGCGGATCCTTGGCCTGGTCGTACACGTAGTCGAAGATGTGCTCGAGATCGTCGACGATGTCCCAGCCGCCATTGCTCCACAGCGAGAACGTGCCACACGACGCCCACGCCACGACGAGGAACTCGTCACCGACTCCGTCGTCGGGGTCATCGCCGTCGTGCAGATCTCCGTCGTCGGGATCACCGTCGTCCTGCCGCTCGTCGATCACCTCGTCGTTGTCCTCGTCGCTGACCTCGAGCGTCGGGACCTGGGGAGGGTTGCTCGTGTTCGCGTCCGGCGTGAACATCTCGACCTCGGCGCCGCTCGCGACGGCCCATTGGTACTCATCGACGTCGACCTTGGGGAAGTCGTTGTAGTCGAGGACCTTGATGTCGACGAAGCGCGTCACGCCGCCGGAGGGATCGCCGTTTCCAGCGACGATGTCGACCTCGAGGGTCTCGGGGTCGCTGCCGTCGTAGTAGTAGTCCTCGTCGATGTCCCCGGTGGCGGGATCGTCGACCATCGGCGTGTAGACGAGCGTCTGCAGCGTCATGTTCATCTCGTCCGGCGTACCGATGAGTGCCAGCGTCTGCTGCTCCAGGTCATCGTCGGAGTCGGCCTGGCGCAGCAACGCGCCGGAAGCGAAGCGATAGATCTTGAACTGGTCGTCGGCTTGCAGCGGATCGTCCTCGGCCGTCGGCGGTGGATCGAACTTGAGCTTCCCGTTCCCCACGTTCAACTGCACCGCGGTGCACCCGGTCAGGTCGAACGTCATGTCGGTGGCGTGGTGGTTGCACGCCGGGCCGTTGTCCGCTTTGATCTCGATGATGCGGCTCTGTGCCGAGATGATGTCACCGGTCGGGTCGTCGGCGAACTTCATCGTCTCGATCGGGATGATCAGGCCAGCCAGCACGTCCGGCACCACCATGCTGTGATCCTTCGGGATCATGTAGAGCCGCGTCGGAACCTTCATGAACTCCGCCGGCGCGGCGTGCGCGGTCGGGGCCGCGGCGCCGACGGCGAGGGTCGTCGCGGCCAGCATGGCCACGGCGGCGACGGGGCGTGCGGCGGATCCGATCGAAAGACGCATCTCGGTTGTCCCTCCCTGGCCCAGGGCGCGACCGGTCGGCCACGCTCCTCACAGAGCGAACCAGACGCTCTCGGATTCGTCAGTACCACATCCGTCCCATTCCTGGAACGAACCGCTCACACGCGACGGGCGACCAGTTCCCTGCCGACGCGCTCGGTCGCCGCGTGGAGGCGGCGGAAGTACGCGGAGCGGCTGAGGTGGAAGCGGCGGGCGATCGTCTCGTGAGGCGCCCCGTCACCGAGGTAGGCGGCCTCGACGATGGACCTCGCCAGCTGGTCGTCACGCGACTCGCCGAACACGGACAGGGCGTCGGCCACCAGTCCTTGCAGCGCGGCGAGACGAGCCGACGGCCGGTCGCCGAGCCATTCCGGGCCATGGGCGAGCTCGGCCGGGTCGCGCAGCAATCTGATCAGCCGGCCGGGATCCGCCTCGGCGACATCGCCCGGCGGGCGCGCACCGCTCTCGCGGTAGATCCAGTCGCGCTGGAAGCCGAGCACCCCGCGCGGTCCGAAGTCGACGAGGTGGCACTCCAGGCGCATGCCGAGCGCCTCGATGTCGAGATCCGGCAGGTGCGTGGCGCCGAGCGCTTCGGCGAACGCCCGAGCCGCGGGGATCTCGGGCGAGATCGGCAGGTAGCCGTACCGGGGGTTGTCGACACCGGTGCCGATGATGCCCGCGGCACCGAGCAGCGACGTCACCTCGCCCATCTCGCCCGTGAGGTCGACCGCTTCTCGCCAGAGCACGGCCGACGTACTGCGCAGCACGGTACGGGCGTGGTGCAGCCACGGTCCGAGCAGCACGTCATCGTCCGCGGCGCGAGGCGCGTGCTGTGGGCTGACGGCCACGTAGTACCCGCCGACGTTCCCGTCCCGATCACGGGCGATCCCCGCGTTGTCGGGATGGGCCACGATCAGCGCCTCGCTGACCTCCCACCAATCGCCGTGGCCGACCGCTGTCAGCACTGCGCCGATCTGGGTGAGGTCGCCGGGTCGGACGGCATCGACGTGGTAGCGGCTGCCGACATCGACGGCGAACCCCCACCGGACGGTCTGATCGAGCACGAGGTGCTGGAGGTCGGTGGACAGCGAGTACTGACCTGCCGTCGCCCGCCGGTAGACGTCGTCGGCGATGCGTCGACGGAGGCTCGCCTCCCCAACCGGATCGCGCTGGCGCAACGACTCCCGGACCGACTTCGCCACCACGGCGTGCATCGCCACGCCCTCGGCGAGCGGTTCGCAGAACGATCGGTCGGCGAGCCACTTGAAGTCGTCCTGGGCATCGCGCTGCGGGAACAAGGTCTCGAGCAGTCCCGGGGTGGTCACCCGAGCGATCGACGCCGCGCTCAACACGGCGTATCGATCGCGGTCCAGTTCCCCTTCCATCAGCCGCTCCGCCAGCTCGGCGATCGACCCGACCGAGCCGGTGGTGGCGCCCATCACGATCGCCAGTGGTGAGCCGTGGCTGCTCCGCACGAGCTCATCGATGAGCGCAGGGTCCTGCACACCGAGCCGGCGGGCGAGCAACTCGAGATCTCCGGCGCGGAGAACGTCGAGATCGATCGAATGGACGACCTGATCCCAGCCGCCATCGAACCATCCCCGGCCGGGCTTCGTCCGCGCGCCGATCACGACGATCGTCGTCGCCGGCAGCTCGGGGAGCACGAGCTCGCGCAGGTGGTTGTCGAGCGAGCTGATCAGCTCGTACGAGTCGATGACGACGAGTGCCGGCTCGTCACCGAGCCCACCGAGCGCGGCATCGATCTCCTCGGGGAACAGCGACAGGTCCCGGCCCTCGATCCACACCCGCAGGAAGCCCGCCGCCTTGGCCCGGCGAGCCATCTCCCGCAGCAGTGCGCTCTTGCCGATGCCCCCCGGTCCCGTCACGTGGAGGACCTGGTGGGCCAACTCGCCGCGCAGCATCCGATCGAACAGATCGAGCTCGGCGGTGCGACCGACGAACCGTGCGGCGTCGCGTTCGTCGACTCGATCGCGCAACGTTCCCACTGGCCAGCGACGATAGTGCACACTCTCCGTGACGCCCGGGTGGGCGAGGGGCTACGGCACGAGCTGGGTGTAGTCCACCGCTGGCCACACGTTGCCGGTCGCCGCGATCGCCCCGGACATCACCTTGCGGAACCCTGAGCTGTAGTCGTCGAACGTGCCGTTGACGAGGATGCACCAGGTGTAGCCGTCGCTCTGGTGGGCCGCCATCGCCCGCACCATCGGCAGTGAACCGGTGTGGCCGATGGTGGTCCCGCCATCCCAGACGAACAGCCCGTAGCCGTAGTGCTCGGTCGGGGTGTACGCCACGGCCTGTGGCAGCACCATCGAGAAGTACGTCTCGGGCCGAACGAGCGGCGTCGGCGAGTGGCCAGCGAGGGCGTCGAGCACGCGCACCGCGTCGTAGGGCGTTCCGATGAGCTGCCCGGCCGGCCCGAGCGCGTCGAGGAACAGGGGGTTCTGGCCTGTGGCGACCGGGTCCGCCCAGTGGATGACGTCACCCGGCGCCGTGACCCCCGGATGACCGAGCGCGACGTCCGTGATGCCGAGCGGCTCCAGCGTCTCGCGTTGCACGACCTGGAACCAGCTGCCCTCCCCGAGGGTCTCGATGACATCACCCAGCAGGCAGTAGTTGGCGTTGGCGTAGCGGTAGTTGCCGGGATCGTGGATCAACGACTTGGCGAGCGCGTGAGCGACGAGCGCGTCGCAGCTCTCGGCGCCGATCGGTCCGAGCGGCGGCTTGGGGTTCAGGCCGCTGGTGTGGCTGAGCAGCTGGCGGACGGTGACGCCGTCGAACCGCCGGTCGTAGCCCGAGGGGAGGTCCAGGCGGTCGGCGAGCACGTCCGCCACGCGAGCCTCCAGGTCGATGCGGCCCTGTTCGGCGAGGTGCATGACGGTCGCCGCCGTGAACACCTTCGACAGGCTGGCGAAGTCGAACCGCGACGAGTACTCGACGGGTGCACCCGACAGGAGGTCCCGGGTGCCGTACGTCTGGGCGTACACCAGCCGGCCCTCGTAGGACACCGCGACGGACGCCCCCGCCAGGCTGCGGCGGCCCATGAAGCTGGTGATCACGTCGTCGAACGCCGGCCATGCGTCGGGCTGGTTGGCCTGGCCGGTCGGCGCCAGCGCGGGCGCGGTCGCGACCGACACCGGCGAACGGGCCGTGGTCGGCGTCGTCTGCGGCGTCTCGACGAGCGACGTCGACGTCGTGCCGTCGGTCGCCGCCGCGCCAGTGGCCGGCGGTTCGACCGTCGTGGACTCGGGGGCGAGCGTGATGGTGCTCGATGCAGTCGTCGACGTGCGCGGTGCCAGCGTCGTGCTGGGGGTGGACGTCGAGGTCGTCGACGATGTCGGCACCGGGGTCGTGACGAGCGTCGGCGCGGGCGACGCGCCGGTGCCCGACCCGCACGCCGACGCGAGCGATCCACCGGCGAGTGCCAGGACGAGGACGCGGGCGCGCCAAGGCCGCGAGGACGAGACGATGGGACGACAGGCTACCGACCGAGGCCATCACCGGCCCGGCAGCTCGATCGGCCACCGAGGCTTCGCGAGCGCAGCGAGCACCCCGCACACAGCGAGCGCAACCGCGAACCGGCGGCAGCCGAGGCTTCAGCGAGCGAAGCGAGTCCCGCTCGGCGAGCTCAGGCGCCGCCAGCGAGCGCAGCGAGCCATCGAGTACGTTTGCGAGCCTTCAACACAGCTTGGCGACGACCTCGGCGAGGGGCTCGCGGAAGTCGCGCAACAGCGGTACGCCGGCGGCGCGGAGCACGGCGTTGTCGAGCACGCTGTTGGCGGGCCGAGGCGCAGGGCGCGGCGGCTGGAGGTCGGCGGTGGCGATCGGCCGAACCATCTCCGGATCCCGGCCGGACGCGGCGACGACCTCGCGAGCGAACTCGTACCAGCTGACCGCACCCTGGTTGGTGGCGTGGATGACTCCCGACAGCTCCTCGTCGGCGATCCGGTGCAGCTGCTCGGCCAGGTCGGCGGTGAACGTCGGGTGGCCGACCTGATCGGCGACGAACGCGAGCTGCGGCCGCTCGGCGGCAAGTCGCAGCACGGTCTTCACCATGTTCGAGCCGTGCTCGCTGCACACCCACGACGTGCGCACGACCGCTGCCCGGTCACCGAGCTGCAGCGCGGCGTGCTCACCCGCCAACTTGGTCGTGCCGTACACCGACACCGGGTTGGGTTCGTCGGTCTCGACGTACGGCGTCGGCTTGGACCCGTCGAACACGTAGTCCGTGCTGACATGGATCAAGCGCGCCCCCGCAGCGAGGCAGCCTTCGACCAGATGCGCCACCGAGTCGGCGTTGGCGATCTGGGCCCGCTCGGGATCCGACTCGCAGGCGTCCACCGCGGTCCACGCCGCGCAGTTGACGACGATGTCGGGACGCTGCGAATCGAGCATCCGCACGACGGCACCGCGGTCGGTGACGTCGAGCGCCGAGCGGCCGAAGCCGGCAACGTCGTGGCCCGCCGCGGTCCACACGTGCACGACGTCGCGCCCGAGCTGACCGTTGGCGCCGGTGACGAAGATCTTGAGCGGGCGCACCGCGTCAGGCGACCGGCTTGCGATCGAACGCGGCGCGCTCCTTCAGCGGCTCCCACCACGTCCGGTTGTCGCGGTACCAGGCCACCGTGTCCTCCAACGCCTCGGCCAGGTCGTGCTGTGGCTTCCAACCGAGTGCGGCGATCTTGTCCGTGGTGATCGAGTACCGGCGGTCATGGCCGAGGCGATCCTCGACGGGCTGGATGAACGACTCGTCGCGCCCGGTGAGGTCGAGCAGGCGATGCGTGAGCTCGAAGTTCGTGATCTCGTTGTGCGCACCGATGTTGTAGATCTCACCGATCGTGCCCTGGCGCAGCACCAGCTCGACGGCGCGCACGTTGTCCTCGACGAACAACCAGTCGCGCACGTTGCCACCGTCGCCGTACAGCGGCACCTTCACCCCGTCGAGCAGGTTGGTGGTGAACAGCGGGATGACCTTCTCGGGGAACTGGAACGGCCCGAACTGGTTGCTGCTGCGGGTGACGAGCACCGGCAGCCCGTAGGTCGTGTGGTAGCTGAGCGCGATCAGGTCGCTGCCGGCCTTGGCCGCCGAGTAGGGCGAGCGCGGGTTCAACGGCGAGCTCTCGGCGAAGCTGCCGACGTCGATGGAGCCGTACACCTCGTCGGTGGAGATGTGCAGGAACCGCTCGACGCCGACGCGGCGGGCGGTGTCGCAGAGCACGTTCGTGCCGTCGCAGTTCGTGCGGACGAACGCGTCCGGGTTGATGATGCTGCGGTCGACGTGGCTCTCGGCGGCGAAGTGGACGACGGCGTCGTGCCCGTCCATCGCCGCCGCGACGGCGTCGCGGTCGCAGATGTCGGCGTGCACGAACGAGTAGCGCGGGTCGTCGGCGACGTCGGCCAGGTTGGCGAGGTTGCCGGCGTACGTGAGGGCGTCGAACACCGTGATCTCATCGTCAGAGGTGGCCAGCACGTGGCGCACGAAGTTCGATCCGATGAACCCGGCGGCGCCGGTGACGAACAGTTTCATGGTTGTCGGGGATCCTTCACTCGACGTCGATCTGGCAGTGGTCGCCGACCATGAGGCGCAGCGCCCGGGGCCGGACACGGGTGCGACTCACGACCGCCTCCCGCCCGATGAGGCTGTCTTCCAGGCGGGGGATGTCGAGGATGCGGCTCCCGGCCATCACCACCGAGTGCTCGACCTCGCTGTCGACCACCTCGCAGCCGTCGCCGATCGCGCTGAACGGCCCGATGAAGCTGTCGACGATCCGGGCCCCGCGCCCGATCGCCACGGGCCCGCGAACCGTCGAGTTGACGATCTCGGCGCCCTCGGCGACCTGCACCCGCCCGTCGATCACGGACGCATCGTCGACGGTGCCCTCGATGCGGATCTCGATCTTCTCCAGCAGGAGGCGGTTGGCCTCGAGCAGCGGTGTGAGCTTGCCGGTGTCGATCCACCAACCGGTCAGCAGCTCGCAGCGCACCTGATGGCCGTTGTCGATCAGCCACTGGATCGCGTCGGTGATCTCGAGTTCACCACGCGGCGACGGCTCGATCGAGGCGACCGCGGCGTGGATCGTGTGGTCGAACAGGTACACACCGACGAGGGCGAGGTCGCTCGGCGGGTCGGCCGGCTTCTCGACCAGGTGCACGACGTTGCCGTCGGCGTCCAGGCTGGCGATGCCGAAGCGGTGCGGGTCGGGCACCTGCTTGAGCAGGATCTGCGCGGCGGGCCCGCCGTCGCCGGCGCGGGCGGTCTCGAACGCGGCGACGAACGCGGCGAGATCCTGCTCGAGCAGGTTGTCGCCGAGGTACATCACGAAGTCGTCGTCGCCCAGGAAGTCGCGTGCGATCAGCACGCAGTGCGCCAGCCCGAGCGGCGCATCCTGGGGGATGTAGGTGATCGTCGCCCCCCACTGCTCGCCCGAACCGAGCGCCTTCATCACCTCGGCGCGGGTGTCGCCGACGATCACGCCGATCTCCTTGATCCCGGCGGCGACCATCGACTCGATGCCGTAGAACAGGATCGGCTTGTTCGCCACGGGCACCAGCTGCTTGGCGCTCGTGTGGGTGATCGGGCGCAGCCGGGTGCCGGCACCGCCGGCGAGGATCAGCGCTTTCATCAGAGGACTGCTTTCGGTCAGGCGGTGGGTTCGGGCTTGGGGCCCTCGCCGGCGAAGTAGGCCAGGATCTCGAGCGCTCCGTCGTCCAGTTCGAGGACCGCCGCGTCGCCCACCGTCTTGCCGGCAACCGGCAGCGTATAGCGGTCGAAGCCACCGTTGGCCAGGGGTTGGAGCTGCTTGGCGGCGGTCAAGATGTTGGTCTGCGGGTCGACCTGCACGGAATCGACCGCGGCGTCGAGCACGGCGTCGGCGGCGAAGGGGTTGGCGGCCATCTTGTCGAGCAGCGCCTTGGCAGCATCGGCGATCAGCTGCTGCTGGCGCTGGGTCCGCCCGATGTCGCTGGTCGCATCCTCCTGCCACTCGCCGTCGATGAACTGCTGGTAGTGGCGGCTGCGGGCGTAGGCGAGCGCCTCCACCCCGTCCAGCGTGTAGCAGCCCGCGCCGGGGATGGACAGCCCGGTGTTCTTGTCCCGCGTCGAGTAGTCGAAGCAGGTCTGCACGCCGCCCATCGCGTCGACGAGGCGTTTGAAGCCCGTGAAGTCGACTTCGACGTAGTGGTTGATCGGCACGCCGAGCGATTCCTGCACGGTGCGCACGAGCACGTCGGCACCCTGGCTGAACGCACTGTTGATCCGGTTCGACTTGCCACCGTCGATCGGCACCCACAGGTCGCGAGGCAGCGAGACGAGCGACGCGCGTCCCTCGTCGTGATCGACGTGCATGATCATGATCGTGTCGCTGCGCTTGCCACCGGTCTCGTCGGCGCTGCCGATGCCGCCGTAGTCGGGCGAATCCGGATCGGCGCCTTCGCGCGAGTCGCTGCCGACGAGCAGGTAGTTCTCCCAGCCGGTCACCTTCGGCACGACCACCTTGTCCAGCTCTGGCACCTTCGTGACGCTGTCAGCCTTCTGGTTGGTGGCCGCGACCACCCCGCCGGCACCCGCGGCGCCGATCACGCAGGCGAGCGCGATCGCGTTGAGCAGGCGCAGTTGACGGCGCTTGCGGCGCGGGGATCCACGGTCGACGGTTGGCATGGCGCACAAAGGGTAGTGGCGGCAGGTCGCCGGACGGCGGCAGTCAGGCCTCGCGCAGGTGAACGATGTCACCCGTATCGACCACGTGCTCGGACCCCGAGGCGTCGATCACCAGCCGGCCATCCGGGCGCACGTCGACGGCCACGCCGACGATGGTGCGCCCGCCGGGCAGGTCCACGCGAACCCGCCTGCCCAGCGTCGACAGCCGGGAGCGATAGAGCAGCGTCAGGTCTTCCGGGAGGGCGTCGAACGCGCGCAGCACTGCGGCGAGCACGGTGCGTGGTTCGATGCCGTCACCGAGTCGCGCCGCGTCCGGCGGTGCCCAGGCAACGTTGAGTCCGATGCCGATCACGAGCCAGCCCTCGCCGGCTTGGGCCAGCACCCCGGCGAGCTTGGCGCCGTCGAGCAGGATGTCGTTGGGCCACTTGAGCTCGGGCCGGGCCCCGGCGACCTCCTCACATGCGGTGAGCGCGGCGAGAGACAGTCGCTGGACGGCCGGGTTCGGCCCGCCGGCCAGGTCGTCACCGCGCAGCAGCACGCTCGCGAGCAGGTTCGCTCCCGCCGGCGCGTCCCACGTCCGGTCGAGGCGTCCACGGCCGGCGGTCTGGTGGTCGGCCACGAGCACGGTCCGTCCCGGCGCTCCGTCGACCGCGGCGGCGACCAGATCGGCGTTCGTGCTGCCGGTCTCGATGACGTGGCGCACCGACCAGCCGTCGATCATGTCGAGAAAGGGCACGTTGCGTACATTGGCAGCCGTGCTCCAGAAGATCCTGATCGCCAACCGTGGCGAGATCGCCGTCCGCGTCATCCGAGCTGCGCGTGAGCTCGGCATCCAGACGGTGGCCGTGTACTCCGAACTCGACCGCAACGCCCTCCACGTCCGGCTCGCCGACGAGGCCTACGCGCTCGGCGGGCAGACCGCTGCCGAGAGCTACCTCAACACCGATGCCATCCTCGACGCGATCGAGCGCAGCGGTGCCGACGGCGTACACCCCGGCTACGGGTTCTTCAGCG
>CAZMGD010000125.1:0-11061 GCA_964565705.1 uncultured Ilumatobacteraceae bacterium | reverse complement strand
GCAGTGCCGATCACCGATGACCACCACGAGTTCGTGATGTGGTTGCGCCCCGAACTGGTCCGCCAGGTCGATTGGGGTGGCGACCCGCGCAACGCAGAGCTGGCGGTGGCCGAGGGGGCCGACGTGCGCCTCAGCCCGCGCAGGTCCTTCGATCTGTGGAGGGAGACGGTGCGGGGTCGATCGGCACCGTGGACCGACAGCGAGGCCAACGCCACCATGCGGTTCACGCGACGGTTCACGAACGCGCTCATGCGCCGGGAACGCGACAACGCGGCGATCGCCGCCAGCCTCCAGCAGGCGATGCGGCCTGCCGAGCTGCGGCCGGTCCCCGGATGGCGCATCGATGTGCACGACCAGCCCGCCGACGGGGGCCAGATCGGTGGCGACTGGTTCGACGTCTTCGACATCGGCGGCGGCATCGTCATCGCGATCGTCGGCGACGTCGCCGGCCACGGCCTGCGCGCTGCGGCGGAGATGGCGCAGCTGCGCAACTCCCTGCGCGCCTATGTGCTCGACGACCCCTCACCGGCGGACGCGCTCTGCCGGCTCGACCGGCTGGTCACGCGGTTGCTGCCCGGCACGGTCGCCACCGTGGTCTGCGCGGCGATCCACACGTCGACGGAGGAGATCCACATCGCCCACGCGGGCCACCTGCCGGCACTCGTGGTCAGCGACGGGCGGGCGACGTTCGTCGACGTGCCGGGAGATCCGCTGCTCGGCATCGGGGCTCGCGAACGTCACGAGCAGGTGGTGCACCTCGGTCCGGGCGACGCGCTCGTGCTGTACAGCGACGGCCTGATCGAGCGACGCCGCCGCCCGATCGACGACGGCCTGGAGCAGCTGCAGGCCGCCGCGCCGGCGGCCGCCGCGCAGCCCGATGGCATCAACGTCGCCGCCTGGCTGGCCGCCCGGTTGCACGACGTGGCCAACGAGGACGACACCAGCGTGCTCTACATCCGCCGCGATCCTGCCTGATCCGCGGCGAGCACCTGCACGCGCTCGCGGATCGCCGCGTGCAACGTCTCGTCGTCCTCGGTCAGCCGCAACGCGTCACGCAGGAACGGCTGGAAGAACTTCCAGCCGAAGACGAGCGCCAACGCAGCGGCGGTCGCGACCGATGGCTCGCCAGGGCCTCCTGGCAACCCGGGCAGCCGGTCGAGGGCGGCGTGGCGACGGTGGGCGTCGACGCCGGAGCGCTCGTCCTGGCCGCGCAGCAGGCTCCAGGCCAACAGGCGCAGGTAGGGGCCGGCGTCGGGGTCGGATCCGAGCAGCACGTCGAGCGCGCTCTCGTAGTCGAGCTCGTCGAGGCGCGGCAGCCACCGCGCGGCGTACCGCGCCATCACGCGGTCGTACAGCTCGTCCTTGCTGCCGGCATAGGCGTGGACGAGGCCGTAGGTCACGTCGGCCTCGGCGGCGATCGCCCGCAGGGACACGTCGGCGGGGCCGGAGGTCGCGAAGAGGCGCTCGGCGGCGTCGAGGATGGCATCCAGGACGGCGTCGCGACCGGAGGGCTTGACAGATTTGGCCATTGGCCAAATACTATGCACCGACACATCGATTGGCCAATGGCCAAATCCAGGAGGTTCCGTTGAAGTTCTCGTTGATCTACGAGTCGCAAACCGCCGAGAACTCACGTGAGGGCGATCACCGCATCTTCCGCGACGTGCTCGACCAGGCGCTGCTCGCCGAGCAGGTGGGCTTCGACGTGATCTGGGCGGTCGAACACACGGCGCTCACTCACTACGCGCACATGAGCGCGCCCGAGACGTTCCTGG
Organism: uncultured Ilumatobacteraceae bacterium; assembly: GCA_964565705.1. Classification (GTDB taxonomy): domain Bacteria; phylum Actinomycetota; class Acidimicrobiia; order Acidimicrobiales; family Ilumatobacteraceae; genus CAZMGD01. The sequence goes on along the minus strand of CAZMGD010000125.1, from coordinate 9,286 downwards.
CGTTCGTCGCCGGGGCGACCAAGCGGATCCACGTCGGCCAGGGCGTCATCTGCCTGCCCCCGCAGCAGAACCACCCGGTGAAGGTCGCCGAGCGCTGCGCGACGCTGGACATCCTGTCCGGTGGCCGGCTGCACGTCGGGTTCGGCAAGGGCGGCACCCAGCAGGAGGCGGGGACGTTCGGCTACGACCTCGCCGACCTCCCCCCGATGATCGAGGAATCGATGCGCCTCATCCCGAGGATCTGGATGGACGACGTCGTCGAGCACCACGGCCAGTTCATCGACATCCCGCCCCGCCCGATCCATCCGAAGCCGCTGCAGTACCCACACCCGCCGCTCTACATGGCCTGCACCCACGACGACACCCTGCTCGACGCCGGCGGGCGCGGCATCGGGGCGCTCGTCCTCGGCTTCGGCGGCCCGGAGCAGGTCGCGATCAAGAACGAGATCTACCGCAAGGCGTTCGCCAACCGCGATCCCGACCGCCAGGTCGGCTATCGACCGACCGAGCACCTGTCGGCTCTGTGCCCGGCGATCGTGCTGGCCGACGGGCACGAGGCTCGCCGGATCGGGCTGCGCGGACAGCGCTTCTTCATGGAGTCGATCGGCCACTGGGCGAGCAAGGGCGCGACGCCGCTGCCCGATCCCGACTCGTGGCCGCACGACCTCGCCAACCCGGACGACGGTTCGACGACGATCGTCGAGTCCTCGATCGGCCGCGAGAAGGTGAGGATGGACCTCTCGGACTCGAGCGCCGCGCTGCTCAACACGAATCACGCCTATGGCACCGTCGACGACTGCATCGGCTACGTCAACCGCCTGATCGAGGCCGGCGCCGACGAGATCATGTTCCTCGTCCAGATGGGCACCGTGCCGCAGTGGGCGATGCTCGAGACGATCCGCAACATCGGCGAGCACGTCATCCCGCACTTCCGGGCGAGGGCCTGAGCGTCGCGGATCGGGCCGCTGAGGAAGTGCGCACGCTGGTGACCGAAATCGGCCACCGTGGTGCGCACTTGCCCGGTCACCGAGGTTCGAGCGCTATCGGAACTCCCCGGTGCGGTCGACCACGAAGTGAGCAGCGGTCGACGGTGACAGGCACACTGCGCCGCCCATGCCCGCGGCGACGGCAGTCGTGTTGGCGATCGGTTCGCCCGGCATGGTGTTGAGCAACGAGCTCGTCGTCGTCGCACCGCACGGGCGGACGGACGCCCAGCCGGCTTCGGCGGTGTCGATCAGCGCGACCGACAGCATCGACGTCGCCGACAGTGGCACGGCGGCGTGGCCACCGGCTGCGATCGGAGCAGCCTGACGGGTGTCGGCGAGACGGGTCGGCGTCGTCGCCTCGAAGGACAACCCGCCGGTACCGGCGCCGAACCACCCGGCGACGTCGACGATCAGGTGGCCGCCGCCCGAGAACGCAGTGACACAGACAGCGCCGCCGCCGAGGCCGACGATCGCGCTCGCCGCGCCGTCGCGTCCGGCGCCGACGTTGAGCGCGCTGGTCGTCGGGGTGCCGGCGCAGGGCCCCGGGCGGAGCGAGATCGCGGTGTCGCCGGTCGATCCGGCCACCGTGACGTTCACGAGTACCGAGGTCGCTGCAGGTGGAACCCCACCGAGCCCGGCGATCGGTACGTTCACGGACTGCCCCGCGGTCAGCGCGCCGCGCACCGACGGCACGACGACTTCGGGGGCACCACGGGTGTCGACCCACCGGCGGGGCTCGATCGGGTGGAACCGCTCACCGCCGTGGATGAAGCCGCCCAGCAGGTCGACGATGACGTCGGTCGCCACCGACGAGTGCACGCACACCGCTCCACCGTCGCCGATCATCGTCACCACGAGCCCGGCCGAGTTGCGGCCCGCGGCGAAGTTGACGTTCGACGTGTTCGAGAGCGGCCCGCACGGGAACACGGTGAGGTAGCCGGTCGCACACGGGTCCACCGCGGCGACCGACACCACCGCCGCGGTCGCGCCACTCGGCAGGTGAGTGACCACGACCACAGCGACGGTGTGGCCGGCACCGAGCATCCCGGTCGATCCGCCGAGGTCGGTCCGGCGCGTGTCGAGCAGGCGCACGGGCTCCACCGCTTCGAAGCCCGATGGTTCGGTCCGGACTGCCGGCACGGCCTCCACGTCGTCGGGTGTGCCGGTGAGTGCATTGCGGGCGTCGCAGCGGGTCAGCGGGCGGGCGTCGAGCGCGGCCTTGATGAACGCGGCGAGCTGCGGGGTTCCGCTCGGGCGGAGGTGGATGCCGTCGCTGGCGAACCACTCGGGATGTCCAGCCGAGTGGGCGTTCCAGTCGAGCACGGTGAGTGCGGGCCAGCGGTCCTCGGCTTCGCGCAGCCGGGCGTTGCTCCCGACGTAGACCGGCGCCCCCTGCTGGCCGTCGGGCAGGAAGTACGTCGGGCTCTCCCGGTAGGTCAACCAGAGCACCTCGCCGACCCCCTGGGCGTTCGCCTCGGTCATGATCGCGTCGATGTCAGGCGTGATGTCGTGGAAGTCGTCGTAGCCGGTCATCATCACGAGCACCTGGCCGAGCTTGCCCTTGGCCGTGGTCTGCATGACCGGGAGGGCACTCGGGGTCGCCGGCTTCCCACCCACGGCGCAGCTCGGGCGCACCAGCCGCCGGCAGTTGCCGACCTCGAGGTACACGTCGTAGGTGGTGGCGATCAACTCGTCGTCGTTGGCGTAGTACTGCATCGCCATCAACGTCGAGTCCCCCATCAGGGTCACCCGCGGCGCCCCCGGAGGCGCCGCAGCAGACGGTGACGCGGCGACGAGCAGCCCCGCGGTGAGGAGGAGCGCGACGAGACCCGAAGTCAGCCGATGCACCGCCACAGTCTGTAGCGAGGCCCGCACGAGGAGGCGTCGGCAGAGGCATCGACGCGGGGACCGAGGCTCGGCGAGCGCAGCGAGCACCCCGAACACAGCGAGCGCGGCCACGAATCGGCGCCGCAGCCGCCCCCGCGAGCGCAGCGAGCACTCAGAACGGCTGGAGGCTGTTGGCCACGACCCACATGCTGAAGTACTGGCTGTTGGCTCCGTAGGCCTGGGCGAGGGCGACCTTGGCACCGTCGACCTGGTGCTCGCCGGCCATGCCGCGCACCTGCAGCGCCGCTTCGGCGAAGCGCAGGAGTCCGGAGGCCCCGATCGGGTTGGACGACAGCACGCCGCCGGAGCAGTTGATCGGGAACGAGCCACCGATCTCGGTCTCGCCGTCGTCGATCATCCGCCAACCCTGGCCCTGCTCGGCGATGTCGTGGCCTTCCAGCCAGATCGCCTCGTGCCACGAGAACGGCACGTACAGCTCGGCCATGCTGATCTGCTCGCGCGGGTTGGTGATGCCGGCCTGCCGGTAGACGTGCCACGCGCAGTCGACGGCCGCCTGCGGGCGGACCGGGTCGCGCCCGGGGAAGTTGCCCGGCTCGCTGCGCGACGCGGTGCCGAGCACCCAGGCCGGCGGACGGCCGTCGGCGGCAGCGTCCTTGCCGCCCTGCTCGTCGGTGAGCACGATCGCGCACGCACCGTCGGACGACGGGCACGACTCGAGGTAGCGCAGCGGCTCCCACATCATCGGCGAGTTCCGCACCTTCTCGATCGAGATGTCCTCGATCTTGAGGTGGGCGTAGGGGTTCTTCAGCGCGTTCTGCCGGTCCTTGACCGCGACCTTCCAGCCGATGTGCTCGGGGGCGCCGCTGCGGTGGATGTAGGCCCGGATGAACGGGGCGAACGACCCACCGGCGCCGAGGGAGGCGCCGCGACCGGAGCCGAGCGCGAACTGGGCGTTGCCCTCGGACTGCTTCTCGAACGCGATCGCCAGCACCCGGCGGTGCTTGCGAGCCTGGATGTGCGACACGCCGACGACACCGGTCGTGCCGCCGACGGAGCCGGCGGTGTGGACGCGGAACATCGGCTTGCCGATCGCCCCGAGGGCATCGGACAGGTACAGCTCCGGCTTCATCACGCCCTCGAACAGGTCGGGGGCCTTGCCGATCACGACGGCGTCGATGTCGGCCATCGTCATGTGGGCGTCCTCGAGCGCGCGGAACGCGGCCTCGCGGACGAGCCCACCGAAGGAGACGTCGCGGCGGCGCGACTTGTGGTGCGTCTGGCCGATGCCGACGACAGCGCACGGTTCCACCGAGTGGGTCATCGGGGGCTCCCTTCGAGGATGCAGACCAGGTTCTGTTGCAGGCACGGGCCCGACGTCGAGTGGGCGAGGGCACGGTTGCCGCCGCCGAAGATGTGGTCGGCTGCGTGACCGATGCGCACGAGGCCGGTCGCCATGATCGGGTTCGACGCCAGCGCGCCGCCCGACCGGTTGATCGTGGTGTCGGGGCCGAGGCCGAGCGCGCGCGACAGGAGGGCCTCCTCGTGCGTGAACGCGGCCTGCAGCTCGGCGATCTCGATCGGGCCGTTGCCGACGCCCGCCTCCTGACCGGCGATGCGGGTCGAGGGCGAGTCGGTGAGATCGCGGAACGCCGGGTTGTGGCCCTCGCTGCGGTGGTCGATGCCGGTGATGAACGCTGGCCGTTCCACCAGTTGGCGGGCCCGCTCGGCGGTCGCCAGCACCATCGCGCAGGCACCGTCGGTGATCGGTGGCAGGTCGTGGCGGCGCAGCGGCTCGCGCACGTACTCCCCCGCCAGCAGCTCGTCGACGTCGCCCTCGCCCTGCACCTGGGCATGCTCGTTGCCGATCGCGTTCCTCCGCGACCGAACCGCCGTCTCGGCCATCGCCCGCTCGTCGGTGATGCCGGCGGCGATCAGCGCCCGGGCCTGCAGGGCGGCGAACGTCAGCGGGTCGGCGCCCAGCGGGGCGAGGTAGTACGGATCCATCTCCATCGGGTAGATCAGTGCCGGATCGCCCGTGGACGACCGGCCGGAGCCCGTCACGACCGCGATCTCGATGTCGCCGTGCTGGAGGCGCAGCCACGCCTCGTACAGTGCCCAGGCGCCGTCGAGCTCGACGTGGGAGTCCTGCTTGGGCGGCCACGCGCCGAGGGCATCGAGGTTCTGCACGAACGAGAACGCCTGGCCGGTGATGTAATCGCAGCTGCCGAGGCACGTGAAGTCCACATCGGCGCGGGTGAGGCCGAGCGGACTCAGTGCATCGCTGATCGCATTGACCAGCAGCTGGGTCTCGGAGAGGTCGGTGCGCCGGACCATGGCCGTCTGGGCCCAGCCGACGACGGCTACATCCACCATCAGAAGATCCTGTTCACGAGGTCGGGGTCGTCGACATCGGGCTCACCGTTCGGGATCCACCCGACCAGCCGGCCGTAGTTGCCTCCGACGCTTGCATTGTCGGCCGCCTCGCCGGGCGAGGCCCACACGGCGGAGACGCGCACGCCGACGTGCACGTCGTCGACCGGCAGCTCGACCGTCGGCTGGTAGCCGAGCACGACATCGGTGCCGTCGAGCAGCACGAACACGCGAGCGAACGGCTCGGTCTCGGTCTGGCCGGGATACTGCACCGGCGTCACGACGACGAAGTTCGTGATCGTGCCGGTCTGGGGCAGGTCGACGTCGTTCTCCTCGGTGAAGATCGTCGCGTCGATCGGGCACAGGCCCCGGCCACCGGCGTAGACGCGCCCGCAGCTCGGGCACTCCTGGCCGATCAGGCGCCCCTCCTCGCTGGCTGCCACGGTTCGATCGAGGGTCGGCGACACCGGGTTCACGTAGGTGATCGAGGCGTTGTAGTCCATCAACTCGACGGATTCCTTGGACCCCGCGTCGTCCCCCTCGATCTCGGATTCCTCACCCAGCACGAAGCAGACGATGTCGTCGATGGCACCGCGACGGGTGCCGCGCCAGCGCGGCGCGACGCGGGCGCCGTTGGAGATCGCGTCGGGGGTTGCGGCGTCGACCGCGTGGAGCATCACGTTGCTGGCACCGTCGAGGCGGATGAACGCGAACGCGAAGGGGTGGTCGAGCGGGTGCTGCCGTGAGGGCGACGGCACCCAGGTCCATGACTCGACCGTGCCTGCTGGGCCGACCTCCACGAGGTCGCCGTCGATCGTGTCACCGGTGGCCGGGTCCCACTCCATCGGCGGAGCGATCACCTGCTCACCGTGGCGGATGCCGAGGATCCGACGATCCGTGAGCGCGGTCATGAACGGCCCGATGACCGGGCCCAGCGACCGCTTGTAAGGGAATGTGATCGTGTTCTCGACGAAGCGAGTCATGGCCGGGCGCCTCCTTTCCTCGAAGTCGCCCGACCATATCGACGCGCTACGGCGCGGCCCGAGGCGAACGGTCAGGTGTCGGGGCGATTGCGTCGGTGGCGCCTCCGGATCGGGGAACGGTTCGATCACGTCGGCGCCCGTCCAGCCCCCGGCGCCAAACGCCATCCAGCGTCGCGCCCCGCGCTCTGTGAGTCCATGTGGTGGACGGGGATGGGGTCGAGCACGAGTGCGGCGATCGCCGACCTGGCCGCGGTGACAGCGACGACGATCGCTGCGATCGGTTCATTGCCCCAGTTGCGTCGGGTGATCGTCCTGCGCGACGCCAGGGGCGTCTCCCTCGCCAGCGCCGCGATCGGGATCGGCACCGAACTGGCGTGGCTCGCCTACACCGTGAGCGGTGGTCTCTGGTCAGCGGTGCCGGAGGCGCTGATGATGGCAGCCTCCAACACCGTGCTCGCCGTGGCGCTCGTCCACCGCGGGGCGATCACCGGCCCGGCGCTACGTGCCGGTGCGATCTGGTTCGTCGCCGTCTGCGCGACCGCGGCGTTCGGGGGACGGGCGTACCTCGGCGTGTTGCTCGCCGCGGCATACGCGCTCCAGGTCACACCGGCGGTGTGGACCGCGTGGCACACCGACGGTCCGAGCGGTGTCGCGTCGGCGACATGGCTCTTGACCGGGGTCGAGGGGGCCCTCTGGCTGGTCTACGGGCTGCATCACGGAGAGGGGCCCGTCATCTACTTCGCCGTCGTCGCGATGGTTGCATCTGCATTGATCCTGCTACGCAAGTCACAGGCGGCTCCGGGTGCAGCGCGGATAGCATTCGAGGCCGGAGCTGCACGTGGCTCCACCCGACGAGGGTGACCGTACCGGGAACGGCGAAGACGGTCTCTGCGGAGGCTGCCATGTCGTGGATGCTGCTCATCGTCGCCGGTCTGCTCGAGGTCGCCTGGGCGTCGGTGATGCCCTCGACCAATGGTCTGACCCGGCCACTTCCGACCGCGATGTTCGGGGTGCTCCTCATGGCCAGCATGCTGTTGCTCGCGGTGGCCACCCGGACGATCCCGCTCGGAACTGCGTACAGCGTGTGGGTGGGCGTCGGCGCCGTGGGCGCCGCCCTCGTCGGGATCGTTCGGCACGGCGACCCCGCGACGCCGGCGCGCGTGCTGTTCCTGTCGCTGCTCGTGCTCAGCATCGTCGGGTTGAAGCTGACGTCGGCACACTGAGGCCGCCGAGGGCTTCAGTCGAGCGCTGACCAACGACGATCGGGATAGAGCGCCACCGCCGGGGCGTGGAGCCACTCGTCCCGGTAGGCCCGCCGGGTCAGGTACCTGATCGTCGCCGCGCCATCCAGGCCACCCGTGCGGATCGCGTCATCGAGGCGACGGAGACCCTCGCCGAGATCTGACGGTCGCGAACCGAGCAACGTGGCCAGCTCGTCGCACTCGATCGACGCCAGCTGCGCGCCGAACCGGCGTCGACGCTCCATCACCTCCAGCAAGATGCCGACGTCATTGGCGCGCGAGGCAGCGAAGGCGTCGGTCAGGTGTGGCCCGATGTCGTGTTGGAGGATGTGGGCGGCCGCCGCGGCGAGCACGTCACCCGTGCCGCTGTCGTCGGGCATCTCCGGGCGCTCGACCACGATGCCCGCGGCCTCGGCGATCGATTCACAGGTGGCCCGATCCCCGACGTAGCGGTAGGCGAGGAACCAGGCGATGGGCTCGGTCGGATGGGCGTGCACCGTGACGGCGTGGATCGGGATCATGCCCCGCACGTTCTGCTGCACCCGGTAGTACTGCGCGGCGAACCGGGAGTACGGGATGCCGGACTCTTGCTCGTAGAGGCGGAACAGGCCGCCGAGGCCACCCGACGGGTTCCAGAACTCGCGGACGCAGAAGTTGCCGAGATCTTCGAGCGGGTCGCCGTAGTGACCCCACTCCAGGTCGATGACCGCCGTGACCTCGTCGCCCTCGAACAGGAAGTTGACGGGCCCGGTGTCGCCCTGGACGAGCGACAGGCGGGCCATCGACGTCGGCGCGTTCCGACGCAGCCAGTCCACGGCGTAGGTGATCAGCGGCTCGCAGTAGCGCGCCAGGAAGCCGTCATGGGTGCGCAGCGCGAGGTCGACGTCGTTGAGCGCCGCCTCGCGAGCGTTCGTCGGCACGTACGCGAGGTAGGGGGCGAGCCCGAGCTCGTCGACGTCGAGCGCGTGCATCCGCGCCATCACGCGGATGAAGTCCTCCATCACGGCGCGCTGCTGGCGGACGTCGGCGACCTTGTCGATGTCGCTGCGCCCACGGGCCCGCTCGAACAGCGTGCAGCCGAGCTCGTCGCTGCGCCCGTACACCGCGGGCACCGGCACCGACGTCGAGGCCAGCGCCTCGATGATCTTGGTCTCCTTGAGCAGCGATGTCGCCGAGTCGAGACCGACCGGCTCACGCTCCAAGCGGAGGAAGCCCTCCAGCACCGTCCCGTCCGGGCGGGTCACGTCGACCACCCACGCCTCGCGGCGAGCGACGTGCCGCTCGAGCCGGGTGATCGTGCCGCCTCCGACCTCGGCCACCCACTCCGCCATCCCGGCGGGCAGGTCGTTCGGGAGCTCGGTCACGGCGACGAGCTCAGGCTGGCTCGGTCTCGGGGAGCCGCACGAGCGGGATCCGGCGCTCGGTCTTGGCCTGGTAGTTGTCGTACCAGGCCCGGTCCTCGTTGAGAAGCTTCCAGATCCGGGCGTGCTCGTCGCCGTCGAGGATCTCGGGAACCGACCAGAACGAACCGCCCTGCACGCGCACGAACACCTTCGGGTTGGCGGTGCGGTCGGCGAGGTTCGTGAACCAGGCCGGATCCTTGGTCGCGCCGGCGAACGACGCCACGACCACGCGCACACCGTCGGGGGCGCGCCAGAACGGCAGGGCGACCTTGTGGGTCGCGCCCGTCTTGCGCCCGACGGTGGACAGCAGCACGTGGTGCATGCCGGCCTGCACCCACACCGCGTCGTCGTCGGACGACTCCAGCGCGGACACGTGCATCTTGGTGATGACTGGGATCTCCTCCTGCGACGGGGTCTCCCAGGCCTGCTCGACCTTCTGATCGGTGCTCATGGCC
>CAZMGD010000124.1:0-11098 GCA_964565705.1 uncultured Ilumatobacteraceae bacterium | reverse complement strand
GGAGCTGATCGAGATGCCGCGCTGCTGCTCGAGATCCATCCAGTCCGACGTCGCGCTGCGCCGCCCGCCGCGCGCCTTGACCGAGCCCGCCTCCTGCAGCGCGCCGGCATACAGCAGGAACTTCTCGGTCAGCGTCGTCTTGCCCGCGTCCGGGTGGCTGATGATCGCGAACGTGCGCCGGCGCGCGGCCTCGCGCAGCACCTGAGCGGGGTCGGCGGCGTCCTCGGGCACCCCTGGAACGCTACCGGCGAGTTCGCTGACGGCTCTGTAACGCTGTCACACTGAAGGCTGTCCGCATCCCAGGAGAGCCACCATGGGCAACGACCTGTTCGACCGCTTCAGCGTCATCGACGTCGACTCGCACCTCACCGAGCCGCCCGACGTCTGGACCGCACGCGTCCCCGCGTCGCGCCGCGACGAGGTGCCGCACATCGAGCGCGTCGACGGCCAGGACGTCTGGATGGTCAAGGGCGAGCGCCTCGGCGCCCCCGGCTACTACTCGATGGCCGGGCACGACGGGATCATGCCGGCGTCGATCCCCCAGACCTACGACGACATCGCACCGGCGATGTACGACGCGAACGCCCGGCTGCGGTTCCTCGACGAGCAGGGCATCCGGGCCCAGGTGCTGTACCCGAACGTCGGTGGCTTCGGCAACGGGTACTTCCTCCGCCTCGGCGACCGCGAGCTCGTCGCCCAGTGCGTCATGGCCTACAACGACTTCCTCACCGACTGGACGAGCGCCGACCCCGACCGCCTCGTCGCGATCACCGCGTTGCCGTTCTGGGACATCGAGCTGTCGATCGCCGAGATGCGGCGCTGCCACGAGGCCGGTCACAAGGCGATCAACTTCTGCAACCAGCCGCAGGACTACGGTCAGCCGCCGCTGGCCCACACCCAGTGGGATCCGATCTGGGCCGCGGCGCAGGAGCTCGGCATCTCGGTCAGCTTCCACGTCGGCGGCGGTTCGATGGGCACCCAGTTCGTCGACACCGCCGGGATGGGGTGGATGACGAACTTCGCCAAGGTGTCGTCGCTGATCTTCATGGACAACATGCGCTGCATCGGCGACTTGATCTTCGGCGGCGTGTGCCACCGCTTCCCCGACTTGAAGTTCGTGTCGGTGGAGTCCGGCGTCGGCTGGCTGCCCAGCGCCCTCGAGACGTTCGACTGGCAGTGGCGCAACGGTGGCGTGCGGCTGGAGCACCCCGAATACGACCTGCTGCCGAGCGAGTACTTCCGCCGCCAGATCTACGGCTGCTTCTGGTTCGAGCGCGACTCGGCGATCGAGGCGATCGAGCGCTACCCGGACAACATCATGTTCGAGACCGACTACCCGCACCCCACCTGCCAGCACCCGGGCCCGCAGTCGCCGGCCGAGTGGCCGCGCGACTACGCCGAGGGCGTGCTCGGCAAGCTGCCCGACGGCGTGCTCTCGACGGTGCTGCACGACAACGCTGCGGCGATCTACCAGATCTCGTGACGGAGGTTCCGGACCTCGGGTCGCCGTGCCTCGTCGCCCACGTCGAGGGGCGGGTGCTCCACCTGCGCATCGACCGGGTCGAGCGGCGCAACGCGTTCACGCAGGACATGTACAGGGCGCTCAAGCGCGCCGCGGTGTGGTCGGACTCGCAGGCCGATCTCGACGCCGTCTGCCTGACCGGGACGGATCGCTGGTTCGCCGCCGGCGGCGACATGGGTGGCAACGCGGTGGACCTCGAGGCGCTGAACACGGAGTGGGACGCGACCGACCACTTCCCGTTCCGCCACATCGAGCGTTGCAGCAAGCTGTGGGTGGCGAAGATCAACGGCCTGTGTCACGCCGGCGGGCTCGACCTGGCGCTGACCTGCGACATCTCGATCGCCGCCGACACCGCTCGTTTCCGCGTGCCGGAGCTGTTGCGCGGCATCCCCGACACGATCATGTCGGCGCGGCTGGTCGAGGCGGTCGGGCTGGCCAAGGCCAGGTTCTTGTTCTTCACCGCCGCCGAGATCGACGCCGCGACCGCCGACCGGATCGGCCTCGTCGGCGAGGTCGTGCCGGCCGGCGAGCTCGACGCGCGCGTCGACTGGGTGCTCGAGCAGATCTCGCTGACCGGCCCGATCGCTCGCGCCGCGGTCAAGCGCGACATCAACGCTCGCCTGCCGATGCCCGACACGGGCCTGTTCATCCGCACGATGATGTCGCCGGAGATGACCGAGGGCATGCGCTCGTTCCTGGAGAAGCGCCCGCCCGACTGGCCACGCTGAGCACCCACCGGCGTGCATTGCGGATCGCTATGCTTTCCGCATGACGCAACTGGTGACGCGCATCGACGCGGATCTCGCCGCAGCGGTCGACGAGCTCGTCGCCGCGGGCACGGTCGCCAGCCGCTCCGACGCGGTTCGCCAGGGGCTCGAGCAGCTGATCGAACGGCACCGCCGCCAGCAGGTCGGCGAGCGCATCGTCGCCGGCTACCGCCGCACACCTCAGGCCGACGACGAGTGGAACGACGAGGCGACCCTGGCGATGATCGCTGAGGAACCATGGTGACACCGGCGCACGGCGACATCTGGTGGGCCGAAGGTGAGGACAAGCGCCGACCGGTGCTGGTGGTCACCCGTTCGGAAGCGGTGCCCGTGCTCAACCGCGTCGTCGTCGCCCCGGTGACTCGCACGATCCGTGGCATCCCGACCGAAGTGGCCCTCGGTCCGACCGAAGGGCTGGCGGTCGATTGCGTGGCGTCGTTCGACAACATCCAGCCGATTCGCCGGGCGATGCTCACCTCCAGGGCGGGCAGCCTCGGTGCGAGCCGCCGGCACGAGATCTGTGCGGCGCTCGGCGCGCTGGCCGACTGCTGATCGACGGCCGCGCTCGGACGAGACTGTCGCGATGACGCCTCGGGCCGGATCGCGCATCGTCTCCTTCGGGCACCACCAGCCGGCGAAGCTGCTGACCAACGACCAGCTCGCCGAGATGGTCGACACGAACGACGAGTGGATTCGCTCGCGCACCGGGATCGAGACCCGGCACGTGGCTGGCGACGACGAGACCGTCGCCGACATGGCGATCGCCGCCGCCCGGCACGCGCTCGACACCGCGGCGGTGGGGCCAGCCGAGGTGGATCTCGTCATCGTCGCCACGACGACGGCCGAGCAGCGTTCGCCGAACACGGCTGGGCTGGTGTCGGCTGCCCTGGGCATGGAGGCCCCGGCGATCATCGACGTCAACGTCGCCTGCTCGGGGTTCGTGCACGCGCTGGCGCTGGCGGACATGGCGATCCGCGCCGGCAGCGCCGAGCGAGCGGTCGTGATCGGGTCCGAGCGGCTCACCGCGTTCACCGACTACTCCGACCGAACGACGTGCGTGCTGACGTCCGACGGCGCCGGCGCGGTGGTCGTCCAGTCCGCCGACGAGGCGGGCATCGGTCCGGTCGCGTGGGGTTCGTCGCCGAAGCTGGCGCCGGCCGTCGTCATCGAGCCGCCCTCCGACAAGTTCACCCAGGACGGTCGGGCGGTCTACAAGTGGGCGCTGGGGGAAGGCGCGAAGCACGCTCGCCGGGCCCTCGAGCTGGCGGGGATCACGGCTGCGGACGTCGACGTGCTGTGCACGCACCAGGCGAACCTGCGGATCATCGAGCCGCTCGCCGAGCAACTGGGCATGACCGACCGGATCGTGGTCACCGACGTCGTCGAGTCCGGGAACACATCGGCCGCCAGCATCCCGCTCGGCATGTCCAGGTGGTGGCACGCCGGCAAGGTGCCGGGCGACCAGGCCGCCCTCCTGTTCGGCTTCGGCGGCGGCTTCGCGTACGCCTCCATGGTCGTGCGCACCCCAGCTCTGCCCGCCCCCTGAGCTGAGATCCTGCGGCAGAATCCGCTCCGGGGAACCGTGTGACAGGGCATCGGTAGGGTGCCTGACATGGCTGACCACGAGGCGCTGGAGCGGTTCTCGCCGGCGGTGCGCGCCTGGTTCTCGGCCTCGTTCCCGTCGCCGACGGCCGCTCAGGTGCAGGGGTGGGAGCCGATCCGCGACGGCGAGCACACGCTGATCTGCGCCCCGACGGGTAGCGGCAAGACGCTCGCCGCGTTCCTCTCGGCGATCGATCGGCTGGTCACCGACGCGGTGCCCGAACCGCTCGAGCGCACCCGTGTGCTCTACATCTCCCCGCTGCGGGCCCTGGCCTTCGACGTGGAGAAGAACCTGCGGGCGCCGCTCGGTGGCATCCGCCTCGCCGCCCAGCGCCTCGGTGAGCCGTTCAGCGAGCCGACCGTGGCGATGCGCACCGGCGACACGTCCTCGCGCGAGCGCCAGGCGCTGGTGCGGCGGCCGGCCGACCTGCTGATCACGACGCCCGAGAGCCTGTACCTGATGCTGACCTCGTCGGCACGCACGACGCTGGCCAACGTCCACACCGTGATCGTCGACGAGATCCACGCGCTCGCGCCCACCAAGCGCGGGGCCCACCTGGCGGTGTCGCTGGAGCGGCTCGAGCAGATCGTGGTGGATGCTGGCCGGCCCGCCCCGCAGCGGATCGGTCTGTCCGCGACGCAACGACCGCTGGAGGAGGTCGCCCGGTTCCTCGGTGGCTTCTCGGCGCCCGCCGTGCAGCGTCCGGTGCGCATCGTCGACGCCGGGGTCCGCAAGCAGCTCGACGTCCAGGTGATCGTGCCGGTGGAAGACATGGCCGACCTCTCCGGCAGTGCCGGTGCCGCGCCCCGCCCGGTCGCCGGTGCCGAGCTGCGCAGCGGACCCGCCGCGGCGGCGAGCGTCGCTGCCCGGGCGAGCATCTGGCCGAGCATCTACCCGCGCGTGCTCGAGCTGGTGCTGGCCCACCGCACGACGATCATCTTCTGCAACGCCCGCCGCCAGGCCGAGCGCCTCGCCGCGCGGCTCAACGAGCTGTACGAGGAGACGACCGGTGCTCCGCCGTCCGCGCCGTACGCCACGCCCGACGTCGCAGCCCAGTCCGGCAGCGGCATCGGCGGCGAGCTGGTGCGCGCCCACCACGGGTCGCTCGCGCGCGAGCAGCGCGTCGTCATCGAGGATCAGCTGAAGCGAGGCGAGCTGCGGGCGATCGTCGCCACGAGCAGCCTCGAGCTGGGCATCGACATGGGCGCGGTCGACCAGGTGATCCAGGTCGAGAGCCCGGGAGCGGTCAGCCGCGGTCTGCAGCGCATCGGCCGCGCCGGGCACTCGGTCGGCGAGCCGAGCAGGGGCGCGATCTTCCCCAAGCACCGCGGCGACCTGGTCGAGGCGACGGTGGTGACCCGGCGGATGCTCGACGGCGAGATCGAGCACACCCGCTACCTGCGCAACCCGCTCGACGTGCTGGCCCAGCAGATCGTCGCCCACGTCGCGATCGAGACCGAGTGCGACTACGACGATGTCACCGCGCTGGTCCGCCGGTCGGCGACGTTCGCCGACCTCAGCGACGCGCTCCTCGCCAACGTGGTCGACCTGCTCGCCGGCCGCTATCCCAGCGACGAGTTCGCCGAGCTACGGCCCCGCGTCGTGTGGGATCGCGTCAACGGCCGGCTCCGCGCCCGCGACGGGTCGCGGATGCTGGCGGTCACGAGCGGCGGCACGATCCCCGACCGAGGGTTGTTCGGCGTGTTCCTGCCCGACGGCAAGCGTGTCGGCGAGCTCGACGAGGAGATGGTGTACGAGAGCCGGGTGGGGGAGACGTTCCTGCTCGGAGCGTCCACCTGGCGGATCGAGGAGATCACCGCCGAGCGGGTGGTGGTCACGCCGGCGCCGGGCATCCCCGGCAAGATGCCGTTCTGGCATGGCGACCGGCCCGGTCGTCCGCTGGAGCTCGGCCGGGCGCTCGGCGCGTTCGTGCGCGAGATCCGGGCAGTGCCGCCGGAGGAGGCTCTCGACCGGCTGCAGCAGCACCACGCGCTCGACCCGTGGGCGGCGTCGAACCTGCTCGGCTACCTCGACGACCAGCGCGAGGCCACCGGCGCGGTGCCCGACGACCGCACGATCGTGGTCGAGCGCTTCCGGGACGAGATCGGCGACTGGCGGGTGTGCGTGCACACCCCCTTCGGCACGCCGGTGCACGCACCGTGGGCGATGGCGATCGAGCGCCGGATGTCGGAGCGCTTCGACTGGCCGATCGAGACGATGTGGAGCGACGACGGCATCGTGATCCGCTTGCCCGAGGCTGCCGATCGGATCCCGGTCGAGGAGCTGCTGATCGAGCCCGACGACGTCGAAGAGCTCGTCGTCGACGCGCTCGGCCACACCGCGCTGTTCGCCGCCCGGTTCCGGGAGTGCGCAGCCCGCGCGCTGCTGCTGCCTCGCCGGCGGCCGAACCAGCGCAGCCCGCTCTGGCAGCAGCGCCAGAAGGCCGGCAAACTGCTCGCCGTCGCCGCCAAGTACCCGACGTTCCCGATCCTGCTGGAGACGTCCCGGGAGTGCCTGAACGACGTGTTCGACCTCCCGGCGCTGCGCGAGGTGCTGGCCCAGCTGCAGTCGCGGACGATCCGTCTCGTCAGCGTCGACACGCCGCGGGCGTCGCCGTTCGCCCAGAGCCTGCTGTTCTCGTGGATCGCCACCTACATGTACGAGGGCGACGCGCCGCTGGCTGAGCGCCGGGCCGCCGCACTGGCGCTCGATCGCGACCTGCTGCGCGAGTTGCTCGGCGCCGAAGAGCTGCGCGAGCTGCTCGACCCGGGCGTGCTCGCTGACGTCGAGCTGGAGCTGCAGCGGCTGGCCGAGGGGCGACGGGCGCGCAACGCGGACGAGCTCCACGACGTGCTGCGGGTGGTCGGCGACCTGACGCCAGCCGAGTGCGACCTGCGCAGCGACGGCGGCCAGGCCCAGGCCTGGGTCGAGCAGCTGGTGCGCGAGCGGCGGGCGATCGCGATCGCCGTCCCCGGCGCCGAGCAGCCCGACCGGATCGCCGCCGCCGAGGACGCGGCGCGCTACCGCGACGCGTTCGGCTGCGCGCTGCCGCTCGGCCTGCCGCGCGAGTTCACCGAGCCTGTCGCCCGGCCGCTGGACGACCTGATCGGCCGCTACGCACGCACGCACGCGCCGTTCACCGCCGCCGATGTCGCCCGGCGGTTCGGCATCCCGGTGGAGCGCGCGACCGGCGCGCTCACGGCGCTGGAGCACGACGGTCGCGTGGTGCACGGCGAGTTCCGCCCCGGCGGCGCCGTGCGCGAGTGGTGCGACGACGGCGTGCTGCGCCAGCTCCGCCGGCGTTCACTGGCGATCCTGCGCAAGGAGGTCGAACCGGTCGAGCCCGAGGCGCTCGCCCGGTTCCTGCCGCGATGGCATCGCGTCGCACCATGGCAGCCGCCGCCGGCACCACGGCGCAGCATCTCCGGAGCACCGCTGCCGCCGAGGCCGCCGTCGGACCGGCCGGCCAACCCCGAGGCGCTGGTCGAGGCGATCTCGGTGCTCCAGGGCACGGCGCTGGTCGTGTCGTCGCTCGACGACGGTGCGCTCGCGGCGCGGGTGCCGCGCTACCGCCCGGTCGACCTCGACCAGCTGTGCGCCGCCGGCGACGTGGTCTGGGTGGGCGCGGGCGCGCTCGGCGCCCACGACGGTCGCATCCGGCTCTACTTCGCCGACCAGCTCGCGCTGCTGGCGCCCGGCTACGAGACGCCTGACCGGCCCGACGGCGCGTTGCACGACGCACTGCGCCAGACGCTCGCCGAGCGCGGCGCCTGCTTCTACGCCCAGCTCCGCTCGTCGGCGCCGGGTGCCACCGAGGCCGAGCTGCTGGCTGCGCTCTGGGATCTCGTCTGGGCCGGCGAGGTCACCAACGACTCGCTGCAGGCGCTGCGCGCCTACGTCGGCGGTGGTGGTCCGAAGCCGGCGTCGGCCGCGAAGCGTCGCGGGCCGGCGCGCCCTGGACGCCTGACCCGGATCGCTCCGCCCGCGGCTGCGGGTCGCTGGAGCCTGGTCGCGCCACTGCTCGATCCGGCGCCGACGCCGACCGAGGCGATGCACGCGATGGCCGCCCAGCTGCTCGACCGCCACGGTGTCGTGACGCGCGAGGCGGTGCTCGCCGAAGGCGTCGCCGGTGGGTTCGCCGGGGTGTACGGGGTGCTGCGGGCGCTGGAGGAGCGCGGCACCGTCCGCCGCGGCTACTTCGTCAGCGGACTGGGCGCTGCCCAGTTCGCGCTGCCCGGCGCGGTCGATCGGCTGCGCTCGGACCGCGAGGCCGACGATGCGGTCCGCGCCGAGTGGGATGCCGGTGGCGGCTCGGATTCGGACGTGATCGTCCTCGCCGCGACCGACCCGGCCCAGATCTTCGGGGCCGCGCTGCCGTGGCCCGCGACCGACGGCCGGCCGTCGCGGTCCGCCGGCGCGGTGGTGATCGAGGCCGGTGGCCACCCGCTCGTGTGGTTCGACACCCGCAGTCACCACCTCGTCGGCTTCGTCGGCGCATACTCCGACACGCGCTGGGCCGAGGTGCTGGCCACGATCGTGCCGCCCGGCAGCCGACGAAAAGCCGAGGTCCGCAAGGTCGACGGTGGGCCGGTCGACTCGTCGCATCCACTCGCCGCGGCGTTGCTCGCGGCCGGCTTCGTCGAGAGCTACCGCGGCCTCGTGGCCGCCCCGTCCAAGAAGGACTCGCGATGGCCGTCGTGATGGTGCTCGGGTCGCTGAACCTCGACCTCGTGACCAGGGTGGCGCGCCACCCGGCGCCGGGCGAGACCGTGCTCGGCGAGGGCCTGGAGCGAGTGCCCGGCGGCAAGGGCGCCAACCAGGTCGTCGCCGCGGCCACAGCGGGCGTACGGGCGGCGATGGTCGGCCGGGTCGGCGACGACGACGCCGGCCGCGCCTACCTCGCCCGGCTGAAGAAGCTGGGCGTCGACGTCCGCGGTGTGCACGTCACCGCCGGATCGCCGACGGGCCACGCATTGATCGCGGTGTCGCACGTCGGCGAGAACACGATCGTCGTCATCCCCGGTGCCAACGGGGAGGTCGGCGAGGCCGACCTCGGTCCGATCGATGCGCTCGGCCCGGGCGATGTGCTGCTCGCCCAGCTCGAGCTCCCGCTCGACGTCGTCGCCGCCGGTGTCCGCAACGCCGCTGCCCACGGCGTCCGGGTGGTGCTGAACGTCGCGCCCTACGCGGCGATGCCCGCCGACGTGCTCGCGCTCGCCGACCCGGTCGTCGCCAACGAGCACGAGGCCGAGCAGCTGGCCGACGACGGTGTGGCACCACCCTCCCTGCTCGTGACCCTCGGCGGCGCCGGCGCCCGCTGGGGCGACGTCTCGGTCCGCAGCCCGAGGGTGGAGGTGGTCGACACCACCGGCGCCGGCGACGCCTTCTGCGGCGCCCTCGCCGCCGCCTTGGCGTCAGGCGCGACCGACGAGGACGCCCTGCGTGCCGCCGTCGCCGCCGGCGCCGACGCCGTCACGAGACCCGGCGCCCAGCCAGGCACCCTGTAGCGAGCCCGCTCAGCTACCTTGCCCACGGGTCGCGGTCGCGGGGGAGGGAGCTGTCATGACGGATGAGACGCCGCCCGCTGCCAGCGAGGCGACGGCGTCTGCGCCGCCGAAGCGCCGCTCGCGGCGGGCTCGCTACACGGCGATGGGCTGCGCCGGCGCGATCGCGCTCCTGATCGCCGTGGTCGTCCTGTTCTCGATCCGTGCCGCGCAGATCGGCGATGACGACGAGGCGGCCCAGCCAGACCTGTTGATCCAATCGGGCACCTGCCTGCTCTCGGGCGTGCGGTTGGAGAGCGTCAGCGAGCAGAGCGGGGGTCCGAACGCACTCCAGCCCGGGAGCTGCCCGACACCTTCGGCGCCGGCGAGGAGGTCAGGTTCTACCTGAACGCGGAGGGGCTGTCCGCTCCGGCGGTCGACGTGACGCCATCGTGTCCCGCGGTGATCGAACTCGCTCCGGTTCCCCCCGAGTCGATCGTGTTCCCGGTAGGTCCGATCAACGCCGACCTCGCCTCGCCAACCGGCGTCGAGATCGTCGGCGTGGCGCAGACCCCTGGGTCGGCGCAGGTGCTCGTGTCCGTGGAGTCGGTGGCTCCCTGCACCACGCGATGCCTGGGATCCGTCACGCAGACGAGATCGATCGAGGTCGTGCGGCCAGACGGCGACAAGTCGGCGCAGCTCTCCTACGGATCGGGCGCGTATCCCTTCACGATCGTTGCGACGACGCCGGCGCCCCACGACTGGTCGGACACGGTCACGGTCTCGGTGAGCGGTCGGGTGGGGGCCGAGGAGCTCTCGGCGGAGCACGTTCTTGCGGTGCGGCTCGACGCCAAGGAGCAGTCGTGGATCGAGCGGGTGTGGGATTCGTGGATCGCCCGGATCGCGGCCGCGCTGGCCGCGATCACGGCAGTGGGCACCGCCATCGGCTGGCTCTACCGCCGGTGGAAGCCGAAGCCGAAGGATCCGCCGACTCCACCGGTCGTCGTGAACGTCAACGGTCAGCCGGTCGTGATCGATCACCCGGCCGCTGACCCGCCGGGCTGATGCTCGGCCACTACTCGACGCGGCGGACGGCGCGCAGGCCGGCCCAGGCGAGGTCGGCGACCTGGCGGGCGATGAGGTCGGGGTCGAAGTCGCCGCCGTTGCCGATCAGCATCCGGCTGACGCCCTCGGCGATCCCGACGAGGGCGTGGGCGGTCAGGCGCTGGTGCCCGGTATCGATATCGATCGCGATCAGCGGTGCGATCGACTCGGCGGCCACCTCGGTGATCCGCTGCACGGCGACGTTGAACTCCTCGTCGCGCCGGGCGCCGCTGCCGAACAGCAGGAGGAACGAGGCCCGGTCGTCGTGCACCCAGCGGAAGTAGGCGGTGAATCCGAGCTCGGTCTTGCTCTTGCCGTCGGGGGCGGCAGCGGTGGCGTCGGTGATCGCGGTGATCATCTGCTGGCCGACCTCGTCGAGCAACGCCAGGTACAGCTCGCGCTTGGACTCGAAGTGCTGGTAGAGAACGGGTTTGGTGACCCCGGCGGCGTCGGCGACGTCGTTCATCGACGTGCCGTGGTACCCGTTGCGGGCGAACGCTTCGAGCCCGACCTGCATCAACTGCACGCGGCGTTCGGGGGCGGTCAGGCGCATCGACATAGGGACTTACCGGACAGTAACCGCGAACTCCGGCCACACGTCGTGGCAGGAAGGCTCAGA
>CAZMGD010000123.1:0-11351 GCA_964565705.1 uncultured Ilumatobacteraceae bacterium | reverse complement strand
AGCCATCAGTCACGGTCACCGACGCTTCGCGAGCGCAGCGAGCATCCCGAACGGCGCGGAGGTCACCACGAACCTGCGCCGCAGCCGCGCACGGCGAGCGCAGCGAGCCTCCACCGGCGAGCTCAGGCGCAGACAGCGAGCGCAGCGAGCCATCAGTCACGGTCACCGACGCTTCGCGAGCGCAGCGAGCATCCCGAACGGCTTGGAGGTCACCGCGAACCTGCGCCGTAGCCGCGCACGGCGAGCGCAGCGAGCCTCCACCGGCGAGCTCAGGCGCAGACAGCGAGCGCAGCGAGCCATCAGTAGTCGATGCCCCGCTTGGCGCTGATGCCCGCCTCGTACGCGTGCTTCACCTGACGCATCTCGGTCACGGTGTCGGCGGCGTCGATCAACGCCTGCGGAGCGTCACGTCCGGTGACGACGATGTTGACCTGCGGTGGCCGGTTGCGGATCACGTCGACCACCTCGCCGGTGTCGACCCATCCCCAGGTCAGCAGGTAGGTCAGCTCGTCGAGGATCACGAGTTGGTGCTCGCCTTCCTGGATCGTGCGCCGGGCGATCGCCCAGGCGTCCGCCGCCGTGCGACGGTCCTCGTCGATGTTGTCGCTGTCCCACGTGAAGCCAGAGCCGAGCGCCTGCCAGTCGACGCCGAGCTGGCGACCGATCGTCTCCTCGCCGACCTTCCAGTCACCCGACTTGATGAACTGCAGGACGGCGACGTTCCAGCCGCGGGCGACGCCGCGCACCATGACGCCGAACGCGGCGGTGCTC
Organism: uncultured Ilumatobacteraceae bacterium; assembly: GCA_964565705.1. Lineage (GTDB taxonomy): Bacteria > Actinomycetota > Acidimicrobiia > Acidimicrobiales > Ilumatobacteraceae > CAZMGD01. The sequence goes on along the minus strand of CAZMGD010000123.1, from coordinate 10,580 downwards.
TTGCCCTTCCCGTCGCCGGTGTTGACGACGACGAGCGACTTGGCTACCCGTAGCCCGTCGGGCCGTGGGTCCTCGGCCGGTGGCTGATCGTGCTGGGTCATGCGTACTCGCGATCTCCTGGCGAAACGGGCGCAGTGTAGGGCGACGCCACTACGCTCTCCCCGCCCGGCGCGCCGGGTGTGCATCGTGCAGCGAAGTCCGGTGAGATCCCGGCGCTGTCCCGCAACGGTGATGCCCTCCGTGGGCCGAGCCCGGACGCCTCGCGATGTGCCACGACCAGTCCCTCGAGGCAAGGGGAGGTTGGCGAGCGGGCGGCTCGCGACCGTTTCTTGTCTCCGCAGACCTGCGGAGGATCCACATGACACGCATTCCCAAGGCAGCGTTCCTGATCGGAGCGCTGGCGCTCGTCGCATCTGCCTGTGGCGGTGACGACGACGAGTCGTCGGCCACCACGGCTGCGACGGCGGAGACGGCCGCCACCACCGGATCGGCGGCCGCGCCGGCCACCACCGACGCCGGCGCGGGTGCCTACCCGATCACCGTCGATGCCGCGAACGGGCCCGTCACCCTCGACGCCGCGCCGCAGCGCATCGTGTCGCTGTCGCCGACCGCGACCGAGATGCTGTACGCGATCGGTGCCGGCGACCAGGTGGTCGCCGTCGACGACCAGTCGAACTACCCGGAGGAGGCACTCGCCAAGTCCACCGACCTGTCCGGGTACACGCCGAGCGCCGAGGCGCTCAGCGGCTACGAACCCGACCTGGTCGTGATGGCCGACGTGACCGGCGGGCTCGACACGCAGCTCGCCGCCCTCGACATCCCGCTGTGGTCGGGCCCGGCGGCGGTGGACTTCGGCGACGTCTACACCCAGATCGAGCAGCTCGGCGCGCTGACCGGCCACGTCGGCGAGGCCGCTGCGCTGGTCGGCCAGATGCAGGCCGACATCGAGGCCGCGACCGGTGGCGTGGTCGACCGTGAGGTGCCCGTCACCTACTACCACGAGCTCGACAACACGTACTTCTCGGTCACCTCGAACACGTTCATCGGCCGCGTGTACGGCCTGTTCGACCTGCGCAACATCGCCGATGCCACCGAGGGCGACACGGACTACCCGCAGCTGTCCTCGGAGTTCATCGTGTCGCAGAACCCGGACATGATCTTCCTCGCCGATGCCGACTACGGCGAGTCGGCCGCCACCGTCGCCGCCCGTCCCGGCTGGGGCGACTTGAACGCCGTGGCGACCGGCTCGATCGTCCCGATCAGCGCCGACATCGCGTCGCGCTGGGGCCCGCGGGTCGTCGACTACGTCGAGACGGTCGCCGCCGCCGTGCAGGAGCACGACGCCGAGGTGCCCGCCGGGTGATCACCGCGGCCCCGGCCGGGCGCACGTGGCGCTGGATCGCGGGCGCGCTCGTGGTCCTGGCCGGCGCCGTGCTCGTCGGGCTGATGATCGGGCCGGCGGGCCCACCCTGGTACCGGGTGCCGCTCGATCTGCTCGACAGCCTGCCCGGGGTCAGCGTGGACGCCGGGATCACCGCCCAGCAGCACGACCTGATCTGGCAGATCCGGATGCCCCGGGTCGTGCTCGCCGCGCTGGTCGGCGGCGCGCTCTCGATCTCCGGCGCCGCCTACCAGGGTGTGTTCCGCAACCCGCTGGTGGACCCCTACCTGCTCGGCGTCGCCGCCGGCGCCGGCCTCGGCGCCACGCTCGTGTACGCCGCGCGCGGCGGCGCGCCGAGCGGGTGGGCGGTCGATCCGGTCGTGCTCGCCGCGTTCGCCGGCGGGCTCGCCGCGGTGACGATGACGTACGCCGCGGGCACCGCGTTCGGTGTGGCCCGGCGGCCGGAGGCGCTCGTGCTCGCCGGCGTCGCGGTCGTCTCGTTCCTCACCGCGATCCAGACCTACGTGTTGCAGCGCAACGCCCAGATCCTGCGCCCCGTCTACAGCTGGATCCTCGGCCAGCTGGTCTCGGCGCAGTGGGGTGACGTGCGCCTGGTGCTCCCGTACGTGACGATCGCTGCCGTCGTGCTGCTCGTCCACGGGCGCCAGCTCGACGTGCTCCGGGTCGGCGACGAGGAGGCCGCGTCGCTCGGCGCGAGCGTGCGGCGGATCCGCCTGACCGTGGTGATCGCGGCGACCGTGGCGACCGCCGCGGTCGTCTCGGTGAGTGGCCTGATCGGCTTCGTCGGGATCATGGTGCCGCACATCGTGCGCCTGCTGGCCGGCGGCAGCTACCGCCGGGTGCTGCCGCTGTCACTCATCGGCGGGGCCGCGTTCCTCATCCTCTGCGACCTCGCCGGGAGGATGATCATCCGCCCCGCGGAGCTGCCGATCGGGGTCGTCACCGCGTTCCTGGGTGCACCGTTCTTCCTGTTCGTCCTCCACGCCCGGAGCCGGCAGGCGTGAGCGCGTTGCTTGACGCCGCCGGAGTCACCGTGCGCTACGGGGACCGGATCGCAGCCGACTCGATCACGCTGCGCGTCGAGGCGGGGGAGTGGACGTGCCTGATCGGGCCGAACGGCGCCGGGAAGTCGTCGCTGCTGCGGGCGATCACCGGGCTCGTCGCGTTCGACGGCACGGTGGAGCTCGGCGGCACGGCGACGACGGCGTTGTCGCCGCGCGAGCGCGCCACGCGCGCCGCGTTCGTGCCCCAGACACCCGAGATGCCCAACGACATGAGCGGGTTCGAGTACGTGCTGCTCGGCCGCACGCCCTACATCGCCTACTTCGGGCTCGAGACCGCGCACGACCGCGGCGTCGTCGCCGAGGTCATCGAGCGACTCGATCTCCACGACATGGCCCGCCGGCCGGTCGGGGCGCTCAGCGGCGGCGAGCGCCAGCGGCTCGTCATCGCCCGGGCGCTCGCCCAGCAGGCGCCGCTGCTCGTCCTCGACGAACCGACCAGCGCGCTCGACATCGGGCATCAGGCCCAGGCGCTCGAACTGGTGGATCGGTTGCGCCACGAGGAGGGGCTCGGCGTCGTGTCGGCGATGCACGACCTGACGCTCGCTGGGATGTACGCCGACCGGCTCGTGCTGCTGCGCGATGGTCGCGTGGTCGCCGACGGCAGGCCCGACGAGGTGCTGCACGCCGACGTGCTCGGCGACCACTACGGCATCGCCGTCGACGTGCGCACGCACGAGGACGGCACGATCACCGTGCACCCCAAGCGCCCACCCGATCGGGTCAGACGGTCGGGGTGAACCAGGTGTCGCCGGGTTCGAGCACGCGGTCGGCCTCGCTCGGGCCCCACGTGCCCTTGAAGTAGGGGTGGATCTCGCCCGGGCTGTCGAGCGCCGGCTGGATGACCCGCCACGTCTGCTCGACGACGTCCTCGCGGGCGAAGCGCCGGGGTTGGCCGGCGAGCGCGTCGTCCAGCAGGCGGTCGTAGGCGTCGCGGCGTTCGCCGAGCGCGGCGGCGAAGTCGACGGCGATGTCGACGTTCTGGCTGTCGAGGTGCTGGCCGGGGGTCTTGGCCTGCAGCGTGAACGTCACACCGTCGGCCGAGCCGAGGCGGAAGCGGACGAGGTTGCGGCCGGGCTGCTGCCCGCCGGCCTCGTCGAAGAGCAGGCTCGGCGGCTCGCGGAACTCCACCACGGCCTCGGTCGCGGCGGCGGTGAGCGCCTTGCCGACCCGGACGTAGAACGGCACGCCCGCCCAGCGCCAGGAGTCGATCTTCAATCGGGCAGCGGCGAACGTCTCGACCGTCGAGTCCGGCGCCACGCCGGGTTCCTCGCGGTAGCCGACGTACTGCCCACGCACCAGCTTCGTGCACTGGATCGGCTCCATCGCCGAGAACACCTTGGCCTTCTCGTCGCTCAGGTGGCGGGCGTCGGGCCCGACCGGCGGCTCCATCGCCAGCAACGACAGCACCTGGAGGAGGTGGTTCTGCATCACGTCGCGGATCGCGCCGACCGAGTCGTAGAAGCTGCCGCGGCCCTCGACGCCGATCGTCTCCGACATCGTGAGCTGCACGCTGCGCACGTAGTTGCGGTTCCACACCGGTTCGAGGAGTGTGTTGGAGAAGCGGAACACGAGCAGGTCCTCCACGCTCTCCTTGCCGAGGTAGTGGTCGATGCGGAAGATGCGCTCCTCGGGGAACACCGCGTGCAGCGTGTGGTTGAGCTCACGGGCGGACTCCAGGTCGCGGCCGAACGGCTTCTCGACCACGATCCGTCCGCGCTCGTTCAGCCCCTGGGCGGCGAGGGCCTCGGCGACCATCGGGAAGATCGACGGCGGGATCGCCATGTAGAACACCGCGTTCTTCGCCCCGACCCTGTCGATCGTCTCGCTGAGGGACTGCCACAGCGACGGCTGGGCGTAGTCGCCGCTGACGAGGTGCAGGTGGGCAAGCAGCGCGTCGATCAACGCCTGGTCGGCGTCGGGGCGGGCGGCCTTGATCGAGTCCTGGGCGTGCTGGCGGAACGCGGTGTCGTCCCAGTTGTCGCGAGCGACGCCGATCACCGGCACGTTCAGCCGCCCGTGCTTCTCCAGGCTGTACAGCGCCGGGAACAGCTTGCGCCTCGACAGGTCGCCGGTGCTGCCGAACAGCACGAGGGCGTCGGCCTCGGGTTGGTTTGCTTGGTCCATCCATCCACCTCTCGTCACCGCGAACCGTCCTCGGTCCGCACCTCGATGTGCCCGCCGAACCCCGCTCGCATCGCCGACAGCAGCTTGTCCGCGACGTCGCTGCGCCCGCGGCTGGAGAAGCGCTGGAACAGCGCCGCCGCCAGCACAGGCGTCGGCACGCCCTCGTCGATCGCCGCGTGCACCGTCCAGCGACCCTCACCGGAGTCGCTGACGTTGCCGGCGTACGCGCTGAGCTGCGGGTCGGCGTGCAGCGCCTGGGCGGTGAGGTCGAGCAGCCAGCTGGCGACGACGCTGCCCCGCCGCCACACCTCCGTGATCGCCTCCAGGTCGAGGTCGTACTGGTAGTACTGCGGCTGGGCGAGCGGCGCGGTCTCGGCGTCCTGGGCGTGGTCGATCTTGCCGATGTTCGCCTGGGCGAGCACGTTGAGGCCCTCCGCGTAGGCAGCCATCATCCCGTACTCGATGCCGTTGTGGACCATCTTCACGAAGTGCCCGGCGCCGGACGGGCCGCAGTGCAGCCATCCCCGCTCCTCGGGGGAGGGGTCGCCGGTGCGGCCCGGCGTGCGCTCGGCGGCCTCGACGCCGGGGGCGAGCGCATCGAAGATCGGGGCCAGGCGCTGCACCGGCGCGTCGTCGCCGCCGACCATCAGGCAGTAGCCGCGCTCGAGGCCGAACACGCCGCCCGACGTGCCGACGTCGAGGTAGTGGATGCCGCGCTCGGCGAGCGGCGCGGCCCGGTCCACGTCGTCGCGGTACCACGAGTTGCCGCCGTCGATGATCGAGTCGTCGGGGGCGAGCAGCGGGGCGAGCTCGGCGATCGTGTCGTCGACGAACGCGGCCGGCACCATGATCCACACGTGGCGGGGGGCATCGAGGGCGGCGACGAGCTCCTCCAAGGAGTGCGCGCCGGTGGCTCCGTCGCCGGCGAGGGCGTCGACTGAGGCAGGGTTGATGTCGTAGGCCACGCACTGATGACCGTGTTGTTCCAGCCGGCGCACCATGTTGGCGCCCATCCGGCCGAGGCCGATCATCCCGAGTTGCATGCCCGTAGGTTGCCACGCCGACGCGAGGCGTGGGACCGGCGGTCAGGCCCAGAGCGAGTCGAGGTTCAGCTCGAAGCCGGGGAGGACGGAGCTGGTGAGCGCTCCCGATCGGGCGATCGACGAGGCGCCGCCGGCGGACGTGATCCGTATGGCGTGGGCGTCGGTGTCGACGAGCCACACCTCGGCGACGCCGGCGCCGAGGTAGCGACCCGGGGCTTGTAGCCGTTGCGGTCGTCGATGCGGGCGTAGCCCTCGGCCATGCACTCACCGAACCCGATCGGCGACCGCACCCACGTCTCGAGTGCGTAGAACAGGCGACCGATGGCCCGTTGGTGGATCGGTGTGCCGTCGACCATCAGGACGACCCCGCCGTCGTGGAGCTCTGCAACGCGGAGGAGCTCCTCGGGGAACTCGACGAAGGCGTCCCACGTGAGGTCGCGAAGCGTGGCGAGATCGATGCCGAGACGGCCGAGCATCTCCTGATGCTCGGCGAGCGCGAGATCGGTCGAGGTCACGTGTCACAGCGTACGGACTGGGTGTGACGCGGCTCCGGAGCCTGGGTCCGGATCACGAGCCGGCGCTGCTGCTGGGGCGGATCCGGGTCGAACGTGCGTCGGCGTGAGCCATAGGGTCGCCGCCATGGGGACCGATCAGGAGCAACGGGCACGCAACGAGGCCGCGGTGCGGGGCGCGTTCGCCGCCGTCGGCGCCGCCGACGCCGACGCGCAGATGACGCACTACGCCGACGACGCCGTGATGGAGATGCCGTTCACCGATCCGCCAGCGCACGTCGAGGGCAAGGAGACGATCCGCGAACGCCTGGCGGGCGCGTTCACGGTGTTCAAGATGCAGCTGACGATCGACGAGGTCATCCCCTGCGCCGACCCCGACCAGCTGGTCGTCGAGTTCCACAGCTCGGGCACGGTGACGACGACGGGGAAGTCGTACGCGAACACCTACATCGCCCGCTTCCGGTTCCGCGACGGGCTGATCTGCTTCCAGCGCGAGTACTTCAACCCGAACGCCGCCGCCAGCGCGCTGGAGCCGTGACCGGCATCCGCTGGATCACCGCGTTCGTCGACCTGCCGCCGGCGGCGGTCGCCGCCGGGGGTCGTCACGAGCGCAGCCCGCACGAGGGCGTCGAGGTCGTGCGGGCACCCGGCGGCATGGTGTGCTGCTTCGTGCCGCCGCGGGACCAGACCGTTCGACCGTCGCCGGGCGCGGACGGCGCGCTGGTCGACCAGGTCGCGATCGATGCGCCCGCGCCGCTGTTCGACGCGGAGGTGTCGTTCTGGTCGGCGGTCACCGGCTGGTCGCCGGTGACCGGCAGCCGAGCGGAGTTCACCGTCCTGCCCCGCCCGGAGGGGATGCCGCTGCGGCTGATGCTGCACCGTCTCGGCGCCGACGACTCGCGCGCGGAGGTGTCGGCGCACCTCGACGTTCTGCCGGCCTGAGCGGTCGTGTCGCGGTCTGAAAGAAGCGGCCGTTCCGAAAGAAGCGGTGGCGCTCCCACCTGCATCACAGCCGCCTGGCGTCTTTCGGACAGCGATCTTCTTTCGGTTCAGGACACGGTGAGGGTGAACAGGTACGGCTCGATCTCGGCGCGGTGCGCCTGGAAGGTGGAGGTGGGCGCGGTGAAGGTGGCGACCGCGGCGGCGTCATCGCCGAGGGCGAGCACGGCGAGGAAGTGGAGCTCGCCGGGTGCACCTCGGGGCGTGCCGGCGTACTCGATCAGGCCGACCTGGCCGTTCGAGGTCTCGACGATCCCGCTGTCGACGACGTCGAAGCCGCTCAGGCTGGCGACGCTGGCGTCGACGTACTGGGCCAGCGTCAGGTCCGGGGCCGGCTGGGTCACGACGTTGACGTTGGGCACGAAGCCGTCGACAGGATCGGCGACCGCCCACGCCTGGGCTGCGCTCCCGGTCAGCTCGGGCCACGCCGGCTCGATCGTCAGCGAGTACGACCCGTCCGTGCCAGTGAACAGCTCGCCGGTCGGGGTGGCAGGGGCCGTGCGTACGGGCGACCACGAGCCGGCGACGGTGGTGGTGGTGGTGGGCGCGGCGTCATCGTCGGATCCGGCGTTGGCGACGACCGCGACCACGATCGCGACGACGACGGCCAGCGCGACGACGAGCGGGACGACGACGCAACCGACGGCGCTCGGCGCCGGCTTGGGCCCCGCGTTCGGCGGCAGTGCCGGTGGCCCCGTCGACGGATGCGGGTTCCCGGCATCGGACACGCGCCGAGCCTACGAACGACCGCCGCGCTCCGGGCCCGGAACGCGGACGAGGCGCCCCGGAGGGCGCCTCGTCCACTCGTCGGTGGAGCGATCTAGAAGTCCTCGTCGAAGCTCACGTCGCCGGTGACGCCGACCTGGTAGGCGCTGACCGTGCGCTCGAAGAAGTTGGACAGCTCCTGCACGTCCTGCAGCTCCATGAAGCCGAACGGGTTCTTCGAGCCGTACCGCTTGTCGAGGCCGAGGCGCGACAGCCGCTGGTCGGCGACGTACTCGAGGTAGGTGCGGGTGTCGGTCATCGACAGGCCGGGCACGCCCTCGGAGAGCATGTCGGCGGCGAACTGCATCTCGCAGTCCACGGCCTCCTCGATCATCGCCGTGACCTGACGGCCCATCTCGGCGTCGAACAACCCGGGCTCTTCGCGGCGCACGGTCTCGATCACCTCGAAGGCGAAGTCCATGTGGCCGCTCTCGTCGCGGAACACCCAGTTGGTGCCCGCGGCGAGGCCGTTGAGGAGGCCCTTCGAACGCAGGAAGTACACGTAGGCGAAGGCGGCGAAGAAGAACAGGCCCTCGATGCAGCAGGCGAAGCAGATCAGGTTGAGGAGGAACCGGCGCCGGTCGTCGGCGGTCTCGAGCCGGTCGAGCTTGGCGACGTCGTCCATCCACTTGAAGCAGAACTCGGCCTTGCACTTGATCGAGTCGATGTTCTCGATCGCCGCGAACGCCTCGTGGCGCTCGGCGTGGTCGGGCACGTAGGTGTCGAGCAGGGTCAGGTAGAACTGGACGTGCAGCGCCTCCTCGAACAGCTGCCGGGACAGGTAGAGGCGGGCCTCGGGGGCGTTGATGTGCTTGTACAGGTTGAGCACGACGTTGTTGGCGACGATCGAGTCGCCGGTGGCGAAGAACGCGACGAGCCGTTGCACGAGGTGCTTCTCCGCCGGCAGCAGCCGGCGCTGGAGGTCGACGATGTCGTCGGAGAAGTCGATCTCCTCGACCGTCCAGGTGTTGCGGATCGCGTCGCGGTAGCGCTCGTAGAACGACGGGTAGCGCATCGGCCGCAGCGTCAGGTCGAGCCCCGGATCGAGCAACGCCCCCCGGTGCGGCGCCGGCGCCGGAGCAGCGGTCGCGGGTGCCGGCCCGGCCGGCTGGAAGAGGTGTTCGGCTGCAGCGCTCACTGGCACGCCTCGCATTGGTCGGGGTTCTCGAGGGAACAGGCGACTGCCTCGTCGTCGGTGTAGGTCGTCTCCGGCTCGGGTGCCTTGTCCGGCAGGGACGTGATCTCGGCGGTCGGGCTGTGTTCCACCGTGGTCTTGCTGATCCGGGTGGCGGGGCGCGAGCGCAGGTAGTACGTCGTCTTCAGCCCGGCCTTCCAGGCGTAGAGGTACATGGACGAGAGCTTCCCGATGCTCGGCGACTCCATGAACAGGTTGAGCGACTGGCTCTGGTCGATGAAGGGTCCGCGAGCGGCCGCCATGTCGATCAGCGAGCGCATCGGCAGCTCCCACGACGTGCGGTACAGCGCCTTCAGGTCGTCGGGGATGCGGGCGATGTCTTGCACCGAGCCCTCCGACTTCTTGATCGCGCTGATCATCTCGGCATCCCACAGGCCGCGGGACTGCAGGTCGCGCACGAGGTAGTGGTTGATCTGGAGGAACTCGCCCGACAGGGTCTCGCGCTTGTACAGGTTGGACACCTGCGGCTCGATGCACTCGTGGGCGCCGCTGATGTGGGCGATCGTCGCCGTCGGCGCGATCGCGATCAGCAGCGAGTTGCGCAGGCCGTGCGCGGCCACCCGGTCGCGCAGCGGCTGCCACCGGGCGGTGTCGCTGGGCTGCACGCCCCACAGGTCGAACTGCAGATCGCCGCGTGCGGCGCGGGTCTCGGCGTAGCGCGGGTGCGGGCCCGCGGCCTCGGCCAGCTCGGTGCTGCGCCACAGCGCGTGGAAGTAGATCTCCTCGGCGATGCGTGCCGACAGCTCACGCGCTTCAGGGGCGTCGAAGGGCAGCCGGAGCTTGAAGAACACGTCCTGCAGGCCCATCATCCCGAGCCCGACCGGGCGCCACGCCTCGTTGGAGACGCCGGCGGCGTCGGTCGGGTAGAAGTTGATGTCGATCACCCGGTCGAGGAACGTGACCGCCGTGCGGACCACCTCGCCGAGGTGCTCGAAGTCGAACTCGCCATCGCGCACGAAGCGGCCGAGGTTCACCGAGCCGAGGTTGCACACCGCGGTCTCGGCGTCGTTGGTGACCTCCAGGATCTCGGTGCACAGGTTCGACAGGTGCACGACGCGGCCGGGCTGGCCGGTCTGGTTGCAGCGCAGGTTGCTCGGATCCTTGAACGTCATCCAGCCGTTGCCGGTCTCGGCGAGCGAGCGCATCATCCGGGCGTACAGCTGCCGAGCGGGGATCTGGCGCACGAAGCGACCTGCGGCCTCGGCCTCCAGGTAGGCGGCCTCGAACTCGGCGCCGTAGAGGTCGGTGAGGTGCGGCACCTCCTTCGGGTCGAACAGCGACCACATCCAGTCCTTCTCGACCCGCTCCATGAACAGGTCGGGCACCCAGTTGGCGAGGTTCAGGTTGCGGGCCCGGCGGGCCTCGTCGCCGACGTTGTCGCGCATCTCGAGGAACTCCTCGATGTCGGCGTGCCACGACTCGAGGTACACGCACGCCGCACCCTTGCGCCGCCCGCCCTGGTTGACCGCGGCGACG
>CAZMGD010000122.1:0-11702 GCA_964565705.1 uncultured Ilumatobacteraceae bacterium | reverse complement strand
GCCCGCACCCGTAGCCGTGGATGGTCCGCGAGTTCCACCGCGTGATGGGCGACGAAGCTCGTTAGCAGTGCAACGAACTGCTCGGCCGCGATCCGGACGTCGTCGTCGCCTGCGTCGGCGGTGGGTCGAACGCGATCGGGATCTTCTCCGGCTTCGTCGACACCGCGGCCCGCCTGGTCGGGGTCGAACCGGCGGGCGGCGCTGCGGTCGGGCGGGGCGTGCCCGGCGTCGTGCACGGGATGAAGAGCTACCTGATGCAGGACGAGTACGGCCAGGTGCAGGAGGCCGAGTCGATCTCCGCCGGGCTCGACTACCCGGGCGTCGGTCCCGAGCACTCGTACCTGTCCTCGATCGGGCGCGCCGAGTACCCGGCCGTCACCGACGCCGAGGTGATCGAGGCCTTCCAGCTCCTCTCCCGGACCGAGGGGATCATCCCCGCGCTGGAGAGCGCGCACGCCCTCGCCTGGCTGGCGCGCGAGGCGCCGACGATGCAGGGCCAGACGGTGCTCGTGAACCTTTCGGGCAGGGGCGACAAGGACGTCGCCCAGATGATGGAGATCCTCGGTCGATGAGCAGCGGCATCGAGTCCGAGTTCCGGGCCAAGCGGGCGACCGGCCGCAAGCTGCTCGTGCCGTACGTGACGGGCGGCTACCCCGGCTGGGAGCTGACCGTCAGGGCGTGCGCGGCCAGCGGTGCGGACGCGATCGAGATCGGGCTGCCGTTCTCCGATCCGGTCATGGACGGCCCGGTCATCCAGCAGGCGTCGCAGGCCGCGCTCGAAGGCGGGGCCAACCCGATCAGCATCTTGGAGGAGGTGCGGACCCTCGACGTCGGCATCCCGCTGCTGACGATGTGCTACTACAACACCGTCTTCCATGCCGGGCACACGCGATTCGCGTCCTGGCTGGCCGAGGCGGGGATCGCCGGTGCGATCGTGCCCGACCTCCCGCTGGAGGAGTCCGGCGAGTGGTGCGCGGCGGCGGACGAGGCGGGCATCGAGACCGTGATGCTGGCGGCTCCGACGGCATCAGACGCGCGGCTCGCCCGCGTGATCGAGCGCGTGCGCGGGTTCGTCTATTCGGTCGGTCTGCTCGGCGTCACCGGTGAGCGCGACCATCTGGCGGCGAGCGCCACCGGCCTCGCGTCGCGGGTCAAGGCGCTCACCGACAAGCCGGTGCTCGTCGGTGTCGGTGTCTCCAACGCCGAGCAGGCAGTGCAGGCGTCGCGAGTCGCCGACGGGGTGATCCAGGGCGCGTCGGTGGTCCGGCGGATGATGGAATCCGGTCCTGATGCTGTCGGCGACTACGTCGCCGAGGTCCGCGCCGCCCTCGACGGCAGCTGATCTCGTGCCGGACAAGGCTTGCGCGACCGGGCGTCACCGGTCAGACTGCCGCAGTCCGGGTATGGGAACCCGGCTCGACATCCTCTGGGGGGAGCATGCGGAAGATGCGCGTGTCGTTGGCATGCCTGGGCGTTGCAGCCCTGCTGGTCACGGCTTGTGGACGAAGCGACGACGACGGTTCCGACGAGACCACGGCGACGACGGCACCCGCCGCGACGACGGCTGCACCGGAGACGACGGCTGCACCGGAGACGACAGCTGCGGGTGGCGGCACGGCGACGACCGCTGGGGGCCCGAGCACGACCGCCAGCGAGGCCCCCACCACGACCGCCGCGGCCAGCGGGGGTGAGGAGGGCTTCGGCCTGAAGGCCGCCGACATCGAGGAGCAGTGCGCGAGCGAGCCGCTGGAGGCGACGGACGTGGGCGTGACCGCGGACAAGATCGTCATCGAGGTCATGGCCGACGTCGGCTCACCGCTGGCGCCGGGCCTGTTCCAGGGCAACATCGACGCGATCAAGGCGTTCGCCAACTCCGTCAACGCCAACGGCGGGGTGGGCTGCCGGCAGATCGAGGTGCGGACGTGGGACAGCAAGCTCGACGCCACCGAGTCGAAGAACGGCCTGATCGACAGCTGCTCCAACGCGTTCGCGATGGTCGGCAGCAACGCGCTGTTCAATCCGGACATCACGCCGATGACCGGGTGCGTGGATCAGGCGGGCGCGGCCACCGGGTTGCCCGACCTCGCCGCCCTGGCCAACGACGTCACGCAGCTGTGCGGGCCGACGACGTACGTCATCCAGCTCGTCGCTGAGCCCTGCCCGATCAACGTCGGCCAGCCGCGCACCTTCAGCATGGTCGTCGGCATGACGAACTACCTGCTCGACCAGAGTGCCGATCCGCTTCACGGGCTGTTCATGGTGCCCGGCGACCTGCCGACGACCCGCCAGTCGGCGGTGCCACTGGTCGCCAGCCAGGAGGCGGCCGGTGTGACGTTCGACGGCAAGGTGCTGGTGTCGGGACGTGACGAGCAGTCCGCGTTCACACCTCGGGTGCAGGTCCTGAAGGAGAAGGGGGGCAACTACGTCTACAACGGTTCGAACGACGTGGCGATGATCAAGATGCAGAAGGAGGCAGTCGCTCAGGGGCTCGACCACGACAGCGTCGTGTGGGCCTGCTCGCTCGCGTGCTACACGACGAACATGATCGAGCAGGGTGGCGCCACGGTGAACGGCACCTATCTCTGGATGCAGTTCCTGCCGTTCGAGGAGGCCGACACGAACGCCGCGCTGCAGACCTACGTCGACGCCGTCGGCGTCGACGACGTCGACTCGTTCGGGGCCCAGGCATACCAAGCAGGCCTCGCCTTCCAGCAGGTGGTCAACCAGATCGTCGCCGATCAGGGGCCGAACGCGATCACCCGGGCCAACCTGCTGGCCGGCCTCGCCGCACTCGACGACTTCACGGCCGACGGGTGGGCCGGTGCCAAGAGCCTGCGCGGGGCGTCGCCGTGCGTGGTCGTGCTCCAGGTCCAAGGCGGCGAGTACGTCCGGGTGTGGCCGGAGGAGCGCGGCACGCTCGACTGCTCCGAGGACAACCTCACGCAGGTGACGGTCGAGCCGGTCTCGGGCGCCGAAGAGTTCACCTGAGCGTCGACTGCCTCACGCCGGGGTCGGAGCCGACCCCGGCGTGAGGCAGTGTCGCGTCAGGCGTCAGGCGTCAGGCGACGAGCTGGCCCTCGGCCCGCAGCAGCGCGCTGTTCGGCTGCGCCGGCAGCTGGCCGAGGGGCGTCGCGATCTCTTCGACCGTCGGCCCCCACTCGGCGGCCAGCGGTGCCAGTGCGTCGAGATCGAAGTCGTACAGCTTCGCCGCGTTGCCGGCGAGGACGGCGCGCAGCTCGACCTCAGGCACGTGGTGGAACACCTGGCGCAGGTGCTCGCGGGTGTAGGGCCCGGTGCCCTCGTCGTGCGGGTAGTCGCTGCCCCACATGAAGCGATCGGGCAGCATGTGCTCGCGCACGGCAGCGTCGGCGGGCGCCGGGAAGCTGGCGCCGATCCAGCAGTTCTGGTTGAAGTAGTCGGTCGCGAGGCGGGGCAGCTTGTTCTCGTCGGTGTACTTCAGCTCGCCGATCTCACCGTTTTGGACCTGGGAGATGATCCCGTCCATCTGCTGCGTCGTCTGCCAGATGGCCGCCGCCGACCCCTCGGTCATCACGAACTTCAAGCGGGGGAAGCGCTCGAACACACCCGACAGCAGCATGTGCACGTAGGCGCGGGATCCGTAGAAGCCGACCTCGGTGATCATGATCATCGGCACGGACGGGAACCGGCCGTAGTTCGGCGAGCCGGTGCCCGAGTGCAGGTTCACCGGCACCTCGAGATCCGAGAGGGCGCTCCACAGACGGTCGTACGCGGGGTCGTACAGCGGGCGGACCCAGCTGACGTCGGGGGCGACGGTCGGCAGCAGCACGCCGCCGCGCAGGCCGTTCTCCTTGATCCAGGTGGCGTCGGCGATCGCGTCGTCGATGTCGTTGAGGAAGAACTGGCCGATGCCGGCGCGCTGGGCAGGCTTGCGGGCGCAGAAGTCCTTCATCCACCGGTTGTGGGCGTGGATGCCGGCGCGGCGGTGCTCGTACTCATCGGGCTTGGGCGGGCCGGCGAACAGCACGAAGCCGGGGTAGAACGGCGGCACGGTGTTCGGGAAGATGACCTCGCCGACGACGCCATCGGCCAACTGGTCACGGTCGCGGCGGTCGTCGTCCCAGTTGCGGACGCGCAGGTCGGTGTCGCGCAGGTCCTTCCACGGGTTCTTGTACTTGCCGCGCCACGCGTCGAAGTCGTCCCGGTACTTCGGGTCGAGGTACTCGCGGTACGTCTCGTGGTTGGCCCCGGCGTGGGTGTCGGCGGAGATGATCGTGTAGGGAGCCTTGCTCGACGCGTTCTCTGTCACGCAAGAAAATATAGAGAGAATCTAGTTCTAGTTCTACGTGTCACCCGTCACGGCGCCAGGGTTCGGCGAAGCCCGACGAGCGGTCGAGGGTGGCGGGGTAGAGGGGCGGCTGCGCCGTCGCCGCGTCCAGGGCGTCGAGCTCGCCCTCGCTCAGCGCCAGCGCAGCGGCGCCGAGGTTGTCGCCCAGCTGGTCGACCGATGACGGCCCGACGATCACGGAGGTGATCGCCGGCTGGGCGAGCACCCACGCCAACGCGACCTGCGCCATCGAGACACCTCGCTGACCGCCGATCCGGGCGAGCACGGCGCGGGCTGCGCCGAGTTGTTCGGCCTCGACCGTGGGCAGAGCGCCCAGCCGGGCCCGACCGGTGGCGCTCGGCGTGCTCTCCCGGTTCGCCAGCTGCCCACCAGACAGCGGGGCGTACACCAGCATCCCGACGTCGTGGCGGTGGCAGTACGGCTGCAGCTCGTGCTCGACGTCCCGGGTCACGAGCGAGTAGGACACCTGCACGGCACACACCTCCTGGCGGCCCAGCGCTCGCTGCCTGGCGTTCACGTCCGCCAGCTCCCACGCCCGGTGGTTGCTGAACCCGAGCTCGCGCACGTGGCCGCGGCGCACCAGCTCCTCCAGCGCGCCCACGGTCTCCTCCAACGGCACGGAGCGGTCCGGCCGGTGGAGCTGGTACAGGTCGATGTGCTCCACACCGAGCCGGCCCAGGCTGGCCTCGCAGGCGGCGATGACGCGGTCGTAGGCGAGCACGCCCGGCCCACGAGCGGTGTAGCCGACCTTCGTCGCCAGCAGCACCCGGTCACGTCGACCGCGCACGAGGCGGCCGACCATCTCCTCCGAGCGTCCGAGCGCGCCACCGTAGGTCTCGGCGGTGTCGACCAGGTTCACACCCCCGTCCAGCGCGGCGTCGAGCAGCCGGCGGGCGTCGTCCTCGTCGATGCGGGTGTCGCGGCTGAACCCACCGCCCCATGTCATCGCCCCGAGCGACACCGTCGACACCCGCAGCTCGCTGTGCCCGAGCGCTCGCGTCTCCACGGGCGGGCAGGGTACCTTGACGCCATGCTCCAGCCCGGCGACAAGGCACCCGATTTCACCCTGCTCGACCAGCACGGCGAGGCGACCTCGCTGAAGTCGTTCCGCAAGCGCCAGGTGCTCGTGTACTTCTACCCGAAGGCCGACACACCTGGCTGCACGCAGCAGACGTGCGCGCTGCGCGACATCGCCGACCAGGTCGGCGACACCGCGATCATCGGGATCAGCCCGGATCCTGTGAAGCGCCAGGAGAAGTTCGCGACCAAGTACTCGGTGCCGTTCCCGCTGCTCGCCGACGAGGACCACGCGGTCGCCGAGGCGTTCGGCGTGTGGACCGAAAAGAGCATGTACGGCCGGAAGTACATGGGCATCTTGCGCTCGGCGTTCCTCATCGGTACGACCGGCAAGATCGAGCAGGCCTGGTACAAGATCAGCCCGAAGGACACGCCCAAGAAGCTGCTCGAAGCGCTGGCCGTGGCGTGAGCTCGTTCGCCGCGCCGGCAGACGTCCTGCCGCACCGGCCGCCGTTCTTGTTCGTCGACGAGATCGTCGCCATGGAGCCGGGCACCTCGGCGACGGGCCACTGGCGCCTCACCGGCGACGAGTGGTTCTTCGGCGGCCACTTCCCGGGCCGCCCGACCCTTCCGGGCGTGCTGATGTGCGAGGCGATCGCCCAGGTCGGTGCCTACGTCGTGCTGTGCGACGACCGCTTCGCCGGCAAGCTGCCGCTGTTCGGCGGCCTCGACGGCGCCCGCTTCCGCCGCCAGGTCGTGCCCGGCGACACCCTGGAGCTGGCCGTCACGCTCGGACGGATGTCCGCTCGCGCCGGCAAGGGCTCGGGCGTCGCGTCCGTCAACGGGGAGAAGGCGTGCGAGTGCGACCTGATGTTCGTGCTCGTCGACGCCTGACACCACCCCCGCCACCCCCCGCCACCCCCCGCCAGGCCGAACCTGCGGTCGAATCGGGCCCGGAACGGGCCCGATTCGACCGCAGGAACCGTCCAGTGATGCCCGGGGATGTCATCCTGTTCGGCCATGACGGGGAACGACACCAGCCAACCTGACCGCGAGCTGCCACTCGTCGGGATCCGCATCATCGACCGCACCTCGGCCTGGGGTGAGCTCGCCACCCGGCTGCTCGCCGATCTCGGCGCCGAGGTCATCAAGGTCGAGCCGGCTGGGGGAGCGCCGTCGCGGGCGGACGCGCCGGTGCGCGGCGGCATCTCCTTGGCGTTTGCCTTCCGCAACGCCGGCAAGCGGAGCATCGTGCTCGACGACACGGACGGATTGGCCGAACTGGTCGCGTCCGCCGACGCCGTCGTCACCAACGATCCGGCAGATGTCTCGTTCGCCGACGCCGACCCGGGACTGGTGCTCGCCGTGATCACGCCGTACGGCATGACCGGGCCCTACGCCGGTCGCCAGGCCACCGACCCGGTGATCGCGGCGACCGCTGGCCAGACGTTCAAGGCCGGGATCCCCGAGCGCGAACCGTTGCCGCCGCCGAGCCACTTCGTCGATCACACGACGTCGACCACCGCCGCGTTCGCCGTGCTGTGCGCCCTGCGCCAGCGCCTGCGCACCGGTGTCGGCGACGTGCTCGACTTCTCCGTCAACGAGGCTGCTGCGCAGATGTCGGACTGGTCGATGCCCAACGGCGTCGCCCGGCAGCGGGCCGGCATCACCGGCGTCGAGAGCCGCAAGGGCTCGGGCCCGGTGTACCCGGTGTTCCGCACCAAGGGCGGCTTCGTCCGGCTGATCATCCTCAGCCCCCGCCAGTGGCACGCGATGCGCGCCTGGTTGGGCGAGCCGGAGTTCCTCCAGGACCCGAGCTTCGACGGCTTCGTCGGCCGGTTCGAGATCGCCGACGCAGTGCTCAACCCGATGTACGAGGCCCACTTCGCCGAGATGGAGATGGAGGAGGTCGCCGCCGAGGCCCAGCGCCGCGGGATCGTCTGCACGCCCGTGCTACCGGCGGCCGGGGTGCTCGCCAACGGGCACCTCCGGGCCCGGCGTTCGTTCGTGACCCAGCCCATCGCCCCGGGCGTGGTGAGCGATCTGCACGCGGGGTTCTACGAGCTCGACGGAACGCGCGTCGGCCCGACCGCAGGCGTGACCGAGCCCGTCGAGGTCGCGTCGGGCACCCTCGCCGGTCATGAGCGCCTGCCCGGCGGCGACGGTGTGCCGGGCGCGCCGCTGGACGGCCTGCGGGTGATGGACTTCGGCCACGGCGCCGTCGGCGTCGAGATCGGCCGGATGTTCGCCGAGCAGGGCGCCGACGTGATCAAGATCGAGTCGATCACCTACCCCGACTTCATCCGCATGCAGACCGGGGCGTACAACACACCGTCGTTCACGTCCTCGAGCCGCTCGAAGCGCGGCTTCGGCGTGAACGCCAAGACCGGCGGCGGGCGAGGGGCACTGCTCGCGCTCGCCCGGGTGTCCGATCTGGCCGTGGAGAACAACGCGGCCGGTGTGATGGACCACCTCGGGCTCGGCTTCACCGCGATGCACCAGGCCAACCCGGACCTCGTGATGTTCTCCAGCCATCTGATGGGTTCGTCCGGGCCGTGGGCCGATTGGCGCGGGTACGGACCGTCCACGCTCGGGCCGTCGGGGATCCTCCGCCTCTGGGACTACCCGGATTCGGATGCACCGGCGGGAGGCGCCACGATCTTCCCCGACCAGTTCGTCGGCCGGCTCGGAGCGGTGGCATCGCTCGCCGCGATCATCGGGCGCGAACGCGGGGTCACGAGCGGCTGCCACCTGGAGCTCGCCCAGGTGGAAGGAGCCGCCGGTGCCGTCGGGGACCTGCTGGCGGCCGAGGCACTCGTCCCGGGCACCGCGCTGGCGCTCGGCAGTGGCCACGAGAGCGCGAGCCCGTGGGGCATGTTCCCGTGCGCCGGTGAGGATCAGTGGGTCGCGATCACGTGCCGCGACGACGCGGACTGGCGCGGCCTCGTCGTCGCGATGGGGGGATCGTCCGCAGACGCCGAGCTCGAACTCGATCAGCGCCGCTCGCAGGCCGAGGCGATCGCCAAGCAGATCGCCGCCTGGACCTCTGGGCTCGACAAGCACGATGTCGCCGCCCGCTGCCAGGCGCAGGGGGTGCCGGCCGGGGCGATGCTGACCGGCATCGAGCTGGAGCGCGACCCCCACCTCGTCGCCCGCGGGTTCCCCGTCGAGATCGACCAGCCGGACATCGGCCCGCTCGTGCTGGAGGGCCCGGCGATGCTGGCCCGGACCATGCCGCCGCCACGGATCACGCCGGCTCCGCGCCTCGGGGAGCACACCCGTGAGATCGCCGTCGAGTTGCTCGGCATGGCGCCTGACGTGGTCGAGCGGCTGATCGCCGAGCGAGCGTTGGAGCTTCCCCCCGACACCTGAGCGATCAGGTCTGGTGGCGGGCGACGATCTCGTCGAGGATCCCGGCGAGGGTGGCAGGTTGGGAGAGCATGATGTTGTGGCCACCCTCGACGCGGACGAACTCCACGTCGGGGCCCAGCTGCCGGATCATCTGCTCGGCCAACGCCGGTGGCACCGGCTGGTCGTCGGTCATGCCCACGTACGTGGTGGGCACGCCGGTCGGGTAGGCCGTGACCGGGTCGCGGAACAGGTACGCGGCCTCGGCGACGATGCCCTGGCCGGCGATCGCCCATTGCTCGTCGGTCATGTCGTTGCCGAACAGCGCCCGGCACAGCTCGTCGGGCAGCGGCGGCAGCATCGCCTCGTCGGGCTGGTCGGGCGCGACGTCGACACCCAGCGCCTGCGACACGTTCTGCCCGACCGGCGGCGCGAGCGCACCGACGAACACGAGGTGCGCGACCCGCTCGGGTGCGCGCAGTGCGACGCGGGGGATCGTGAGCCCACCCATCGAGTGACCGACGAGCACGAACCGGTCGAACCCGGCTGCGTCGGCATCCTCCAGCACCGCGGCCGCGCAGCGGTCGATCGTGATCGGTGCGCCGTCCGACGGTCGCTCGCCGCGGCCGGGCAGGTCGACAGCGACCGTCGGAGCCTCCATCAGCGGCTCCATCAACCGCCAGCACCTCCGGTCGTGGTGCCCGCCGTGCACCAGAACCACCCCGTCCACACCCTCAGCGTTCCCCATGAGCCGGAACGTACCTCCTACGATGCGCCAGCCACATCACCAGCTGGGAGCATTCGTGACCTATTGCCTCGCCCTCCACCTCGCGGAGGGCTTGATCTTCCTCTCCGACACGCGCACCAACGCCGGGGTCGACAACGTCGGCACATACCGGAAGATGCACGTGATCGAGGCCGGCGATGATCGCCGGTTCGTGCTGATGTCGGCCGGCAACCTGGCCACCACGCAGCAGGTGCTCGACCTCATCGAGCGTGACCTCCAGGTCGAGGGCGAGCACGAGAGCCTGGCCACGGTCAGCCACCTCTTCGAGGCCGCGCTGTACACCGGGCGGCTCAACCAGGAGGTGGTGCGCCAGCACCAGGGCACGCTGGGATCGAACGCTGGGGCGACGTTCATCCTCGGCGGGCAGATCGCCGGGGAGCGGCCTGGCCTGCACCTGATCTACCCGGAGGGCAACTACATCCGCCCCTCCGACGAGCGGCCGTTCCTGCAGATCGGCGAGAGCAAGTACGGCCTCCTGATGCTCGAGCTGGCCGTGCGCGCCAGGGTCGACATCACCAAGGGCGTCAAGGTCGCGCTCAGCTCGATGGTCAGCACCGCCCGCTCGAACCTGTCCGTGGGCCCGCCCTACGACCTGGCGATCTACCGCAACGGCTCCCTGCAGATCGAGCAGCATCGCATCGAGTCCGGCTCGCCGTACCTGGCCGAGCTGTCCGACGTGTGGATCACCACGCTGACCGAGGGCGTCGACCGGCTGCCCCCGCTGCCGGTCGAGTTGCTGACCTGAGGCTCACCGTCCTCGCTCATGCCGGCGTGCCCTTCACCAGCACGCCGACGTTGCGCATCCACGAGTTGTTGGAGCGGACGTCGCGGCGCCCGATCGCGGAGGTCGCCGCCCGCCTCGCAGAGCGGGCAGGTGCGGAACGCGGTGCGTGTGGACGCCTCCGTCATGGACGACCGTACCCGCTGGGTTCAGCCGCGGTGCAGGGGCGCGGCCAACCCGCGCAGGTCGCCGTCGTCGTCGAACCAGCACTCGACGGCGCCGAAGCCCGCGTCGAGGAGCGCCGGGCGGAGCAGCTCGTCCTGGTCGGCACCGAGCTCGATCAGCAGCCAGCCGCCGGCTCGCAGCAACCTGCCGGCCTCGGCGACGACTCGCCCAGCGAGGTCGAGTCCGTCCGGACCGCCGTCGAGCGCGGCGAGTGGCTCGTGATCGCGCACGTCCGCGGGCAGGAACCGCACCTCGGCCGACGGGACGTACGGCGGGACGGCGGTCACCGCATCGAACGTTGCATCCGCATGGACCGCGTCGGCGAGGTCGGTGACCACGACGGGCACCCGGTTGCGCGATGCGCACCGCGCCGCCGACTCGTCGACGTCGGTGCCGACGACCGTCGCCGCCGGGTGCGCCGCTCGGACGTGGGCGGCGACGGCCCCGGAGCCGGTGCAGAGGTCGATCGCCCGGCCCCGCGGCGGCAACAGCGCGGCCGCCCGGCGGGCCAGTTCCTCGGTCTGCGGCCTCGGCACGTACACGCCTGGATCGACGCGCACCGAACGACCGCAGAACGTCGTGCTGCCCACGATCCACGCCAGCGGCTCGCCTCGCTCACGCCGTTGGACCCACCCCTCGGGCACTCGCCCACAGCCGCTGGCGCGCAGCAGCTCGGCCGCCTCCAGCTCGGATGCCACGCAACCCGCGGCGGCCAGGCGTTCGATCGCCCGATGCACGTCCATCGTCGCCCGAGTCTGCCCGGCCCTGCGGCCCACCGGTACGGTCGGTCCGTGGCAGCGAGCTCGCCGTCGGTCGAGGTGCAGGTGGGGAAGCGCACGGTCCGCGTCTCCAACCCCGACCGCGTGTACTTCCCGGCGACGGGCGCGACGAAGCGCGACCTGGTCGACTACTACCTCGCCGTCGGGCCCGGGATCGTCAACGCACTCCGCGAACGCCCGTGCATGTTGCACCGCTTCCCGACCGGCGTCAGCGGCGAGAAGGTGCACCAGAAGCGGGTGCCCCACGGTGCGCCTCCGTGGCTGCAGACCGTGCGCCTCCACTTCCCGCGCTACGGGCTGCACGCCGACGAGCTGTGCGTCACCGAGCTCGCCCATGTGATCTGGGCCGTCCAGATGTCGACGGTCGAGTTCCATCCGTGGAACTCGCGTCGCGCCGACACCGAACGGCCCGACGAGTGGCGCATCGACCTCGACCCGATGCCCGAGTGCCCGTTCGAGCGCGTGCGTCACGTCGCCCACGTCGTGCACGAGGTGCTC
>CAZMGD010000121.1:0-11719 GCA_964565705.1 uncultured Ilumatobacteraceae bacterium | reverse complement strand
ACTTGACGGCGATCGGGTTGACCATCGAGCCGACCGCGTTCGTGAAGGGCTGCGGGGTGGCGTCGAGCAGGAACTCGTACACGCCATCAGCCGCGCAGTCGGCGGCGAGGGCCTCGAGGTTCCAGTTCTGGCCCTGGGTCAGACCCATCTCGACGAGGTGCAGCAGGTGCACCGGCAGCAGCATCGCCGGATCCTCGGCCGGGAACGTCTCGAACGTCAGCGTGTCGGTCGCCATCGCCGCGACGTCGTGGCGGTGGTTCCACTCGGCCACGCTCACCGTCACGCCCGGCGTGTTCAGCGCGTACTTCCACAGGTCGCGCGGCTCGGGCCCGACGATGTGGCGCATCTGCCCGGTGCGCACCAACACGATGTCGCCGGCGCGGATCTCCACCCCGGCCATCTCGGCCGCGGCGTCGAGGTCGTCGCCGTGCACGAAGTAGTCGGCAGGGAGGATGTCGGCGCCCTTGGCCCTCGCCACGTCGAGCAGCACGCCGCGCGAGATCAGCGACGTGATCTTGTGGATGCCGCACCTGGTGGCGCCCTCGACCGTGATCGAGTCGGCGCCGAACCCGTTGTAGAGGCGACCGTCGTAGGTCGCGTGGCCCAGGCCGTCCCAGTGGGTGGCGGCTTGCAGGCCCATCGTGACCACGTCGTCGCTGGTCGCGAAGTCGGCGGGGTCGCCCGTCATCCCCGAGTTGAGCGCGACCATCGTGCGCAGCGGGTTGACCCGCCCGGGGATGATGCCGGTCTGGATGCCCTCGGCCTGCGACAGCGGCAGACCGAGGGCGAGGGTCTTGCCGGTGCGCACCAGGGTCGCCGCGTGGCGCACGACGTCGGGCGTGATCAGGTTGATCGTGCCGATCTCGTCGTCGTCGCCCCAGCGCCCCCAGTTGTTGACGCGGCGGGCGATCTCGTGGAACGACTCGGGATACGGCATGGCAGACCCTCTTCGGTGAAGTTGAACGTGAACGTGAGGTCGAGGTTCAGGCGGTCCCGTAGCGGAACCCGTCACTGCGGAACGTGGGCGACGTGTCGAACTCGGGGATCACATGCTTGCCGAAGAGCTCGATCGTCTCCAACGCCTGCTCGAGGGGCATGTCGAGCGGCATGCCGAAGACCAACTGGTCGATGCCGACCTCCTGGTAGCGGGCGACCTGCTCGATCACCTCGTCGGGGCTGCCGCACAGCAGGTAGCCCTCCTCGATCCGGAACTCGATGTCGTCGAGCGTCGGCTCCGGGAACGGCTCCGGCCAGATCGGCATGCCCTCGGGCGTCGGCATCGTGTCGTGGTAGTAGAACACCTGGCTCTGGAGGTAGCTGATGCCCATCTTGGTCGCCGCCTCACGGGCCTTGCGTCCATCGGCGAGGCAGACCAGGCCATTGGTGATCATCACGTTGTCGTTGACGTAGTCCCCGACCGGCTCGGCCTCGCCGATGTGATCCTTGTAGGTGGCGACGAGCGGCGCCATGTCCTTGACCGCCGAGACGTTGAACGCCAGCACGCCGAGGCCCATCTGGGCCGCCTTGACGTAGGTGCCCGGGTTGCCGGCGGCCACCCACATCGGCGGGTGCGACGGCTTCCACATCTTCGGCAGCACGTTGCGGGTCGGGATCCTGTCGCCCGGGAACGGCATGTTGAACGACGTGCCCTCGTAGGAGTACTCCTCGTCGCGCCACATCTTCGGGATCTCGCGCACGACCTCGTCCCAGATCGCCCGGGTCAGCTCGGTGGACTCGATGTCCCAACCCGTGACCTCCCGGCTGCCAGCACCGCGGCCGGTGCCGAACTCGAAGCGGCCGTCGGTCAGGTGGTCGAGCATCGCGACCCGCTCAGCGATGCGGCCCGGGTGGTCCTTGCGCGGGTTGAAGCTGAAGATGCCCGATCCGAGGTGGATGCGGTTGGTGACGGCGGCGCAGTACCCGAGGAACACGTCGCTCGCCGACAGGTGCGAGTACTCGGTGAGGAAGTGGTGCTCCGTCACCCACGCGTACTTCCAGCCGTGCTGATCGGCTGCCTTGATCAGCTCGATGTCGCCCATGAGGGCGTTGTGCTCGGCGTCGTGGCCCTCGCGCTCGACGCGGGCCTTGGGCACGTGGCCCTGGACGAAGATCCCGAACTCCATGGCTCTCTCCTTCTGGGTATCGATGAGTCAGCCGAGGTAGGCCTCGGCAACGGCTGCGTCGGCACGGACCTCGGCTGGTGTGCCGTCGGCGAGGACGCGGCCGAGGTGCAACGCGACCACGCGCTCGACGAGGCCCATCACGAAGCCGACGTCGTGTTCGATCAACACCACCGAGCATTCGAACCGATCGCGAGCGGCGACGACGATCTGGGCGAGCCGCTCGGTCTCGCTGTGCTGCAGGCCCGACGTCGGCTCGTCGAGCAGCAACACTCGCGGCGGGTCGACGACGGCTCGTGCCAGCTCCACCATCCGGGCCCGGCCGATCGGGAGCTGCCCGGCCGGCTCGTGGCGCACGTCATGGAGCGCGCACAGCTCGATGACCTCCTCGACGCGCTCGCGGCGTTGCCGCTCGCGCGCGCGGCGCGTCGGGAATGCCACGAAGTCGGCGAGCGGGCCGCCACCGCCGCCGTGCCAGTCGAGCGCGACGAGCAGGTTGTCCTCCACGCTCAGCCAGCCGAACGCCTGCTGACGCTGGAACGTGCGGCGCATGCCGTGACGCGCCCGCCACGTCGCGCTGCGGTTGGTGACGTCGGCCCCGTCGAGCAGCACCCGGCCGGCGGTCGGCGCAGTGACGCCGCTCAACGTGTCGAACAGCGTGGTCTTGCCGGCACCGTTCGGCCCGATCAGGCCGACGATCTGGCGGTCCGGGATCTCGAGATCGACATCGTCCACGGCGGTGACCCCGCCGAAGCGGACGAGAAGACCGAGCGCGGCGAGGCTCATCGCTCGGCTCCGAAGTACGCGGCCCCGAGCTCGTCCTCGTCCACGTCGGCGCGCGGTCCGAGCCAGAGCACGTGGCCGAGCTCGAGGAACGCGACCTGGTCGGCGAGCTCGAGCACCCGGCGGGCCTTCTCCTCCACCAGCAGCAGCGAGACACCATCGTTGCGCATCTCGTCGAACAGGCCCATCAGCTGGTCGACGATGAGTGGCGCCAGTCCCAGCGTCGGCTCGTCGGCGATGAGCACCCGCGGCGGGCGCGTCACCACCGGAGCGAGCGTGAGCAACTGCTGCTCGCCACCCGAGAGGTTGCCGGCAGCGACCTTTCGACGCTCACCGAGCACGCGGAAGCGATCGAACACGGCGACCAGCTCGTCGTCGCTCAATCGCATCCGCAGGTTGTCCTCCACCGACAGACCGGGGAAGATGCCACGGGCTTCGGGGGCGACCAGCAGCTCGCGCCTGGCCCGGAGGTGCGGCGCGAGCCGGGTGATGTCGCCCCCGTCGAACACGACCGTGCCCGAGGTGGCCGGGACCAGCCCGGCGATCACCGAGCAGAGCGTCGTCTTGCCGGCGCCGTTGGCACCGACGAGCGCGCACACCGAGCCAGCGGTGAGCGTCAGATCGATGCCGTGCAGCACCTCGATGTCCCCGTAGCCGGCCACGAGATCGTGGACCTCGAGCATGACCGACCCGGTCGGCTCCACGGCCTCGGTCGTCGCGTGCGCGTGCACGGCGAGCTTGCTCTCGTCGGCGTGCACCTGCTCCGTGATCGCCTCCTGCTCGGCGGCGATCACGGACTCGAGCTCGGAGTCGCCGCTGCGCGCCGCCCGGCGGTCGGCGAGCCGGCGCGACACCTGGGAGAAGATGCCGTCGGGGTCGCTCGCCATCTGGATCGCGCCGAGGCCGAACAGCAGGTCGGCGACGTAGGTGGAGTTCGCTCCCTCCCAGGAGAGGAACGAGAAGTGGAACCCGTTCTGCAGCAAGGCCGGGAACACCGACACGCTGATGCCGGCCACGACCGCTGCTGCCGGTCGCCGCACGCCCCACAGCACCACTGCCGCGAGCCACACGAGCCCGGCTTGGGCCGGGTAGCTCGTGCTCACCGCCCGCTGGTCGAACGTGACGAGCATCGCTCCGCCGAGGCCGGCCAGGGCAGCCGACGTCGCGAACAGGAGCAGCTTCACGGCGACCGGTGAGACGCCAGAGCACGAGGCCGCTGACTCGGCCGAGCGCACCGCGGCGATCGCCCGCCCCGTCGCCGACCGCTGGATGTTCTGGATCAGCCAGGCGACCCCGACGATCAACACGATCAACAGCACGGCGAGCGCCTTGTCGGTGCGGATCAACGACGGACGGGGGATCGGCCAGCCCTCGTTGCCGTTGCGCAGCCACGACCACGCGAACAGCAGCTTGTCGCCGAGCAGCGCGAGCGCGAGCGTGGCGAGCGCGAGCGGAAGCCCGCCCAGGCGCAGCGCTGGCAGGGCGACGACGACCCCGAGCGCGGTCGCGATGGCGATGCCGACGAGCACGCCGACGAGGTATGGCGAGTCGAAGTGCACGATGCACAAGCCGGTGACGAGGCCGGCGGCCGTCACGAACGCGCTCTGCGCCAGGCTCACCATGCCGCCCAGACCGGTCACGATGACGAACGACAGCAACACGAGCGAGTAGGCGAGGCCCTTCGTCGTCAGGCCGAGCCAGAACGGGTTGGCGACCGCGAACAGGTAGATGCACAGCACGCCGAGGCCGATCGCCCAGGCGACGACCCGTCGCAACGCGCTGTGTCCGGCGGTCGGATCGGGCCGCGGCGCGTCGTCCGACACCGTGCCGGCGCGCCGCGACCGATCGACGTTGAGGAAGATCAATCCGCCGAACAGCAACACGAACGGCACCGACTCGTTGAACCCCTGCACCTTGTCGCCGAAGGAGACATAGCCGGTGACGAGGTTCTGGGTCACGCCGATGACGACGCCGCCGAGCGCGGCGATCGGGATCGAGCGCAGGCCGGCGAGCACCGCCGCGGCGATCGCGACGATCATCGCGCTCGTGAAGCTGCTCGGTCGGAGGCTGTTGAACACCGGCGCGCCGACCACGCCTGCCAAGCCGGCGAGGAACGTGCCGATCACCCACGCCGACGCCGAGGTCCGCGTGCGGTTGACGCCGCGCATCTGGGCCAGGTGGGCGCGGTCGACGACGGCGCGCATCCGGAGCCCGAGCGACGTGTGCTTGAGCAGGATCCACAGCCCGACCGCGCACAGCACGGCGGTGACGAACACGATGACCTGATCGCTGTCGAGCACCCATCCGCCCGGCATCAGCCACGTGGTCTTCGGCGACGGGCCGAGGCCGGGAGTGATGTACACCTGGTTGCCGAGGTCCAGCGCCCAGTGCGCGTTGACGATCAGACGCTCGACGATGAACTGCACCGCCGCGGGCAGCGCGACCAGGATGCCGACGGTCGCCATGATCTTCGCCGCCTCGCTCGCACCAGCGAGGTTGCGGAAGATCAGGCGGTCGAGCAGCCAGCCGAGCCCGGGGGCGAACACGAGGATCGCCACCGCTGCGGCAGGCACGATCGGCCAGCCGAGGCTGACGTGGAGTTGGTAGTAGACGTACGCGGTGGCGTAGGCGATCGCCCCGTAGCCGAGGTTGAAGACCTTCGTCGCCGTGTACGTCAGGACCAACCCGACGGCGATCAGCGAGTAGACCGCTCCCGAGATCGCCCCGCTGCTCGCGAGGCTGAGGAACTTATCCATCGAATCGTGTGCTGTGTCAGACCCGGCGCGGCGAGCGAGCTACCCGAGCGGGATGTTCTCGTAGCACTCGAACGGCTGGGCCACGGTGTAGGCGGCGTTCTCGACCTTCATCATCGCCTGGCACGGCAGCGCGACATCGATCAGTTCCGGCCAGACGGCGTCGGCGCCCTCGGCGAAGCCCTCATAGGTGAAGCCAGCCTTCAGCGTGTCGGGCACCTTCGCCGGATCGCCACCCGACGCCTCGAGGGCGGCGAGGTAGAAGTCAGCAGACCACCAGCCGACCGCGGCGCCGGTCGAGAGGAACTCGTCGGCCCCTGAGGCCGCCAGGTCGGCGAGGATCTGCTCCACGATCGCGCCACCACCCTCCTGCGGCGGGAACTGGGTCATCGCGAACGAGCCCTCGAGCGCAGCAGCGATCGCCGGCTGCGACTCGAGCAGACCCGGCTGATAGTTGATGTAGCTCAGGATCAGACCGTCGAAGCCGGCTGCGTTCAGACCGCCGACCAGCGAGATCGAGTCACCGAACTGCGTGGAGATCAGCGCGATGTCCGGGTCGTTCTCCATGATCGCCTGGATGTACGGCGTGTAGTCCGTCGTCCCTGCCGCGAGGCTGGCGTCGGTGTACACGACCTCGGCGCCCTTGGCCTCCCAGAGGGCCACGTAGAGGGCGTTGCCCGACGTGCCGGAGATGTCGTCGTTGCTCTGGATCGCGACCTTGACCTCCGACGGATCGACGCCGAGCTCCTTGATCGAGGGCTCGACCAGTGCTGCGTTCACCACGTCGGGGTTGATCAGGCAGCCGTTGACACCGAACCCGAAGTCGGCGCCACAGAAGCCGGGCATGAAGCCCCAGCCGATGTAGGGCGTCGAGTTCTGGGTGAGGAAGTCGCTGGACCCCGGCGTGAACTGGGCGCTGGCGATCGGCAGCACGGCATCGACGTGGTCGTTCTGGACGAGCGCGCGCACCGCGCTGAGGTTGTTGGCCTCGACGAGGCCGTCGTCCTTGACGCCGATGAAGTCGATCTGGCGGCCGTTCACGCCGCCCTCCTCGTTTGCCCGGTCGAAGCGGGCCTGGGCGCCCTCGGCCATGCCGGGGAACGACGACAGGTCAGCGACGCCGCCGATGACGATCGGATCACCGCTCGACGGAGCCTCGGATCCTTCCGAACCACCCGCCGTGGTGTCGGGCGCCGCTGTCGTCGCGTCACCACCGCCGGTCGTCGCCGGCGCCGCCGTGGTCGCGTCACCGCCCGACGTCGTGTCCGAACCGGAGTCGTCACCGCCGCAAGCGGCCACGGCCACCAGCAACCCGGCTGCGATCGCCATGCTGGCGATCCGACGTCGTGCTCTCATGTACTCCCCCAATTGTGTTGCTAACGCGCGTTTGTGCGGCGCAGTATCTGGATCTGGGCCCGACTGGCTGCACCATCCTCGCCACCGCGTCGTGAAACTGTCAAGCCGGAGTCGGAATCCGCCCGTTATCATGCCGGCCACGAAGGGGAGTAGCCCCCAACGGCCGTTCGACACGCTGGTGGATGACACCCGGACGGCCGGCCTGCGCTCAGCAGGCGGGCGAGACCTTCGACCGACAGGCACGTCGCTGCCCGTGGTCGAAGGCGTGCGCCCGAGTCCCGGTCAGCCGAATCGAGGAGACCGGATCATCCATGCAATCGATGTTCGCCGCCATGGGGCTCGTGTTCGTCGCCGAGCTCGGCGACAAGACGCAGATGGTGGCCCTCTCCTTCGGTGCCCGGCACAAGTTGACGCCGGTGCTGATCGGGGTCGCGCTCGCGTACATGACGACCAACCTGCTCTCGGTGATCATCGGCGGGTTGCTCGGCGCGACCCTGCCGACGCGGGCGATCGGGATCGTCGGCGGCATCCTCTTCCTCGGCTTCGCGCTCTGGACCTTGCGGGAGAAGCAGGACGAGCAGGACGAAGCGGCTGAGCAGGCGGAGGAGGCGCTCGAGGTGGAGGTCGAGGCGGCCACCTCCTCGCATCGGTCGGTGATCTTGTCCACCGGGTTGGCGATGTTCGTCGCCGAGCTCGGCGACAAGACGATGCTCGCCACTGCCACGCTCGCCGCCAAGGACAACCCGGTGTTCACGTGGATCGGCGCGACGATCGGCATCATCCTCGCCGGCACGTTGGGTGCCGTGATCGGCAACGTGTTCGGCGCCCGGCTGCCCGAGCGCGTGCTGCGCATCGGGTCGGCGGCGATGTTCTTCGTCTTCGGCGTGATCCTGATCCTCACCAGCCTGTGACCGATCCCGTGCCCCCCAGAGTTCTCGGTCGGGATCTGGTCGCTCCAGCGACCAGATCCCGACCGAGAACCAGGGATGGGGGTCAGGCTGGGGGGTCGAAGCGGCCGTCGGCGGCAGTCCAGCCGCCGTCGACGAACAGGACCGTGCCGGTGACGTACGAGGACGCGTCGGATGCCAGGTACACGACGGCACCGGCCAGCTCGTCTGGTTGGGCCCACCGGCGCAGGATCGGCTTGTCGGCGTAGGCCTGGTACCACTCGGGCTGGGCCTTGATCGGTGCCGTCAGCGGCGTCTCCACCACGCCGGGCGCCACGACGTTGGCCCGCACCCCCGACGATCCGAGCTCGGCGGCGAGGGTGCGGAACAGCATCACGGTCGCGGCCTTGGTCGCCGCGTACGCACCCTGCCCGGGCTCGGTCGTCTGCGAACGCACCGACGAGAAGCCGATCAGGCTGCCCCGGCCGGCCTCCGCCATGCGCCGGCCCATCGTCCGCACGAAGCGGAACGTGCCCTTCAGGTTGAGATCGACGACTCGGTCGAGCTCGTCGTCTGTGTAGTCGACGATGCGCTTGCGCACGTTGACCGACGGCGTCGTGACCGCGACGTGCGGTGTCGGCACCGAGGCGAGCGCGGACTCGAGCGCGGCCGCGTCCGTGAGGTCGAGCACGAGCGCGCGGCCCCCGACGGCGGTGGCCGCCGCTTCGGCCGCCGAGCCGTCGCGGTCGGCGCACACGACGTCGGCGCCGAACGCCGCCAGCGCCGCAGCGACGGCCCGACCGATGCCACTGCCGGCCCCGACCACCAGTGCCGAACGGCCGTCGAGACGGAACATCTGGTCGAGCTGCCCCACGGCGGCCACCGTACCCAAGGCCGCTACCGTCGGCGACCGTGATCGATGCAACCGACGAGTTCGCCCTCCTGGCCGACGAGGCCGCCGAGTTCGGCATCACGGTGGCCGAGCAACCGGCCGTGCGCCGCACCGAGGTGCAGACCGGCGACGGCACGACGCTCAGCGTGCTGTGCTGGGGTGAGCGCGATCCCCAGGTCGTGTTCCTGCACGGTGGCGGGCTGAACGCCCACACCTGGGACGCGACGATCCTCGCCCTCGGCGTGCCGGCGCTGGCGATCGACCTGCCCGGCCACGGTCGCTCGTCCTGGAACGACGCCGGCGACTACCGGCCCGAGACCAACGCGGCCAGCGTCGCCGAGGTGATCGAGCGCTTGGCGCCCGACGCCGAGGCCGTCGTCGGCCAGTCGCTCGGGGGCGTGACGGCCATCGCCGTCGCCGGCCTCCGACCCGACCTGGTCCGGCGGCTGGTGCTCGTCGACATCTCCCCCGGGCTGAACGTCGGGGACGCCGCGCCGGTGCGCGACTTCCTCGATGGCGCGACGGCGTTCGACAGCCCCGACGACATCGTCGAGCGGGCCCGTGCGTTCGGCATCGGTCACAGCCGCGAAGCGGTGGAGCGCGGGGTCTGGCACAACACCCGCCAGCGCGAGGACGGCAAGTGGGTGTTCCGCCACCACCTGACGTCGCTGCCCGCCGGCGCCCCGTTCCCGCTGGAGTTCACCGCGCTGTGGCCAGCGCTCGAGCAGCTCGGCCACCCGGTGCTCCTGATCCACGGCACGCGCGGCTTCCTGCGGCCGGAGGTGGTCATGGAGCTGCCCCAGCGGGTGCGCAACGCGATGGTCGTCGCCATCGAGGCCGGCCACAACGTGCAGGAGGACGCGCCCGTCGAGCTGGCCGCGGCGCTGAACGTGTTCCTGAGCGCCTGACGCTCAGGCGCCGATCACCGATCCGCTGGCCTTGGCGTACAGCGCGCTCGCGAACCGCCCGGCCGGCTCGGCCGGCAACGCCTCGCGGACGTTCGCCGCCGTCGCGCTGAGCACGGCCTTCACCTGGTGCGGCCGCATCCAGGGGTGCTTCGAACGTACGAGCGCGGCGATGCCGCTGAGGTGCGGCGCGGCGTAGGAGTTCCCGGTCACCCGCAGCCGCCCGCCGGCCCGCCAGGCGACGTCGACGTCGATGCCGCGGGCGAGGAACTCCGTCGGCGGGTGCGGGTTGTGGTGGAACCGCATCGGGTCGGTCGTCAGGTTGCAGGCGACGCTGACGACGGAGGCGAACAGCGACGGGTAGCTGGAGCGCAGCACGTTGTTCGCCGCGGCCACCACGAGCGAGCCGCGGAAGTAGGCATCGTCGCAGGCCTCGTAGAACGGCAGTGCCCACTCCCGCCGGTTGGTGCCGAGCGACAGGTTGATCACCTGGCAGCCCTGCTCCGCTGCCCATTGCAGGCCCCGGTGGAACGCAGCTGCCTTGCCGCTCAGCCCTTGGCCGAGCACCTTGACCGACACGATCGACGCCGCCGGAGCGATCGAGTGGATGATGCCCGCGCACGCGGTGCCGTGCCCGAAGTCGTCGCCCGTGGTGTGCTCCACGACCGTCGGCGTGTCGTGGGCATCGACCTCGACCGACACCTGCTGCTCGACGCACCCCTGCAGCACCGGGTGGTCGGCGTCGATCCCGCTGTCGATCACCGCGACGCGCACGCCCTCGCCCCGCGAACCTCCCCACGCCCACTCCGGGGTGATCCCGCCCAACGGCTCGACGTCGTCGACCCGCACGAGCACCGACTCCAGCGCGTACGCCGGCAGGCCGGCGCCGGTGGCGCGACGGTCAGGCACGGGGCAGCAGCGCGTCGATCGCCAGCGCGACGGCGGCGTACCGGCCGGGGTCGGCACGGGCGAGGTGTTCGAGGCGGCTCGTGAACGACGACGGGTCGGGCACGGCCCGCCGATGCTCGGCGGCCAGTGCCGCGGCGGCGACGCGGGCCAGCACGGTCGTGACCTCCACGTCGTCGAACCCGAACGCGCCGTCGGCATCGTTCACCAGCTCGATCACGCCGGTCACGTCGTCGCCGCCGAGGCACGGCACGCACAGCACGCTCGCCGGGTGCAGGCCGGTCAGCGCCACGAACCCGTCGGTCAGGCGGACGTCCTCGGAGGCGCCGGTGAGCGCCAGCGGGTTGCCCGTCGACGCCACGAAGCCGGCCGTCCCCACGCCGATCGCCACGTGGGCTCCGACGAGGGCCGTCCCGCTCTCCAGCCCCGCGACAGCGACCGCCTCCAGCCGGGATCCAGCGATGGCGAGCACCCAGCCCGCCGACGCACCCGTCGCGTCGACCGCGGCGTCGAGCACCGCGCGCACCACCGGATCCGCGCTCACGACCATGTCCAGCTCTGAAAGAACGGGCCGATCCGAAAGACCGCACATCGCTGTGATCCAGCTGGTCGCTGCGCCGGTTCTTTCAGAGCGACGAGTTCTTCCAGACGTGGACGACTCACGTTGCGGCCTCCCTCGCGGCGAGCTTGTCCGCGGTTGCCTGTCGACGTGCGGCTTCGGCCTGCAGCGCGGCCAGGTGCTGCTCCGCACGGCGCGCCTGGCGACGGCGGGTGTACCGCGACCGCCCGACGCCGTACGCGACGGCGGCGACGGCTGCCGTGATCGCGCAGGTGACCGCACCGATGCCGCGCGGTTCGGGTGCACCGATCACCCACCCGATCGAGTAGATCGCGACGCCGAGCACCGCGGCCGCGATCGCGAGTCCGACGAGGTGATGGATCCGGATCCGGCCGCGCCTCGCTGGGGCCAGCATCGCTTCCGCGTAGGCGAGCGCGGCGATCCCGATCACCACCGACCCGATCGCCGGCGCGCTGACCCAACCGCTGCGCGAGGAGTCGACCTCGATCGCGCCCACGCGCTCGTCGGTCTCGCCGTCGGTGGTCGCCACCATCAGGG
>CAZMGD010000120.1:0-12217 GCA_964565705.1 uncultured Ilumatobacteraceae bacterium | reverse complement strand
GAAGATGCTCTTCACCCTCTCGTCGTAGTTGATCACCTCGAGCGCCCCGGCCATCACGTCGGCGTTCGCGCCGCCGCCGATGTCGAGGAAGTTGGCTGCCGAGCCGCCGACCTGGTTGACGACGTCGAGCGTGCTCATCGCCAGGCCGGCGCCGTTGGCGATGATGCCGACGGTGCCGTCGAGGCCGATGTACTGCAGATCCTTCTCGCGGGCGAGCCGCTCGCGGTCGTCGAGCTCCTCGGTCGCCGCGTACTCCTCCCATTCGGGGTGGCGGAACGCAGCGTTGTTGTCGAGGCTGACCTTGGCGTCGAGGGCGTGCACCTCGCCGGTCGGCTTGAGGATCAGCGGGTTGATCTCGGCGAGGTCGCAGTCGCCCTTCGTGAAGCAGGTGTAGAGCTTGACGAGGATGTCGGCGGTGCCGTCGAGCGCCTGCTCGGGGATCTTGGCGTCGACAGCAGCCTGGCGGGCGGTCGCCAGGTCGAGCCCGTCGACGGGGTCGATGTGCAGCTTGACGATTGCGTCGGGATCCTTCTCGGCGACCTCCTCGATCTCGACACCACCCTGAGCCGAGAGCATGAGGAGGTGCTTCTTCGCCGCCCGGTCGAGCGTGAAGCTGGCGTAGTACTCCTCGGCGATGTCGCTGGCGTGCTCGATCCAGAGCCGCTTGACGACGTGGCCCTTGATGTCCATGCCGAGGATGTTCCCGGCGTGGAGGCGCACCTCGTCGGCATCGTTGGCCAGCTTGATGCCGCCGGCCTTGCCGCGGCCGCCGACCTGCACCTGGGCCTTCACCACGACGGGGTAGCCGGCAGCGTCGGCCTGGGCCACTGCCTCGTCCACCGTGTCGGCCGGCCCGCCCGGGCTCACCGGGATGTCGTAGCGGGCGAAGTACTGCTTGCCCTGGTACTCGAAGAGGTCCATCCGAGCCTGCGCCTTTCTCGAAGATCGGGGGGCACGCTAGGCCGCGCTTGCCATGTGGGACAAAGCCAGGTCAGCGGCCAGACTGATGCCACATGCCGCTGCCCGAGCTCAAGACACCCTTCGCCCGCGCCGTCGTACCCGTGCTCGCCGGGCTCGGCGTGTTCGTCGTGCTCGGCCTGGTGCTGTTCGGCATCGCCCACCTGATCTCGCGCGACCCGGAGCAGGTCACCAACCTCGGCGACCGGCGCTTCCAGGTCGGCAACGTCGAGCACATCGCCGACCTCATCGAAGACGACGGTCCGATCTTGTTCCCTGGTCTGAACACGATCACCGCCGACCGCACCATCGTGCTCGACCACGAGGGGTCGGATCCGCAGACCGGCTGGCACGTGTACTACGCGTTTCCGGCCGACCGCACCCAGCAATGCGCCGTCGAGCAGGTGAAGGGCACGTCGCAGTTCACCGACTGCGAGGACCGCACGATCGACGTCACGGAGCTGGCGCCACCCGCCGGCGTGTTCCCCCAGGTGGAGGACCGTAGGACGCTCTACATCGACCTCCGCCAGGCCAGCTGAGGGAATCCGTCCACGTCTGTGTGACCGCCGTGAGCGACCGGACGTCGGATGTGGTGCTGTTCGAGGGCCGGGTCGCCGACCCCAGCGCGACCCGCTGATCGATCACACCCGCGGCGACGTCACCGATCTGGTCGACCGGTCGACCACGTTCGTGACATGGCGCCGGTCAGGCGGGCTGGTTCTGGGCGATCGCGTCGCTGAGGCGGGCAGCGAAGGTCTCGGCGTGCTCGTCGATCTTGCCGCGATGCAGGGCGAGGCCGCCGATGACGTCGGCGCCGAGGCCGGACACGACACCAGTGAGCTTGTCGAGCGTCTTGCGCGGGTTGAGACCGAACGTGCAGAACACTGCCGCCTGCTTGCCGTGCATCGCCGGAAGCTTGGAGATCGCCGCTTCGCCGAACGGCCGCTGGCCGAAGAGGAACAGACCGTCGACCCAGGTGCCGACGATCACGAACTCGGCGGCCTGGATCGCGCCGTGGTTGGGCCGGCGCACGCTGTCGAAGCCGACGATCTCCCACCCCTCCTGGGTCAGGTCGTTGGCGATCCGCTCGCCGGCCTTCCAGGTGTTGCCGGTCGCGCTCTCGATCAGCAGGGCTGCCTTCATGCCCCCGATTCAAGCACGTCGCCGGGTGCCCATCCGAGTGAGGCCAGCACCTCGGCGACGTCGATGCCGAGCAGCGCGCTCCGCTCGACCGGGAGGTACTCGCCGCCGGCCAACTCGAACCAGGCGATC
Source organism: uncultured Ilumatobacteraceae bacterium (assembly GCA_964565705.1). Classification (GTDB taxonomy): domain Bacteria; phylum Actinomycetota; class Acidimicrobiia; order Acidimicrobiales; family Ilumatobacteraceae; genus CAZMGD01. Next base: position 9,988 of record CAZMGD010000120.1, on the reverse strand, counting down.
GTGCGGGCGACAGGGTCGGCGATGACGACCTCGTCGACGCCGTGCGCGGCGTAGTGGTCGAACTTGAGCCACGACTCGTCGTGCGGCGAGACGACCTCGACGACGAGCGCGGCCGTCGGGACGAACGCGAGGTCACGTGACTCGCGATGCAGACCGACGTCGGGAACCCGGTAGTCGTCGGGTTCGCCGAGGTTGAAGCCGTCGGTGAACACCAGCCCGGCGCGGGTGGCGTGGTGCTGCACGGCGAACGCGAAGCCCATCACGACCTCGCCGTGGCGTTGGTTCAGTGCGGGGGCCATGTGGTACTCGCCCTTCCAGACCTCGTCGTAGCGGTCCTGTCCGAGGGCTCGACGCCGAGCGATGAGTGCGTCCAGCTCGGCCGGTGGAGGCCCGAGTACCACGGTGCGCATGCGCGTCAGCCTACGACGCGGGTGTGAGGGTGCTCGGCCGGCTACAGCTTCTTGAGTGGCGCCCAGGCGAGGGCGAGGTGCTTCGTGCCGCGCTCGCGGAACCGCACCGTCGCTTCTGCCTTGTCGCCCGAGCCGCGGATCTCGACGATGATCCCCTCGCCGAAGGAGGGGTGTTCGACATCGTCGCCGACCTTCAGGCCGAGATCCTGGCTGTTCGACGGTTGTGGCGTGCTTCGCCGACCCGCGGCGAGGGCGGCGTCGACGACGCGCTCGCGGTGCGCATCCCGATCGTCGTCGTCGGGGTCGAAGCTGCTGACCGCCGACCGGCGGCGATAGGGCGGCGGTGCCGACCCGCGCGTTGCGCCCCACTCCGTGCGCTGGCGCATCGACTGGCGGCCGTAGCTGCTGCGCCCGGACACGTTGCCCTCCTGGCGCACGAGCGCGGCGGGGATCTCGTCGAGGAAGCGCGACGGCGGGTTGTACTGCGTGCCGCCGAACAGGTTGCGACTCCAGGCGTGGCTCAGGTGCAGCACCTCGCGGGCGCGAGTGATGCCGACGTAGGCGAGGCGACGCTCCTCCTCGAGCTCGTCGGGCTCGGTCAGGGCGCGGATGTGCGGGAACACGCCCTCCTCGAGACCGATCAGGAACACGACCGGGAACTCCAACCCCTTCGCCGAGTGCAGGGTCATCAGCACCACGCGGTCGTCGGCGTCGAGCTCGTCGGTGTCGGCGACGAGTGCGACCTGTTCGAGGAACTCGTCGATCTGCGTGTACTCGCAAGCCGAACCCACCAACTCGGACAGGTTCTCGATCCGGCCGTGGGCCTCGACCGAGTTCTCGGCCTCCATCTCGGCGAGGTAGCCGCTGCCGTCGAGCGCGGCCTGCAGCACGTCGCCAGGGGCCTCGCCAGTCGCGGCCATCGACCCCAGCCGGTCGAGCAGGTCGGTGAACGCGGCAAGGCCACGCGCCGCGGGGCCCGACACGCCGGCCTCGGCGCCGCGCCGCGCCGCCTCGGTGAACGTGATCCCCTCGGCCGTGGCGAACGCGTCGAGGCGGGCGATCGAAGCATCGCCGACGCCGCGCTTGGGCACGTTGAGCACACGCTTCACGCTGACCTCGTCGGCAGGATTGACGATCGCCTTCAGGTAGGCCATCGCATCCTTGACCTCGCGCCGGTCGTAGAACCGGGTGCCGCCGACGACCTTGTACGGCACCCCGAAGCGCATCAGCGCTTCCTCCATCACCCGGCTCTGGGCGTTCGTGCGGTAGAAGACGGCCATCTCGCGCCAGTCGCGGCCGCCTTCGTGCAGGTCGCGCAGGCGGCGCCCGACCCAGGTCGCCTCGTCACCTTCGTCCTCGCCGTGGAACCGGACGATCTGCTCGCCGGCCCCCTGGTCGGTCCACAGGTGCTTCGGCTTGCGTCCCGCGTTGTTGGCGATCACCGCGTTCGCCGCGTCGAGGATGTTCTGGGTGCTGCGGTAGTTCTGGTCGAGCACGACCGTGGTCACGTCCTCGAACGCGTCCTCGAACTGCATGATGTTGCGGAAGTCCGCACCTCTGAAGCGATAGATCGACTGGTCGGTGTCGCCGACGACCGTCACGTTCTCGTGGCTGGCGCCGAGCTGGAGGACCATCTCGTTCTGAGCGGTGTTCGTGTCCTGGAACTCGTCGACGAGGATGTGCTCGAAGCGCTCCTGGTACTCGTGCAGCACGTCGGGGTGATCACGGAACAGCACGACGACGTTCACGAGCAGGTCGTCGAAGTCCATCGCCCCGGCCTTGCGCAGGCGGGCCTGGTAGTCCGCGTACACCTCGGCGTGCTTGCGGTCGAACGGGTTCGCCGCTCGAGCTGCGGCCTCGGCGGGCAGCACCAGCTCGTTCTTCCAGTTGCTGATCACGCCGTGCACGCCGCGGGGCGTGAAGCGCTTCTGGTCGAGGCCCATGTCGCGCAGCACGTAGCCGACGAGGCGCTGGGCATCGGCCTGGTCGTAGATGCTGAAGTTGCGCGGGTAGCCGAGCACGTCGGCCTCCGCCCGCAGGATCCGCACGCAGGCCGAGTGGAACGTGGACACCCACATCCTCTGCGCCACCGCGCCAACGAGCGCGGCGACCCGCTCGCGCATCTCGCCCGCCGCCTTGTTCGTGAACGTGATCGCCAGGATGCGCATCGGATGCACGCCCTGGTGGATGAGGTGGGCGATGCGGTGGGTCAGGACGCGGGTCTTGCCGGATCCCGCACCGGCCACCACCAGCAGGGGACCGCCCGTGTGCACCACCGCGTCGAGCTGATCGGGGTTCAGGCCCCGGTCGTCGGCTGGTTCCACGTCGAAGAGCGTCATCCCGACACCCATCCTACGGAGGGGGTGTTCGCCGGCCGGGGCGGCGGGCGGCGACGAGCACCGCGAGCACGCCGAGACCCGCGCCGAGCGAGCACGTCCACCCCCAGCCGCCGCGTTCGAACGCTGCGGCGCCGGCCGCAGAACCGAGCGCGCCACCGAGGAAGTAGCTGGTCATGTAGACCGCGTTGACCCTGCTCCGGGCCTGGGGAGCGAGCTCGTAGATCGTGGACTGGTTGAGGATGTGCGCACCCTGCACACCGACGTCGAGCACCAGCACGCCGATCACGATCAACGCGATCGAGGACCGACCGAGCCACAGCACGCCGAACGCGAGCACGAGGCACAGCCCTGCCGCGAGACGACCGGGGCGGGCGAGACCGCGGTCGGCCAGGCGACCGGCCGCCATCGCGACGAGGGCGCCTGCCGCACCGACGAGCCCGAGGAGGCCGATCGCTGAATCCGAGTAGTCGAACGGCGCGTCGCCGAGCAGGAACGCGACGGTCGTCCAGAACACGCTGAACGTGGCGAACACGGTTGCGCCGAGGGCCGCCGATCGACGCAGTTCCGGCTCATCCCGGGCCAACCGGACCGCCGAGCGAAGGATGTCACCGTAGGCCACCGCCTCCCGAGGCCGTTCGGCGGGGAGGGCGACGCGGAGCACGACCGCCAGCGTCGCGGTCGCTGCCGCGCCGACCACGAACACCGCGCGCCACCCGGCGAGCGAGCCGATGACACCGGAGACGGTCCGGGCGAGGAGGATGCCGAGCAGCAGCCCGCTCATCACGGTGCCGACGGCTCGGCCGCGCTGACCATCGGAGGCGAGCTCGGCGGCGAGCGGCACGAGCAGCTGGGCGACGACGGCGAGCAACCCGATCAGGGTCGCGGTGACGATCAGGACCCAGAGCTGCGGAGCGGCAGCGGCGACGAGCAGCACGGCGGCGGCGCCACCGAGCATCCGAGGCACCACCAGCCGCCGATCCAGCAGGTCGCCGGCGGGCACGATGAACGCGAGGCCGACGGCATAGCCCATCTGCGAACCGGTCACGATCAGGCCCGTCGCCGCCTCGCTGGCGCCGAAGTCGTCGGCGATGGTGTGCAGCAGTGGCTGGGCGTAGTACAGGTTGGCGGCGGTGATCCCGGTCGCCGCGGCCAGCAGCCAGAGCAACCGCCGCGTGAGCACGGGCCCTGCGTCGACGGGAGCTGCCACCCGACGAGGATGGTGCACGGCCCGGTCGAGCACAACCCGGGACGCGACGGAGGGCGGCCGGCGCCGGCGAGATGGCACCGACCGCCCTCGGGCGGGAGCAGGCGTTCAGCCGCCGGTCGTCGTGTCCGGGGACGCGTCCGACGTCGTCGGCGGCGTGTCGCCATCGGTCGGGCGCTGACCGTGGGGGCCGCCTGACCCACCGCCCATCCCCGCGCCGAACCCGCCGGCCTGGTTCACGGCCTCGGTGATCCGTTCCGTCAGCTCGGCCTTCTTGGTCGCCGCCTCCTCGACGGTCAGCTTGCCGTCGGTCACCTGCTGGTCGATCCGCGCGGAGGCGTCCGCGACCAGCGCGTCGATCACGGTCTGCAGGTCGACGCCCTGCTCGGTCGCGACGTCGGCGATGCTCTTGCCGTCGGCGAGTGCGCTGCGCAGATCGGCGGCGCTGACACCGAGCGTCGTCGCCGCGCTGTCGAGGCTCACCCCGCCACGTCTGCCGTACCCTCCGCCACCGGTGCCACCGTGACCACCGTGACCACCGCCGAACGGTGCGATGTCCTCGAGGGTGGCGATGACGGCGTCGGCTTGGGCCTGGGTCAAGGTGCCGTCGTCGATGAGCGGCTGCAGCGCCTCGGTCACGCGCTCGCCGCGATCGGGCCGGGTTGCGCCCGTGCCACCCGTCGAGGTGTCGGTCGATGTGTCGGGCGCCGTGGCACCGTCGGCCGTCGTTGTGGTGGTGACGCCATCGTCACTGACGGCGATTGCGGCCGGTGATGCGGCGCCGACGCCGCCGGGCACGCCGATCACGACAGCGGTCGCGCCGCCGGCGGCGAGGCCCATCCCGACGCCGAGGATGGCGAGTGAGCGAGGTTTCATGTGGTGGTTGCTCCTTTCAACGCCCTGCCACCATCACCGACGAAGCTGAAGGCGCTGTTGAGGACTCCTGAGAACTGCATGGGCATCGCTCACCCTGCGTGACGATGCATACTGATGCGCTGACCTCGACCGATCGGGCAATCGACGATGAGCAACACCCCAGACGACCGTCCCATCCCGCCGCCGCCCTACGGGGTCGCGCCGCCGCCACCGCCACCGCCGGCACCGCCGCCGGCAGGGCCGTTCGGTTCGGCTCACGCCGCTGGCCAGCTTCCGAGCCCTCCGCCGCCCCCGTACGCGCCTGCCGCGCCTGCCGCGCCCGGTCACGGACAGCCGACGCCCCCTGCGTACGGTCAGCCGCAGACGTACGGCTACCAGCCCGTCGTCACCAAGCCACCGCGACCGCCGGTCCCGATCGCCGCCGCATTGCTGCTCGTCGGCGGCGCGCTGGTGATCCTCGGCTGCCTGCTGAACTGGTTTTCGGTGCTCGGCACCGATTTCAACGGCTTCTCGAGCGATGGCGACGGCAACGTGAAAGACGGCCCGTTCTTCACGTTCTTGGCCGCGGTGCTCATCGGTTTCGCGATCACGTTCTTCGCCGCCCGCCGCGTGTTCGTGATCGCGATCCTGGCGGTGATCTTCGCCTCGGTGGTCGTCATCGCCGGTCTCGGTGACTTCGGTGACGTGACCACCAGCGTGGACGATGTTCGCGACGTGTTCGACGATGCCGCGTCCGTCGGGCCCGGGCTGCCGGTCGTGGTCCTCGGCGGGCTCGTCTGCCTGGCGGGCGGGATCGTCGCACTCGCCAAGCGCCGCCGCTGATCACTCCGGCGCGCCGAAACGGCCAGCGCTCGCCGAACGCGCCGGCGGTGGGCCCGCGCTCGTTCAGGCGCGCGTGCGCCGGCAGCGTACCGAGCCGTGCCGATCCCACCGGCGACGCATCGTGCGACCACTACCCTCGACGCGATGCGCAACGCGTTGGGGTCGGTGGCGTGGCCGGAACTGCACGGGCGTGCTCGGCAGCCGATCGTCGCCGTGCCGGTCGGCTCGTGCGAGCAGCACGGACCGCACCTGCCGCTCGACACCGACACGCGGGTCGCGATCGCGATCGCCGAGGGCCTGGCCGACGGCTTCGAGGCGGGCGAGGTGCTGATCGCTCCGCCGATCGCCGTCAGCGCGAGCGGCGAGCACGCCCAGTTCCCCGGCACCCTCTCGATCGGCACCGACGTCACGACGCAGGTACTGGTCGAGTTGATCCGGTCCGCTGACTGGACCGCCGGGGTCGTGCTGGTGAACGGCCACGGCGGGAATCACGCGGCAGCAACCCGGGCAGCGGAGATCGCCGCGACCGAGGGACGGCGCGTGCTGTGCTGGTGGCCACGGATCCCCGACGGCGACGCGCACGCCGGTCACACCGAGACATCGTTGATGCTCGCGATCGCGCCGCGCCTGGTCCGTGTCGATCGGGCGGTGACCGGCCGCACCGAGCCGATCGCTGAGCTCGCGCCGGCGCTGCGCCGCGACGGCGTTCGCACCGTCAGCCCGAGCGGCGTGCTCGGCGACCCGGCCGACGCCAACCCCACGCACGGCCGCGTGCTGCTCACGCGCATGGTGATGGATCTCATCGCGGCCGTCGACGAATGGCGCGCGTGACGCCGGTCGCCGACGAGGTCGAGTTCGTGCGCGACCCGGCCTGGCGCCGGCTCGACGCCCGCACCGTGCTTGCCGGGTCGCCGCTCACGCTCTTCCGGGTCACCGCGGCCGGCGCCGCGGTGCTCGACGCGCTGGAGCAGGGCTCGCCGCCACCGGTGGGCCACGGCGCCCTCACCCGACGGCTGGTGGCGGCCGGCGCGCTGCACCCGCTCCCAACTTCGGGGACACCGGGGCTCCACGACGTGACGGCGGTGATCCCGGTCCACGGTGAGCCCTCGGGCGCGGTCGAAGCACTCGTCGCCCGACTCGACGGACTCGGCGGGAGCGTGGTGGTCGACGACGCCTCACCCTCGCCGTGCCCCCCCATCGCCGGGGCCGAGATCATGCGCCTGCCGGAGAATCGAGGGCCTGCTGGTGCGCGCAACGCAGCGCTGGGACGGGTCACCACACCGTTCGTGCTGTTCGTCGACGCGGACGCCCGGATCGAGCCCGACGCGATCGGGATGCTGCTCGACCACTTCGGTGACGACCAGGTCGCTGCCGTCGCCCCCCGCATCCGTCCCCCCGAGTCCACGTCGAACCGTGCGTACCTCCGCTACGAGGCGGTGCGCTCACCCCTGGACATGGGGGTGGCCCCGGCTCTCGTCCGCCCCGGGTCACGGGTGAGCTACGTGCCGACGGCCGTGCTGCTGTTGCGCACCGAGGTGCTCCGGGCCGTCGGCGGCTTCGACGAATCGCTGCGCTTCGGAGAGGATGTCGACCTGATCTGGCGGCTCGTCGATGCTGGCTGGAGGTGCCGATATGAACCACGGGCGGCGGCCACACACGCCCCACGCCCGTCGCTCCGTGACTGGGCCCAGCAGCGCGCGTCCTACGGCAGCGCCGCTGCAGTGCTCGACGAACGGCACCCCGGATCGGTCGCTCCCGCACGTCTGACTGGTTGGAGCATCGCCGCATGGGCAAGCGGCGCGAGCGGTCACCTCGTCACCGCCGCAGCGCTCGGCCTGGCCGGCTCCGCCCGCCTGGCACGCTCTCTCACCGGCCGAGCGGTCGCGCCCGCTGCGGCGATGCGGGTTGCATCGGCCACGACGATGCATGCCGGACTTCAGCTTGCAGATGCAACAATCAGCGTCTGGTGGCCGTTCGCGCTGCTCGGCGCGCTGGTGTCGCGTCGCCTCCGCTGGGCCGTCGCTGTTGCAGCGGTCGTGCCTGGAGCGATCGAGTGGACCACTCGCCATCCACGCCTCGACCCCGTCCGCTACATCGCGCTGCGCACGACGGATCGGGCCGCCTACGGCGCCGGCGTGTGGCGCGGAGTGGTCACCGCGCGTCGCCTGGGGCCCCTCGTCCCGCGGATCGAGCGCGGTCAGCGGGCATCGCCTCGCCGGTAGGGTCGCCGGCCGTGACGGTTCGCCTGACGGTCGACGAGCGGGCGTGGCACACCCACGTCGACACCACCGCGGCCACGACCGTGGGTCTGGTCCCGGTCGTGAAGGGCAACGGATACGGGTTCGGACGACGGGCGCTGATGAGCCACGCCGCCGCGCTGGGCGACGAGATCGCTGTTGGCACCGTGTTCGAGGCTGCCGACGTCCCGGTCGATCGAACCGCAGTGGTGCTGACCCCGACCCTCGACGTGCCCGGGGGACTTCGCGCGGGCACGGTCCTCACGGTGGGATCGACCGTGCACGTCGATCGGATCAGCGCGCGTGGATGGCGCGGACGGGTGATCGTCAAGCTGGCCAGCTCCATGCAACGCTTCGGTGCACGGCCCGGCGACCTCGACGGTGTGCTGGCGTGCTGCGCGACCCACGGGCTCGATGTCGTTGGCTTCGGCCTCCACCTGCCCCTGGCGGGCTCCGACGACGAGCGGCTCGGGGAGGCGATGCGATGGTTGACGCTGCTGCCCCCGGGATCACTGTGGGTCAGCCATCTCGCTCCCCCAGCGCAGCAGCGCCTGGTCGACGTCGCCGGGCAGCGCCCGATCCGGGTCCGCTCGGGCACCGCGCTGTGGCACGGCGACAAGTCGATGCTGCAGCTCACCGCCGACGTCATCGACGTGCGACCGGTGCGCGGCGGGAGCGTTGCCGGCTACCGAGGTGCGGTCGTCCCCGACGACGGGACGCTACTGGTCGCCGGCGCAGGCAGCACGCACGGCGTCGCTCCGCTCGACGACGGACGCAGCCCGTTCCACTTCGCTCGGCGCCGGCTCGCGATGCTGGAACCGTCGCACATGCACTCGACGATGCTGTTCGTTCCCGCCGGCGGTCCGCTGCCAGCGGTCGGCGATCTGCTCGACCTGCAGCGACCGCTGATCGCGACCATCGCCGACGAGGTCGTGTGGGTGTGACGACGACCATCGAGCGGGGGTTCGACCACGACCCGGCGGGGCGGACGAGCAGTGGTGCACGCCGGATCATCGGCCTCGACGTCACCCGAGCGACAGCGCTGATCGGGGTCGTCGTCATGAACTACCACGGCTACCTCAACGGAGGGCAGACAGCGAACCCGCCGACGTTCTGGGATCGGCTCTTCCACCCGTGGGACGGTGTGTTGAGCACGCGCTTCGCCGCGACGTTCGTCCTCGTCGCGGGCATGGGCGTGACCCTGATGACGAACCGCAGCCGAGCCAGCGGCGACCGGGCGGCGGTCACGATCGAGCGGTGGCGCCTGTTCCGGCGGGGCTTCCTGCTCTACGCCGGCGGCTTCGTGATCGAGTGGATCTGGAGCGGCACGATCATCTTCTTCTACGGCGCGTACTTCATGTTCGCCGCGGTGATCTTCACACTGCGGACGCGATGGCTGGTCGCGATCGGCACTGCCGCGGCGCTCGCCGGGGCCGCCATCGCCGGGTGGCGTGTCGACCGTGACGTCGCTGGCAGCTCCACCCGGTGGTTGGATCCCGAACCGGACTCACCGCGCAACCTGCTGCTGCGGACGTTCGTCGGCCACACCCACCCGTTGCTGCCGTGGCTCGCGTTCTTGTGCGCGGGGATGGTGCTCGGTCGTCACCTGCCCCGGTTGGGGCGGCTGCGGCCCACGTTGCTCGTCGCCGGAGTCGGCGCGGTCGCTGTCACCTACGGACTGAACGCGATGCTGGCCCCAGCGTTCTCCTCCGTACACGCCGACGACCGTCGCTGGGCGGTGATCCTGTCGACTCGGCCCTTCGATCGCGGACTCCTGTACACCGTGGGGACCCTGGGCTCGTCGATCGCCGCGTTCTGTGTGGTCTCCTGGGTCGCCGAGCGAACCCCACACCATCCGATCACCGTCGCGCTGCAGCGCGCCGGTCAGTTGACGCTCAGCCTGTACGTCCTGCACATCTTCGTGTTCCACGGTGTCGTGGAGTGGTCGGGTTGGGTGCAACCGTTCAGCCTTGGCGCCGCGCTGGCGTTCGCCGGAGTGTTCTGGGTGGGGGCGATCGCGCTCGGCGCGTGGTGGCAGCGGATGTTCGGCATCGGCCCCCTCGAGCGCTTCTACCGCGGCTTCGGCGGTTGACGGCTCAC
>CAZMGD010000119.1:0-12272 GCA_964565705.1 uncultured Ilumatobacteraceae bacterium | reverse complement strand
CTGCCGGTCAGCTCGGTCGCGTGGATGTTGGCGTCGACCCAGTGCGCCGGCTTCGTGTCGTGCTCGCCGGTCGAGCTGTCGGTGATCGTCAGCAGCCAGAGGTTGCGGCCCTCGTGCGAGGTGCCGTAGCTCTCGAGCGCGACCAGGTCGGGGTGGTCAGCGGCGAGAGCCTGGACCGCCTCGGTCAGCTCGGCGTAGCGAAGGTAGCGATCGAACATCGCTCGATCCTCGCGCCGCTCAGATGCGGTCGCCGCCGAGGTAGGTCGCGGCGAAGCCGTCGACGAACGCGAGCGTGTCCGCCTCGGACGTGAAGTCCCAGGCAAATGACACCCAGGTCGCGCCGGCATCGCGGATCGCGCCGAGCGCGTCACGATGACGCTCGACGTCGACGTCTGGCCGCAGGATCGAGTCGTCGGTGTAGAGCACCACGAAGTCGAGCTCGCTGGCGCGTTCCCCGGCCTGCTCCGTCACGTCCCGGATCGCCGCGGCGACCTCGTCGAGGCCTCCGAGGTGCGCGGTCCGCGTGGTCGCGGCCATCTCCGGCGGGCCGGGCATCGGCATCCAGCCCTGCGCCTTCTGGGCGACGCGGCGGCGGGTCAGCTTCGAGTTGCCGCCGAGCCAGATCGGGATCGAGCGCCGCGGCGACGGCCGAGCGACGATGTCGCGGGCGTTGAAGTGCTTGCCCTGGTAGCTGAACGGCTCGCCACTCCAGTGCAGCGGCATCACCTCCAACGCCTCGTCGAACAGCTCGTTGCGCTCGTCGAAGTCGACGCCGAGCGCGAAGAACTCGCCCTTCAGGTAGCCGGTGCCCGCGCCGAGCACGAACCGACCCTTCGAGATCATGTCGACCGACGCCGCGGCCTTTGCGAGCAGCAGCGGGTTGCGGTACGGGATCACAGCGAGGTACGTCAGCAGCGTGATCCGCTCGGTGACCGCGGCCGCCGCGCCGAGAGCGACGAACGGATCGAGCGTCTGGTGCCCGCCGCCCTGAGCGAGCCAACGGTGGCCGGGCGCCGGGTGCTCGGTGAATGCGAGCCCGTCCCATCCCGCCGCCTCCACGGCACGGGCGACGGGCACGACGTCGCCGGCGGCGAACAGGTCGACGTCGACGCCGATCGGCTCCGGGTGTTGGATCAAGTACTTCACGGGTGGTCCGATCTCAGCGAGGGCGATAGCCGGCGCCACCGTGGCGGCCGCTCGGCACGAGGGTCAGTGTCATCGCGCCAGTGTGCGCGCGGTGCTTGCGGCCCGCCGCGATCAGGTCGGGCATCACCGCAGCAGAGCGGGCCACCGCCTCGTCGATCGAGTCGAGCGCGACGTCGTACAGCGTGAGGTGGTTGGGGCCCACCGTGTGACGCGGTGCGCGCTGCCAGCGCGTCGCCGCCGCGAACGCGCCGCTCGCCATCATGTCCGGGAGGTGCTGGGCGTCGTACCACGCGTCCCACTCCTGCTCGAGGTCGGGGTCGTTCGGGAACACATGGGCGAGGATGTGACCGCGCAGCGCATCGGACGGATCGGGTTTCGCGTTCCAGCGCCCGTGGGCGACGAACACGGCGGCGTCGACGACCGCGTGCGTCGGGTGGACGCGTCCGTCGGTGTGCAGCTGCGACTGGCGCGCGGCGAGGTGGCGGGCGGCGGCGGTCGGGTCGCCGGCGAACTCGTAGATCGTCACGTGAGAGAAGCCGATGCCTGGCATCCCCGGTTCCGGCTTGCGCGACAGCGCCCAGCGCGTGGCGACGGTCGGGCCGTCGCCGCCGTCCCAGCCGTCGAGCAGGTCGGGCAGGTGCACGTCGTCGTACCAGGCCTCCCATTCCTCTTCGCGGGGCGGCTGGTTGCACTTGGTTGCCACGATCAGCAGGCCGGCTGCGCTCATCACCCGCGAGCCTCGCGCGGCGGGTCAGACTGCAGGCGAGCCGAGCCGGAGGGGACGCATGGCGCGCGACGGGTTCCACATCATCGACTGCCACCACCACGTCGGCTCCGTGCCGTCGCTGATGGCGTCTGCCGCCGACAGCGGGCCGGTGCGTTTCACGCCCGACCTCTCCTGGAGCGACGATCCGGACGAGGTCGCGGCCCGCCTGGCGATCATGGACGACAACGGCGTCGACCAGTCCGTGGTCATCCCGACCCACGAGTACCTCCGCCCCGACGGGCAAGCGGACACGTCGGCGGTCAACGACGCGATCGCGGCCTACCGCGACCGCCATCCCGACCGGTTCGTCGCCGCGGTCGGGATCGTCGAGCCACTGCACGGCGATCGCTCGATCGCCGAGCTCGAACGAATCCGGCGCGATCTCGGCCACGTCGGGGTCAGCTTTCACACCCGCTTCCAGGGCGTCTCGACCGACAGCCCGCTCGTCGAGCGGCTGATCGTCGAGGCCGCGGCCGTCGGGCTGGTGCCATTCGTGCACAGCTATGCCGACGCCGCGGACGAGGCGCCGTGGAAGATCGTCGAGCTGGCCGAGACGGTCCCGGACACGACGATCGTCGTGCTCGACGGGTTCTCCGGGTTCGAGCGGACCAAGGAGATCACGCGCGCCGCTGCGGACGCACCGAACCTGGTGTTCGACACCAGCCTCGTGTACTCGTTCGACTTCGTCGAGCACTTCGTCGCTCGCTTCGGCCACGAGCGCGTGGTGTTCGGCACCGACATGTACTCGGTGCCCCTCGCCTACCGGCGCAGCTACCCCCTGGAGCAACTCCTCGCGTCACAGCTCGACGCGACGGCCAAGTCCGCGATCCTCAGCGGCAACCTCCGGCGAGTGCTGGGACTCACCTGACACCGCGAGCGTGCGGGCACATCTGGGTGACCCCGCAACCGTGATGCTGGACCCTCCCCTGGCGGTCGGCACCCCCCGTCACGTGCGGCCGGTGAACAATGCGATCAGGCGGTCGGCGGCGGCGTCGGCCCACTCGTGGAGGGTGGGCTCGTCGGTGCCGCCGATCGGGTGTGGCAGCACGAGGCGGCGGGTGCCCGGCAGGCCGAGGCTGGCCGACAGCGTGGACGCGATCGGCTCGAACTTCGTGGTGGTCACGACGACAGCGGGCTTGCCGGCGCGCTCGAGCTCGATCGTGTCGTGCACCGAGTAGGCGGTGCACGAGCCGCAGTCGGCGGACCCGGTGATCACGACGTCGGACTCGGCGAGCAGGCGCTCGAAGATGTCCTCGGCGACGGGGATGGCTGCGTTCGCCGACATGCCCCTCGGGCCCTTCTTCGTCACGAGGGAGACGGTCGCGCCGGTGCGGGCGGCCAGCGTCTCAGCGGCGCGGGTCATCACCTCGACGGCGTTGGGCTTGCCGTTGTCGAGCACGGCGATGCGCAACCCGGCCAGCGACGCCGGCGAGGGCGCGAGCGCGATGGGATCCAGCCCCGGAGCGGAGTCCGGCAGGTACACCATCGTGGAGGTCTCGGTCGCGGTCATGGCGGAACTCCTCTCAGCCCTCGACGGGCAGCGTCACGCTACGGGTCATGCCCCACGAGGGCACGAGGTGGGAGTGCTTGCCGGGCCCGCCGGCGACGAGCACGCGGATGTTGTCGGGTTCGGCGGTCATCGGGAGCATGTGGTCGTCGGCGACGCTCTTCATCCACTGCGCCCACGCCAGCTCGCTGAAGTGGCGGCGGAACAGCCCGGCCGGCAACCGCGCCCGGTCGAAGAGGTACGACTGCACGTCGCGCCGGGTGAACGCCCGCTGGGCCAGGCTCGCCGCGTGCTCGGGCCCGAGGATCACGAAGTACTCGGCCTGGCTGATCGGCGCGTTGTTCATCCCCAGCGTGGACATCGCCGATGCCATCTTGTCGAGGATCAGCCGCGGCTCGCCGCCAGCCTCCTGGTCGTGCACGTTGTGCGGCCCCTCGCCACAGTGCACGGTGACGGCGCTCGGCGCGTCGACGCCGCGGCTCAGCGCGTAGCCCTCCCACGGGGACTCGGCGAGGTTCTCCGCCGCGCAGTACGTGTACTTCGCCGGCTGGCCCTGGGTGGCGGCGTCGCCGAAGCCGGGCTTGGCGCCGGCGACGTGCAGCAGCACGAGGCGGACCGCCCGGCCGACCGTCGCGTTGGCGCGGTTGCCGGGTCCGAAGCAGCCGACCCCGGCGTGGAAGCCGGCGGTGCGAGCCACCTCGCCGTGGACGATGATCATCGGCGCGACCGGATGCGTGGTGGCGTTCACCCCGCGGAGGTTCACCTCGGGACGGGCGAGCGCGCGCAGCGCGGTGAGCACCACGGGGAACACGTCGGGCTTGCATCCGGCCATCACCGCGTTGATCGCGGCGATCCGTCGGGTCACCATCCCTGATCGCGGTTGCAGCGTGAACAGCACCTCGTCGGCGTCACCGGTGGCGTGTTCGAGCATCGTCGCGACTCGCTCGGCTGTCGGCGCGACGAGTGGCAGGCCGTCGCCGAGGCCGCGGGCCTCGAAGACGTCGGTGAGGTCCGCGCCCTCGGGCAACTCCAGCAGTTCAGGTTCGTAGGTGGTCATCGCGCTCCTCGCGGGTTCCAGATGATCAAGTCGTCGACGGGTGTGCGCGGCGAGGGCACGAAGTCACCGCCGGTCGTGTGGGCCACGGGCAGGATCGCCGTCTGGTCCCAGCTGTGGGGGATGCCGAGGATGTCGGCCATCGCCGGCTGGTCGATCTGGTGGGCGGTCGTCAGCACCGAGCCGAGCCCGCGGCTGCGCACGGCGAGCAGGAAGCTCCACACTGCCGGGTAGATCGACGCGTACATCCCCGGCTCCATGCGGTGCGGGGCGAACTCCTCGCCGCGCAGCCGGCCATAGCGCTCGTGGGCCGCCTCGACGTCGTAGCAGGGGATGACCAGCACGGGCACCTCGCCCATGTGCTCGGCGAGGTAGAGGATCGAGCGCGAGATGCGGGCGCCCGCCTCGTCGCCGTCGGCGAGCTTGCGGGCGAGCATCGGTTCGACCGCGGGCACCGTGACCTTGCGGTACTGCTCGCCGACCGCGGCGCGCACGTCGGGGTCGTCGATGACGAGCCAGTGCCACTCCTGCGCGTTCGACGCGTTGGGCGCGTAGGTGGCGAGGCGGATGCACTCGACGACGAGCGCGCGATCGACCGCGCGGCTCAGGTCCAGCCGGCGGCGCACCGCCTTCGTGGTCGTCAGCAGGCGGTCGATCTGGGCGAGGTCGAACGGCGGGTCAGCGGGCATCGGCGGTGGCTCCTTCGAACCAGAGGCGGCGGCTCGTGCCACCGAGGAACGCGTCCTGCTCGTCAGGTGAGAGGTGGCGGCAGGCCTGGCGGGCGAGCGCCACCATCTGCGGGTAGGTCAGTGACTGGTGCTGCGGGTGGTCGGAGCCCCAGGCGAGCCGATGGGCGCCGAAGACCTCCACGACGCGATCCAGGAACGCCGCCGGGTCGTCTGCCTGGTGGAGGTTGTGCGACGTGACCTTGAGGTGCAGCGCCGGCAGCTCGGCGAGCGCAAGCAGGTCGTCGCGCCGTTCGGGTGGGGCCATGTCGGGGAAACCGCAGTGGTCGAGGGCGACCGTCACCGCCGGGTGGCGGTCGATCAGGGCACGCAGCTGCGGCAGCCGGTCGGTGAAGATCGTCGGCACCACGACCGTGCCCAGCTCGGACGCCGCCTCCCAGAGTGCATCGCCCCGGCCGTCCTCCAGCCATGCGGTGCCGGCGGCGCCGACCCCGAACGTCCGCACGCCGGCCAGGGTGGTGGTGGCAGCGAGCTCGCCGAGCGCAGCGGCCGGATCGTCGCCGTCCATGTCGACCGCACCGACGAACACGAACCGGCCGTCCGATCCCGCGACGGTCGCCCAGGCGCACCGGCAGTCGTAGCCGTAGACGCCCACGGCTTGGACGACGACGGCGTGGTCGACGGCCGACGCGTCGAGCGCTGCGAGCACGCTCTGGGCATCGCCGGTCGTGCGCCACCAGTCGCTGCCCGCACCCGTCGGGCCGAGCGGGAAGTGCTCGTCGTCGCGGCACACGACGTGGACGTGGGCGTCGATCATCCGGCCTCGTCCGCTGGGTACCCGACGTCGACGTCCCACGACCCGGTCAACGTGTCGCCGAGACGCGTGCGGAGGATGCCGGCGAACACCTCGCGCGGCACGAGGCAGTCGGCGCACGCGTCGGGCGTCGCCCGCACCTCGACCCGCGCGCTCCGATCGGCGGTCTGCTCGGCGATCAACTCGTACCCGTCTGCTTCGAGCGCCTCGGCGAGCGGCGCCAGCGCCTCGGTGACCGTCATCTTCCTGACCCTATCCTTTGACATTTCGAATTGTTGTTTCTAACATTCGAACATAACGAGAGGGGGTTCGACAAGTGGCAATCGACATCGATCTGTCGGGACGGATCGCGCTGGTGACCGGCGCGGGTGCCGGCATCGGCCGCGAGATCGCCCGCTGCCTCGCGGCTGCGGGCGCGCACGTCGCCGTCAACGACATCGACTCGGCGCGGGCACAGAGCACGGTCGCGGCGGTGACCGAGGCGGGCGGCAGCGCGTCGGCACACGCTGCCGACGTCGTCGCGCTCGGCGGTGCCGACTCTCTCGTGACGGGGGTGGTCGCCGAGCACGGCGCACTCCACATCGCGGTCAACAACGTCGGGATGATGGGCGGCCGTCAGGCCCGATCGTTCCTCGACACACCTGCCGACGACGCCCGAGGGATCATCGAGCGCAACCTGCTCGCCACCTACCTCTCCTGCCTCGCCGAGGCAGCGCACATGCAGCACGGCGGTGTCATCCTCAACGTGTCGTCTGGGGAAGCCACCCGACCCTCGCCGATGATCGCCGCCTACGGCGCAGCAAAGGCTGGCATCGACCACCTCAGCCGCACGCTCGCCGTCGAGCTCGGTCCGCTCGGCATCCGGGTGAACGCGATGGCGCCCGGCACCACCTACACGGAGGAGGTCGCCGCCGTGATCACGCCCGAGGGGTTCGCCGAGCGCGGCCGCAGCAACCCGCTCGGCCACCCAGCGCGCCCGGACGAGCTCGGTCGCCTCGCCGTGTTCCTCGCGTCCGATCTCGCCTCGGCGATCACCGGTGAGATCATCCATGCCGATTGCGGCGCCGGCCTCGGGTCATCCCCTACCGGAGCCCGTCCCACCCCTGCACCGACGTGACGCCGATCGAGGATCTCGCCGACTTGGAGGTGGAGGCCCGCTCGGTCCTGCCGCACATGGTGTGGGAGTACCTGGACAGCGGCGCCGGTGCCGATGTGACCGTGGCCGACAACGTCGCCGCCTGGGGGCAGCTGCGGTTGCGGCCGCGGATGCTGCGCGACGTGTCGAGCATCGACACGTCGACGACCGTGCTGGGCACCCCGATCGGGTGCCCGGTGGTCGTCGCGCCGACGGCGCTGCATCGCATGTTCCATCCCGACGGCGAGATCGGGGTGGCGACCGCCGCCGCCGGAACCGTGATGGTCGTCTCGATCAGCGCGTCCACCTCACTGGAGGAGATCGCCGACGCAGCGCCGGTGACACCACGATGGCTCCAGCTCAACGTGCAGCGCGATCGAGAACTGACCGCGGACCTGTGCGCGCGGGCCCGGGAGACCGGGTGCTCGGCTGTGGTCCTGACCGTGGACTGCGCGGTGACGTCTCGTCGCCCACGCAACGAGCGCGCTGGGTTCGCGCCACCGGCGGGCATCCGGATGCCGCAGCTCGAACCCCGCCGCGAGTCGACAGGGGGCGCAGACCTCTTCGCTCTCGTCGCTGCGTTCGACCCCTCGGTCACGTTCGACGACATCGCCTTGGTCAAGGAGTGGAGTGGGCTACCGATCGTCGTCAAGGGCATCGTCCGCGGTGACGATGCTGCCCGTTGCGTCGACGCTGGCGCGGACGCGATCGCCGTCTCCAACCACGGTGGTCGCCAGCTCGACGGGTGCATCGCCACGGCGGTGGCGCTGCCGGAGGTCGTCGAGGCGGTCGGCGGGCAGGCGGAGGTGTACGTCGACGGCGGCATCCGAGACGGCGTCGACGTCGTCAAGGCACTGGCGCTCGGCGCCCGCGCCGTCATGGTCGGCCGGCCGATCATGTGGGGCCTGGCGACCGGCGGGTCCGCCGGCGTGCGCGCCGTGCTCGACGGGTTCGGGCGCAGCGTGGAACGGGCGATGGGCCTCTGCGGGGCGCCGGACGTCGCCGCGCTCACACCCGACCTGGTACGAGAGGTGCCATGGAACCGTCGAACCTGAACGTGCTGGTGTCGTTCGTGCCGATCATGGGCGCGGTGGACGCCGACGACTTCGCCCGCCGGTTCCCGTCGGTGACCCTCGATGTCGAGGCCTACGAGATCCCCCATGGCACCCTCGTCGACCGCACCGAGCGGCCCGACGAGCTGCCGGACCACGAGGAGCTGACCGACCGCCAGCGCGAGGTGTTCGCCGCTGCCGACGTGTGCGTCGCGTTGAACGTGCCGCTGCGCCTCGCGACCGTCGCGCCGCGCCTGCGATGGGTGCAGTGCATCGGATCAGGCATCGGCCAGATGATGGCCTCGGGCATCGACGACCGCATCTACACCAACGCCGCCGGTACGGCGTCGCCGCCGATCGCCGAGTGGGTCGTCGCCCAGATCTTCTCGATCTACAAGCGGTTGCCCGAACACCACGACATGCAGCGGCGCCACGAGTGGAAGAGCACCGTCGGCAGCGTCATCGTCGGTCGGCGCGTCACGATCGTCGGGCTCGGCGCGATCGGCACCGAGATCGCCTGGCGCCTCGGCGCGCTCGGGCTGCACGTCACCGGCGTGCGTCGCCGCCCACTCGGCGACGAATCGCTCCCGCCGGGTCTCGAGGCGATGGCGACCCCGGACCGCCTGCTGGAGGTCGCCGCGGCGAGCGACGTCGTGGTCGCCTGCGTGCCGGGCATCCCGGCCAACGCCGACCTGTTCGGCGCAGACCTGTTCGCGGCGATGCCGAAGGGCTCGGTGTTCGTCAACGTCGGGCGCGGGTCGTCGGTCGACGAGGATGCGCTGATCGCCGCGCTCACGTCGGGCCATCTGCGCGGCGCGGCGATCGACGTCGCCAAGCACGAGCCACCTCCCGATGACGATCCGCTGTGGGATGCGCCGAACCTCTCGATCTCGCCGCACTCGTCAGCGTCGATGGAGGGGTACATGGAGCGCGTGTGGGCGCTGTTCTGCGACAACCTGGAGCGGTTCATCGCTGGCGAGCCGATGCGCAACGTCGTCGACATGCAGGCCGAGTACGGGCGGGGTTGATGGCGAACGAGGACCGCGGCCCGTCGCCGCCGACCGAGCGGGTGCTCGCGATCCTCGGCCTGCTCGCCGCGACGCCCGAGCGCGGCTACACGCTCAGCGAGATCGCCGCCGGACTGGACCTGAGCATCGCCACGTGCCACGCGATCACGTCGGTGCTCGTCGATCACGGGTACCTCCTCCGCTCGGCGGTGACGAAGACGTTCACGCTCGGACCGGCGCTCGTGACCATGGGCGACGCCGCTGGCCGCGCGGTGCCCGCAGCGCTCATCGCCAGGTCGATGGTGCCGACGCTCGCCGCAGCGCTCGGCGTGGAGACCGTCGCCTCGGTCGTCGCCGACGGCACGATCACGGTCGTCGAATGGACGCCGGGCCCGACCGGTGCACCGGTTGCCGGGCCCGGACAGCGCGTCCCGTTCGATCCTCCCTTCGGAGCGGTGCACGCCGCGTGGGCGGCCGATGCCGTGCGCGAGGGTTGGCTCTCGCGGGCTCCTCGATCCGCACGGGCCGGACTGCTCGGGCTGCTGGCCACCGTTCGCGAGCGCGGGTTCGACGTGCACCGCAACGACGCTGCCGCCGAGCTGTTCCGGCAGGCGCTCGGGCAGTTGGGCGACGGTGATCTCAGCGTCGAGGCCCGCCGCGCCGCGGCCGTCATCCAGCGCGAGCTCGCCGGCGCGTCGGCGCTCCCAGCGCGCTTCGACGGCCGCCGGCGCTACGCGGTCAACACGATCTCTGCCGCGGTCCTCGACGGCGAGGTGCCGGTG
Source organism: uncultured Ilumatobacteraceae bacterium (assembly GCA_964565705.1). Taxonomy (GTDB): domain Bacteria; phylum Actinomycetota; class Acidimicrobiia; order Acidimicrobiales; family Ilumatobacteraceae; genus CAZMGD01. The sequence goes on along the minus strand of CAZMGD010000119.1, from coordinate 2,323 downwards.
CTGACGCTCTCGCTCCTCTACCACCGCGACCTGACCGGCCGCGAGATCGAGCATGCTGGCGCAGCCCTCGTGTCGGCGGCGCGGGGCGACGCCTACAGTCGGACGGCGTGACCGGCACCCTCGTCCTCCTCCGCCACGGCCGCAGCACGTGGAACGAGCTCAACCTGTTCACCGGGTGGCACGACGTGCCGCTCAACGACACCGGCATCGCCGAGGCGAGCGCCGCCGGCGCCACGATGCGCGCTGAGGGCCTCCGGTTCGACATCGCCCACACATCGCTCCTCACCCGCGCGGTGACGACCTGTCACCTCGCGCTCGAAGGCCTCGGCCAGGTGTGGCTGCCGGTGCAGCGCCACTGGCGGTTGAACGAACGCCACTACGGAGCGCTGCAGGGGTTGGACAAGAAGGCGACCAGCGAGCTGCACGGTCCGGAGCAGACGAAGATCTGGCGGCGCAGCTACGACGTGCCCCCGCCGCCGGTCAGCGTCGACAGCCCCGAGCACCCGATCAGGGATGCCCGCTACCGCCGGCTCGCCCCCGACTTGCTGCCGGCGACGGAGTGCCTCGCCGACGTCGTCGCCCGGGTGCTGCCGTACTGGTACGACGTGATCGTGCCCCAGCTGCGCGCCGACCTCGACGTGCTCGTCGTCGCCCACGGCAACTCGCTGCGAGCCCTCGTCATGCACCTCGAGGACATCTCGAAGCAGGACATCGCCGAGCTCGACATCCCGACCGGCGCGCCACGGCGGTACACGTTCCACGACGACCTGCGCGTCGAGTCCGCGGGATACCTCGGCGACGCCGACGCGATCGCCGCTGCCGCAGAGGCCGTCAAGCGGCAGGCCGGCTGAGCAGGACGCGCCGTCGCGGTGTGACATCCGTCTACAGTCAGCGCCCATGGCCAGCAAGAAGTCATACCTCGAGCACCTCGCGAAGGTGCCGCTGTTCTCGTCGTGCAGCACACGCGACCTCCAGAAGATCGCCAGGGCGGGCGACGAAGTGGTGATGCCCGCTGGCTCGGTGATCGTCGATCAAGGACAGACCGGACGTGAGGCGTTCGTCATCCTCGAGGGCACGGCTCTCGTCAAGCGCAACAACAAGAAGGTCGCCCAGCTCGGCTCGGGTGCGGTGCTCGGCGAGCTGTCGCTGCTCGATCACGGCCCGCGCACTGCGACGGTCGTCGCCGAGACGGACGTGTCGCTGCTCGTGATCGGCCAGCGCCAGTTCCTCGGCGTCATCGACGAGGTGCCCGCGCTGGCCCACAAGCTGATGTCGACGCTCGCTGGCCGCATCCGCGAGCTCGACCGCCAGTACTACGGCTGACGGCTGATCGCCTGACACATATGGGCCGGTCAGGGCCCTGCCACTAGGGTCGCGCACGCCATGACCGCGCATCCATCTCCTGAGCCAGAGACCGCCGGCCCGCGACGCATCCGACCTCACCAGGTGGTGCTGGGCATCGGCGTCTTCATCGCCGCGTTCACCGTCGTCAGCGGCGTGCTGCCGCTGATCACCGAGTGGCACGAGGACAGCCCGGTGCACCGCGAGGTGTTCGGTGGCATCCCTGGCCCGCTGAAGCTCGTCTTCTACACCGTCGTCCCCGTGATGCTGGTGTGGGGCGCGTGGCAGTTCTCGCTGCGCGTGCAGAACTGGGAGCGCGGCGGGCCCGACCGACGCAAGACCACTCCGAAGAACGCCAAGCGCCGCCTCGCCGACTTCCGCGCCGGCGTGTACATGCGCACGCTGCTGCGCGATCCCGCCGCCGGGATCATGCACTCGATGATCTACTTCGGCTTCCTGATCCTGCTCGGGGTCACGACCGTGCTCGAGGTCGACCACCAGCTGCCGGAGTCGATGAAGTTCCTCCACGGCACCGTGTACCAGGCGTACGCCGCGGTCGGTGACGCCGCCGGTCTCGTGTTCGCCGGCGGGCTGCTGTACGCGATCGTGCGCCGTTACGTGCAGCGGCCGTACCGCATCCGGATCAAGACCAAGCCCGAGCACGCGCTGATCCTCGGCGTGTTCCTGCTGATCGGTCTGTCGGGCTTCGCCGCCGAGATGTTCCGCATCGCGTCCTACCGGGCCGAGGGGCACGACGTGTCGTTCGAGAAGTGGAGCTTCGTCGGCTATCCGCTGTCGCAGCTCGTCGACGGCTTCAGCGAGAGCACGCTGTCGACGTGGCACCAGGCGATGTGGATCACCCACGTCCTCGCGTTCGTCGTGTTCCTCGCGATCCTGCCGATCACGATGCTGCGCCACATGTTCACGTCGCCGCTCAACATGTACCTCTCCGAGCGCGACCGCCCCAAGGGCGCCATGCGCC
>CAZMGD010000118.1:0-12319 GCA_964565705.1 uncultured Ilumatobacteraceae bacterium | reverse complement strand
AACCCACGACACCAGCCTTACCATGGCTGTGCTCTGCCGACTGAGCTAAGAGGGCCGGGGCGCGCCAAGGCGGCGCGAACCGGGTTGCGATCATATCGGCGCCGTACCCGGCTCCACCAGGTCGATGTGGGTGCGGGCCGCATTTCCTGCTCGGACGGGCCGTTAGCGTCCCCGGCCGTGACCGTCGTCCGCCTGCGGCCAGCGACCCTCGACGACGCCGAGGGGATCCGCTCCATCTACAACCACGAGGTGCTGCACACCACGGCGACGTTCGACCTCGTGCCGCGCACCCTCCACGACCAGCGCGCCTGGCTCGCCGCGCGCTCGGGTGCGTTCGGGGCGATCGTCGCCGTGGTCGACGATCCGGCCGGCGAACGGGTGGCCGGCTTCGCCGCCCTGTCGCCCTACAAGGAGCGTGCCGCGTATCGCACGACGGTGGAGGACTCGGTGTACGTCGACCGCTCGCTCGGCGGCCTCGGCATCGGTTCGCTGCTGTTGACCGAGGTGCTCGACATCGCGCGGACCAGCGGTTTCCACTCGGTCATGGCCCGGATCGAGGCCACCGGCGAGGCGTCGCGGCGGCTCCACGCCAAGTGCGGGTTCGAGCTCATCGGCGTCGAGTTCGAGGTCGGGCGCAAGTTCCACCGCTGGCTCGACGTCGCCGTGATGCAATATCTGGTTGTGGGCGGCGCCGGCAGCACCCGCTCGCGCTGACCCGGGGGCGCCGCCCACGCCGGCGCCTGAGCCCGCCGCGAGGGCTCGCTTCGCTCGCGAGGGGCGGCTGCGGCGCCAGGATCGCGTCGGATGACCAGGCGGGCAGGTGTCAGAAGTCCACGCTCACAGGTGCAGGTCAGAGCGCTGAGGGTTCTGACACCTCCCCCCACCGACCCAGTTCGATGCGTTCGCCGCCGAGCATCGGTGTCAGACGCTCCACCTTCACAGCGCCTGGTCGGCGACTGTCGGGTTCTGACACCTACAGCACGAGGCCCTGGGACTCGGCTTCGTCGGCCAGGGACAGCCAGGCCGCCTCGGCAGCGGCGATCTCGTGCTCGGCCTCGCCGAGCCGGGTGCCGACCTTCGCCAGCCGCTCGTGGTCGGCGCCGACGGTGGACAGTTCCAGCAGCAGGCGATCGCGCTCGTTCGTCGCCGACTCCAGCGCTCGCTCGGCCTCGCCGATGAGGCGACGCAGCGTGCTCGGGCTGCGGCCACCGGTACGGACCGGCTTCGGGGCGGCGACGGGCGGCTTCGCAGCTGCCGGCGCGCTGCGCACGGACACGGCGGCCGCGCGCTCGGCGAGCCAGCCGGCCACGCCGCCGCGCACCAGGCGGGCGCCGGCCCGGCCGTCGAGGGCCATCACCTCGGTGACCGTGCGGTCGAGGAACGTGCGGTCGTGGCTGACCACGACGACGATGCCTGGCCAGTCCTCGAGGAAGTCCTCCAGGGCCCGCAGCGTGTCGAGGTCGAGGTCGTTGGTGGGCTCGTCGAGCAGCAAGACGTTCGGCTGGTCCACCAACGTGAGCAGCAGCTGCAATCGGCGTCGCTCGCCGCCCGAGAGCAGCCCCGCCGGCGACCACTGGGCGTCGGCGCCGAACCAGAACCGCTCCATCAGCCGCACCTGCTCCCACGACGGCTCGGCGGCGTCGCCGGCCACCAGGTCGCGGACGCGACGGCCCGGGTCGAGGGTCCGCCCGAGCTGGTCGTAGTAACCGACCTTCACTGTCCGGCCCGTCTCCACGGTGCCGACCGTCGGCTGCAGGCGCCCGGCGACGAGGTCGAGCAGCGTCGTCTTCCCGGCGCCGTTGGGCCCGACGATCCCCAGCCGATCGCCCGGGTCGAGGTGGTGGTCCAGCGGATCGAGCACCTCGGTCCCGTCCGGCCAGGCGAACCCGACGCCGTGCAGCTCGACGCCCTTGGAACCGAGCCGCGACGAGCCGAACCGGAGCGCGATGTCGCCGTCACGAGCGGCACGCTCCGCTCGTCCCTCGACGATCTCTGTCGCGGCGGCGATGCGCGCCTTGGGCTTGCTGGTGCGGGCGGGCGCGCCGCGGCGCAGCCACGCCAGCTCACGGCGAGCGAGGTTGCGGCGCACGTCCTCGGCGGCCATCGCCTGTTCCTCACGGGTGGCCCGGCCGTCCAGGTAGGCGGCATAGCCCGACCCGCCGTGCTCGCCCTTGGGCACGTGGAGGTAGCCGCGTCCACGGTCGAGCTCCAGCACCGCCGTGGTGACCCGGTCGAGCACATGACGGTCGTGGGTCACGAGCAACAATCCGCCGGTGAACGCCGCCAGGTGCTCCTCCAGCGCCGACACCGCGTCGAGATCCAGGTGGTTGGTCGGCTCGTCGAGGATCAACAGGTCGTGCTCGTGGACGAGCAGCCGGGCGAGCGCGACCCGCTTGGCCTGCCCGCCGGACAGTGTCGAGGTGTCCGCATCCAGCAGGGCGCCCATGCCCAGGCGATCGAGCATCGCCTCCCCACGCCAGGCCTCGCCGACGGCGTCGCGGACCGGACCCGCCGCGAGGTGCGGGAGCTGGTCGAGCATCCCGATCCGCACCCCCCTGCCGCGCCGGACCTCACCCGATTCGGGATCGAGGTCGCCGGCGAGCACCCGCAGCAGCGTGGACTTGCCGGTGCCGTTGATCCCCACCACGCCGACGCGATCGCCGGTCGAGACCGTGAGCGAGAGGTCGGCGAACAGCACCTTGTCCGGCCGGACGACCGTCACGGCTGCAGCATCGACCAGGATCACGGCGAGCCAGGCTATGCCGGCGGCTCGCTGCGCTCGCGAGGCCTCGGCCCCACGCGCAACGGCCCCGCCGAAGCGGGGCCGTCTCGTCGCGTGGGCCGGGCTGGATTCGAACCAACGTAGGCAATGCCGGCAGATTTACAGTCTGCTCCCTTTGGCCACTCGGGCACCGACCCGTGACGGGGCGTGACGATACCGTTTTCGGTCCGGAACTGCGCCCCGCCAGGCGCAGTTCCGGACCGAAAACCCGGGTGGAGGTCACCCGGTGGCGAGGTCCCAGCGGTGGCGGATGGCGGGCACTGGCACGGCCTCGCCGCGTTCCTGGGCAACGAGCACCCGCACCCGCAGGCGCCGGTACCACCGCAGCGCCTGGAGCGCGCCGACGAACTGGATGCCGACGGCGAGGCCGAACGCCCACCTGAACGCGGCGGCGTCCTTGGCGCCGGCGAGGTCGAGCACGCGGCCGACACCGACGGCGGCCAGGATCGCCGCCGAGAAACCTCCGACGTTGACGACACCCGATGCGGTGCCCACGAGCGATGGTGCGTTGTAGTCGCGAGCGAGCGAGAACCCGATGCCCGATGCCGGCCCTCCGATCGAGGTCACGGACACGGCGACGACCAGCAGCCAGTGCGGTGGTGTTCCACCGAAGCCGAACAGCAGCGACGACCAGAGCAGCACCGTGCCGAAGGCCACGCCCAACGCGAACGGCATCCGCGCCGCACGGTGGCGGCCGAAGACAGCGCCGACGATCGGGCTGAACATCACGCCCGCCGCCACGCCCACCATCAACACAGCGCTCGCCCCCGACCGGCTGAAGCCCTGGGCCACGAGGTAGGGCACACCCCAGAGGACCGCGAACACCGTGCAGAAGCACATCGCCGAGAAGTGCACCCACAGCCCAGCGCGCGTGCCGGACGTCTGCCAGGCCTCGGCGACGTCGCTGCCGATTCGGCGGACGGTCGCGCCGATGTCGGCCGACGATCGTCGCGGCGATCGGGCGCCGACCCCGATGCCTGCCGACTCCGGGAGCAGCCGCCACACGAGCACGCCGACGACGAGCGAGGCCGAGGCGGCCAGCGCGAAGCTCGGCGTCCACCCGAGGCTGTCGAGGGCGAGGGTGAGCGGCAGCGTGGCGACGACGTTGCCGACGGCGCCGAGCGTGCCGGTCGCGGCGACCACGACCGGGAACCGGCGGGCGGAGAAGTGATGGCTGGAGAATCGCAGCACGCTGATGAAGGTGAGCGCGTCACCACAACCGAGCAGGGCCCGGGCGGCGAGCGCGGTCGAGTAGCTCGGGGCGACGGCGAAGCTCAGCTGGGCGACGGTCATCGTCGCTGCAGCTGCGAGCAGCAGCCGCCGCGGTCCGAAGCGGTCGACGAGGACGCCGGTCGGAACCTGCATCGCCGCGTACACACCGAGTTGCAGCAGCACGAACACGCCGAGCTGGCTGGCGCTGATGCCGAAGCGGTCCGCCGCGTCGAGTCCTGCGACGCCGAGCGACGAACGGTGGAACACCGCCGTCACGTACACGAGCACGACCACCATCCAGCCTCTGACGCCGGCGTGGTCGCGGATCCGGGCCATGCTCATCGCCGTCTCGCCAGCAGCCGGCCGGCGTCGTCGAGGTGCTCGCCGATCGCAGCGTCGACGGCGCGGACGCTGCGCGACGCGATCGCATCGGTGATCCGCTCGTGCTCGTCGGCCGAGTTGCGCATGCGCGCAGGGTCGACGGCGCCATCGTCGGCCAAGAGGTTCACGACACCCATCCGCAGCTGTCGATCGCGCAGCGACCGGTACAGGGCGGTGAGGATCTCGTTGCCCGCGGCCGCAACGAGCTCGACGTGGAATGCGCGATCGGCCTCCACGTAGGCGCCGGTGTCGCGGCGCTTCGCGGCCCCGCGCATCTCCTCGATGTGGCGCTGGAGGCAGGCGACGAGCGGCCCGACGTGGCCATCGGTCACGATTCTGCGGGCCGCGAACGTCTCGACGAGCCGCCGCGTCTCGAGCACGTCGGCCATCTCTTCCGCGCTGACCGGTAGGACGAGTGCCCCACGCTTGGGCAACAGGCGCAGCATCCCCTCCGACTGGAGGCGCAGCAGCGCTTCGCGCACGGGGGTGCGCGACACACCGATCGCATCGGCGACCTGGCCTTCCGAGAGCAGATCGTTCGCGGCGAACCGCCGCGCCAGGATCCCTTCCCGGACGAACGCGTACGCCCGGTCTGCCGCGCTCGCGTTCACCACCGGAAGCCCTGAGATCTCACTCGTATCCATGTTGTATCTATGTTACGCGTCGCTGTCGTTGCCGGCCCGTTGAATAGCCTGTGACCCATGCCCACCTTCGATGTCGTCTCCGAAGTCGATCACCAGGAAGTGCGCAACGCCATCGACCAGGCGCAGCGCGAGATCGCCAACCGCTTCGACTTCAAGAACACCAACTCCTCGATCGAGCAGAACGACCTCGTGCTGACGCTGCGCACGGTCAGCGAGGATCGGCTGACCGCGTTGCGCACCGTCGTCGAGGAGAAGCTCGTCAAGCGCGGCGTCTCACTCAAGGGCCTCGACTACGGCAAGGTCGAGGAGGCCACCCAGAACACGGTGCGCCAGGTCGTGACGATCAAGGTCGGCATCTCGAGTGAGAAGGCACGCGAGATCAACAAGCTGATCAAGGAGAAGGCGCCCAAGGGCGTCGGCAGCCAGACCCAAGGCGAATCCGTGCGCGTCAACGCCAAGAAGCGCGACGACCTGCAGACGGTGATCTCCCTGCTCAAGGGCACCGACCTCGGCATCCCTCTGCAGTTCAACAACTTCCGGGACTGAGCGCGCCCTAGTTCTGGCGTTCGGCGATCGTCGCCGTGACGTGGCGCGTGCCGCCGTCACGGGTGAGCGTGATCTCCAGCGTCGTACCTGGGGCTGTGCCTCGGATCGCGGCGATCAGCCCGCCCGTGCCGGTGATCGGCGTGCCGTCGACCTCGGTCACGACGTCGCCGACCTCCATGCCGGCGTCGGCGGCAGGTGAGTCGTCCTCGACCGAGGTGATCAACGCGCCCTGACCGCCGTCGGTTCGCTGCTCGAGCGACACGCCGAGGTAGCCCTCGGTCTTCGGTGCGCCCGCGGCCTGGGCACGGAGGTCGTCGACCCGCGGCAGGACTCGCGCCGCGCCGATCGCGAAGCCGACGTTGTTGGCGGCGGTCGTGGCGTCGCCGCGGTACACGGCGGTGTTGATCCCGACCACCTCGCCGCGAGCGTTGACGAGCGGGCCGCCCGAGTTGCCCGAGGAGATCGCCGCGTCCGTCTGGAGCAGCCCGTCGAGCGCGCCGAGGTCGGTGATCATCGTCCGGTCGATCGCGGAGATGATGCCCTTCGAGACGGTCGGATCGCCGTCGAGATCGAGCGCGTACCCGATCGCGATCACCTCGTCGCCGACCGCGATCGTCGTCGGCTCGGCGAACACGGCTGGCGTCAGCCCGGTGGCGTGGACCTTGAGCAGGGCAAGGTCGTTGGCGGGGTCGGCGGCGAGCACCTCTGCCTCGAGCGGCTCGGTCTCGCCGTGCAGGCGGACGCGCACGTCGCTGGCGTCGGCGACCACATGGGCGTTGGTGAGCAACTCGCCGTCAGCGGTCAAGACGATGCCTGTTCCGACGGCGTGCCCGCGGACACCGTTGTCCGCGATGTCGGCCGAGACGGCGACGATGCTCGGTTCGACCGCCGCGACTGCTGCGGGTACGTCGATCGCGGTGGTGGCGAGCGAACCGGTCCCATCCCCGACCTGGATCGGCGTCGCCACGACGACCGTACCGGCGCGCGCAGGACGGGCAGGTCCGTCATCGTCGCCGAGCCGCGCGCCCAACACCGCCCCACCCCCGGCGGCGAGCAGCGCAACGCCCGCGACGGCGGCGCCGAGGAGCACCGGCCGGCGCCGCGGCGACGGTGCGGGGGCGCTGGGAGGCAGCGGGGGGACGCCCGGCAGCGGCGGTGGGAGCTGTGGCGCGTACGTCACCCCTCTGTTGTACCCCGCCCGTGCCGCACGACCACCGCGCGACCACGGATTCTCAGCGAACACCCAGCCAGCTGGTCAGCCGTCGAGCACGACAGAGCGGCACCGCGCGGCGAGGCCGGGATCATCGGTGGCCACGACCACTGCCGCACCGGCCGCAGCGGCGTCCACGAGCGCTTCGGTCACCAGTTGGGCACCCGGTCGATCCTGCCTGCTCGTGGGGTCGTCACCGAGCACGAGCGTCGGCACGGCGTGGGCGATCGTGCCCACGACGGCGCGAGCCACCCCGAGACGCTGGGTCTGTGCCGGCGTCAGGTCCCCGGCACGGCGGCTGGCCACCGTCACCAGGTCGAGCCGATCCATCACGTGCAGCGTCAGCGGCGCGCGCCGGATCCTCGCCACGCCGAGCGAACGCAGCACTGCCTCCACGTTCTCCGCTGCGCTGAGATCCGGCGTCAGCATCGGGTTGGCGGGAGCCACGGTGGTGTGCCGCCAGCGAGTCCATCCGGCGTCGAGCGCCCACTCCCCTGACCGTTCGATCTCGCCGGCGTCTGGCAGGCACCATCCGGCGAGGAGGGCGATCAGCGTCGAGCGCCCACTGCCCGGCCGACCCTCGATCGCGACGAGCTCGTTCGGCGCGACGTTGAACGACACCGGCGCGAGACCGGCCGAGCCCGGCCACTGCTTGGCCACCTCGGCGACGCGCAGGACCGGCGGCTGCCACACCGCCCCGACGAACGAGTCGACGCTGCCTTCGCTGCGCTCGCTCACGGAAGGACCCGCCCGAGCTCGAGACGGACGGTCGAGTCCGCGGCGGCGATCACGACCGGATCGCGGCTGCCGACGAGCACCGTGACGCCGCGGTCGGCAGCATCGCGCAGCGCATTGGTCAGCCGAACGGACTCGGCGCGGTCCAGGAGACCGGTCGGGTCGTCGGCGACGATCAGGACGGGTTCGCCGACGAGCGCGCAGGCCAGCGCGAGTCGGTGTCGATCGCCGAGGCCGAGGTCGGTCGGGCGCTTGCGGCCCAAACCGCCGAGCCCGACCATCTCGAGGTGGGTCTCGACCCCGGCCTGGTTGAGCACTGCCCGCGTGCGCCGCTTGGCCGCCCACACGAGGTTGGCGCCGACGCCGAGCTGATCGAGCAGACCACGTGACGGATCCGCGGGCACGACCCCGATCGACCGCCGACGTAGCTCGCGGCGCGCCGAGCGGCTCGACGCGGCCACGTCGGCTCCGGCCACCCACACGTCGCCCGAGTCGGCGCGCTCGACGCACGCCACGATCCGCAGGAGCGTGGAGACCCCGGCGCCGAGGCGTCCGTGCACGACGGCGAGCTGCGACACGGCCACGTCGAGCGACACGCCATCGAGTGCGCGTGTGACGCCCGACGGGCCACGGTACGACTTCTCGACGTCGCGAAGGGCGACGGTGCGCCCACCGTCCTGCGCCCCCGACACGTGCAGCTCGTCAGCGTCGGACGTCATCGCGGCTCACCTCCAGCGGGTCGACGCGGGCCACCCCGGTGGCGGCGACGATCGAGGATCCGACGACGACCGCCAGCAGCGCGAACACGACGATGGCGGCCGGTACCAGGTCGACGACGAGCGTCGCCCGGGGAGTCATCGAATCGATCGTGTCCAGCCCGTCGGTGACGAGGTGGGCCACCCCCCACCCGCTGAGTCCGCCGATCACGGTGCCGATCACGACCGGGATCCCGAGCGCGACGAGCGATGCGAGGAACTCCTCGCGGCGCGGTTCGCCGATCGGAGGACGCAGTGCCCAGCCAGGCCGCCGGGCCGGGCGCCGCCAGCCCAGCAGGATGCCCGCAGCGACGAGGATGTCGATCACGACCAACACGGCGAACGGCCACAGCACCCCGATGGACCAACGCAATGCGTCGGTGCCGGCGGGATCGAAGACACCATCGACGGTCTGCGAGCCGCGAACGGTGTTCCCCGCCGCGGCCAGGCCGTCCACAGCGTCCGGTGGCGGGTCGCGCAGCCAGAGCTCCTGCGCGGTGGGCACCTCGTCGGCGGCGAGCGCGTCACGGTTGACGACGAGGAGCGGCTCACCGGTCTTGCCGGGGAAGGAGTCGGCGGTGGCGATGATGTTGAGGTCGACCCCGACCTGCTCGCCGTCGGTGGTGAAGACCGGCGCCGTCAGACGACCACCGACCAGCACGGCGGGGAGTGGCGCCCCCTCCATGTCGTCGACTTCGAGGACGTGCAGCAGCTCGGCGAGCGTGTAGCCGGACGAGTCCTCGTGCCAGTACACCGCCGATGCGAAGGTGTCGGGGTCGATGCCGAGGATCGTCACCGGGGTGTCGCCCGAGCGAGCGCTGGCCCGCGACACCGGCGTGGCCGCCATCGACGGCGAGATCACGGGCTCGTCCGCCGTGACCACACGGAGGTCGGAACCGAGGAAGGTGGTCGACTTGTTCTCGACGGCGCGTTCGACCGTGCGGACCACCGATCCGGCCACGAGGCTGGCGCCCACGGCGAGGATCGTCGCACCGGTGAGCAGGGCGTGCACACCGGCGTCGGCGCCGAGGCGACGCCAGCCCAGCAGCCCGGCGGGCCCTGAGCGTCGCTCGCCGCGACGGGCGTGGGCGTACAGCCAACGCGCAGGCCGCACCAGCACGGCGGCGATGGTGCCCAACCCGAACACCGGGAACGCCTGCGCCAGAGCATCGGAACCGACGGTCGGCGCGCCGGCGACCTGGAGCCCGCCGATGCGGTCCAACCGGGCGAGGCCCACGAAAGCGAGGACGATCGGTACGAGCTCCCACGGCCACACCGGGCGGCGGCGCTGCCGCGGCTGCCGATCGACCAACCCGTCGGCGCGTCGCCCACCGCTCACCCCTACGATCACCACGGCGAGCACGAGCCCGACGGCGGCCAGGAGCAGCGCACGCCGGCCGGCCGCGCTGTCGATGTCGGTGGAAGGACCGAACGTGCGGACCGCAGCGAAGCCGGCAGCGAGGCCGACGACGATGCCGACCACCACGGGCAGCGCCCCGCGCTCGGCGACGCGCACCCCGAGGCCCCCCGGGCCCTCGCCACGAATGGCGCGGATCGTCAACTCGTCGCGACTCTGACGCACCAGCAGCCACGTCGCCGCGACGAGGAGCGCGATCGCGAAGGCGAAGGCGGTCATCCGGGCACCGATCATGCTGCCGCGCACCGCGTCACCGTGCTGTCGCGATGCCTCGATGATCGCGTCCAGCTCCGGCGCGACCCGGTCCGGGACGACGGCGGACCCGGTGGCTGTGGACGTGCCGCTGCGTTCGACGAGGCTGGAGGCCAACTGCTCGAGCTGGCGCTGCAACGTCTCGGCTCGCTCCTCGGTGAGGTGAGCGATGTCGGGGTCGAGCTCCCACAGCGTGCTCGGCGCGTCGGACGCCGCTCGGACCATGGCGTCGTCGGCGAGCAGCACCGGGCTCCCACCTGTGGAGCTCGGCCGCAGCAACTCGCGGACGCCGCACCAGTAGCCGGGCTCGGGCTGAACGGGAACGTCCGGGTACGTCGAGCCGATCTCGGCGTGCACGTCGCGGGCGCCGCCCTCGAGGATCAGCTCGTCGCCGGGACCGAGTCGAGACGTGCTCGCAAAGCTGTCGGGCACGAGCAGCGTGCCGGCCGTGACAGCGACAGGATCTCCCGGAAGGTGGGCGACCGCGTCGTCGCGCGAGAGCACGACCGCGCGTTCCGACCCGTCCTCGGTGCTGATCCGGGTCGATCCGAACCTCGTGACGATCGGCGACTCGGCATGGTCGACGTCTCGGGCCGCCGCAGTGAGGTCGGGCAGCCACGCGTCCTCGACGTTGAGGAGCAGACCGACGTCTGCGGGGCATGCGTTGGCCAAGGAGGTCTGCAAGGCGGCGGACGTGGCCGACGACGACAACAGCGGCGGGGCAACGAGCGTGAAGGTCAGCAGCGCGGAGGCCGCTGCGATGCCCGCCTTGCCTCCCCTGCCTCCACGCATGAGTGCTCCAGTGTGTCAGAGACGCGACGAAGGGAGGAGGCTCACGGGGCCTCCCCCCTTCGGTCAGTTCGCGCGATCAGATCAGGAGTTCTGGATCTTGATCTCGATGTCGACACCTGCCGGCAGTTCGATGCGCTGCAGGCTGTCGATGGTCTTCGCGGTCGGCTCGACGATGTCGATCAGCCGCTTGTGGATGCGCATCTCGAAGTGCTCGCGGGAGTCCTTGTTGACGTGCGGTCCACGGATGACCGTGTAGCGGTGCTTGTCGGTCGGCAGCGGGATCGGGCCGCGCACGGTGGCGTTGGTCCGGGTGACGGTCTCGACGATCTTGCGCGTCGACTGGTCGATGATCTCGTGGTCGAACGCCTTGAGGCGGATGCGGATGCTCTGGGCCATGGTCTCAGCCGATCACTTCAGGATCTTGGTGACGCGGCCGGCGCCGACGGTACGACCACCCTCACGGATGGCGAAGCGCAAACCCTCGTCCATCGCGATCGGCTTGCCCAACTGCACGGTCATGTTCACGTTGTCACCCGGCATCACCATCTCCGTACCCTCCGGCAACTGGATCGTCCCGGTCACATCCGTCGTCCGGAAGAAGAACTGCGGCCGATAGTTGTTGAAGAACGGCTTGTGACGACCACCCTCGTCCTTGTTCAACACATACACCGCACCCTCGAAATCAGTGTGCGGCGTAATGCTGCCCGGCTTGCACAACACCTGACCACGCTCCACATCCTCCTTCTTCGTGCCACGAAGAAGAGCACCGATGTTGTCACCCGCCTGACCCTCATCGAGCAACTTGCGGAACATCTCCACACCCGTACACGTCGTCTTCTGCGTATCCCGCAACCCGACGATCTCGATCTCGTCACCCGTGTGGACCTTGCCCTGCTCCACCTTCCCGGTCACGACCGTGCCCCGACCCGTGATCGTGAACACATCCTCGATCGGCATCAAGAACGGCTTGTCCAACTCACGAACCGGCTCAGGGATCGACGCATCCGCCGCATCCATGAGCTCCATGATCTTGTCCTGCCACTCAGCCTCGCCCTCCAACGCCTTCAACGCGCTGACCCGCACGACCGGAGCATCATCACCGGGGAACTCGTACTCGTTGAGCAGCTCACGAACCTCGAGCTCCACCAACTCCAACAACTCCTCGTCATCCACCATGTCAGCCTTGTTCAACGCGACCACGATGTAGGGCACACCGACCTGACGAGCCAACAACACGTGCTCACGAGTCTGAGGCATCGGACCATCCGTCGCCGCCACCACCAAGATCGCACCATCCACCTGCGCCGCACCAGTGATCATGTTCTTGATGTAGTCCGCGTGACCCGGCATATCCACATGCGCATAGTGACGGTTCGCGGTCTCGTACTCGATGTGCGCGATCGAGATCGTGATCCCACGCGCCTTCTCCTCCGGCGCCTTGTCGATCTGATCGAACGGCGTGTACTGGGCCAAACCCTTGTCCGCCAACGTCTTGGAGATCGCAGCCGTCAACGTCGTCTTCCCATGGTCGATGTGACCCATGGTGCCGATGTTCACGTGCGGCTTGGTGCGCTCGAACTTCGCCTTGCTCAT
>CAZMGD010000117.1:0-12352 GCA_964565705.1 uncultured Ilumatobacteraceae bacterium | reverse complement strand
GCTGGGTTCAGAACGTCGTGAGACAGTTCGGTCCCTATCCTCCGCAGCCGAAGGAGTATTGACGAAGGCTATCCCTAGTACGAGAGGACCGGGATGGACGCAGCTCTGGTGTGTCTGTTGTCCTGCCAAGGGCACGGCAGATTAGCCACCTGCGGAAGGGATAACCGCTGAAAGCATCTAAGCGGGAAGCCCGTTCGAAGATGAGTACTCCCACAGCACAAGCTGGTAAGGCCCGTGGCGAGACCACCACGTTGATAGGCCGGAAGTGTACGCAGGGCAACCTGTTCAGCTGACCGGTACTAATCGGCCGAGGGCTTGGATTGAAATATCGCTCGTGCTTGCTCTGGAGTCCTCGTGGAACGCCCACGATTGACAACAAGTTTCTGGTGGCCATGGCGGCGGAGTCACACCCGTTCCCATCCCGAACACGGTAGTTAAGCCCGCCAGCGCCGATGGTACTTGGGGGAAGACCCCCTGGGAGAGTAGGTCGCCGCCAGATTTCGCAGTCGAACACCCCGCGCCGAGATGGCAGCGGGGTGTTCGCCGTTTCGGGCCGCTGCCGGCTCCCGTAGGCTGGCAGACCTATGTCTGCCGCCCCGCGCACCCCCCGTCCATCCAGCGCGGGCGCCTCCCGTCCATCGACGCCGTCGTCGCGCCCCGCGCGGCGATCGAGCAGCGTCGGTCGGAGCCGCCCCTCGGTGGGGGGCGAGGATGCGGAGGCACTCGAGCGCTACCGTCGCGATCGCGCCCCGCGCCGCGATGGCGGGGAGCGGGCACGGTCCGGTGGTCCCCGCCCGGCCGACGGATCTCGCTCCGCGGGATCTGCGCGCGGCCAGCGTGACGCTCGCGACGGTGGTCGTGCGAGCTCGTCGAGGCCGCGCCGCGAGGGGGATGCTCGTCCGCCGCGTTCCCGGCAAGGCAAGGCGGGTGAACGCTCCGGCGGGTCCGCACGCTCGGGCCCGCGCCCGGGTGGTCCGCCACGGCGGGCGCGTGACGAGGCACCGCCCAAGCCGCGGACCGCAGCACAGGTGAGAGCGGCCCAGGTGCACGCTCGCACCGGGGGCCGCCAGACCAGCCTCGACAAGTTGGCCGCGCCGGAGCCCTTCGCGGCCGAGCAGTGGATCGACGAGGGGTCGGTGCGCGACGCGGCCGACGCGGCGACGCAGCGCGCGACCGGCGCCAAGCGGAGCACCGGTCGGCGGGCGGCCAAGACGCTCGACGAGCAGACCCTCGGCGGTCTCGACCGGGCGGTCGGCTCCAAGCGCGCCGCTCGACTCGCCGACATGCTGGCGCAGGCCCGCGACGCGCTCGAGCGGGATCGGTACGAGGAGTCGAGGCGGCTGGCGCGCACGGTGACCCGTGAGGCACCCGACGTGGCCGAGGCCCAGGAGGTCGCCGGCCTCGCCGCCTACCGGCTCGGACGGTGGAGGGAGGCCGTCGCGGCGCTGGAGGCGGCGCGGGCGATCACCGGTGGCATCCGCAACCACGCCGTGCTCGCCGACTGCTACCGCGCCCAGCGCAAGTACCGCCAGGTCGAGGAGCTGTGGCTCGAGGTCCGGGAGATGTCACCGGCTCCTGAGCTGATGGCCGAAGCCCGCATCGTCGCGGCCGGCGCCCTCGCCGACCAGGGCGACCTCGCCGGTGCGATCCGCACGATGGGCACGATCGGCAGCCGGACCCGCAAGGTCCACGAGTACCACCTCAAGCAGTGGTACGTGCTCGCCGATCTCTACGACCGCTCAGGCGACGTCGTGCGCGCCCGCCAACTGTTCGAGACGGTGCTGCACCACGACCCGGACTACGCCGACGCCACCGCCCGCCTCCGCGGCCTCGGCCGCTGAGCGTTCTCGGTCCGGATCTGGCTGCTCTGGCGACCAGAAGCCGACCGAGAAACGGTGGCGTCAGGTGATCGAGGCGGCGTAGATGTCGTCGATCGCGGTGGCGAGCACGGCGTCGAACTCGTCGTCGCTCTGCTGGTGGCTCAGGCCCTCGGTCAGCGCCCGGGAGAAGCTGGCGATGACGCCGTGGTTGCGCGAGAGCCGTGCGTTCGCGTCGTCGCGGGTGTAGCCGCCCGAGAGCGCGACGACCTTCAACACCTGGGGGTGGGCCACCAGGTCGCTGTAGAAGTCGTCGATGGTCGGAAGGGTGAGCTTCAGCATCACCTTCCGCTCACCGATCGCGTCGAGCTGCTCGAGGATCCCGGCCTTCAGCAGTGCCTCGGCCTCCTCCTTGGTCGTGCTGTGGATGTCGACCTCGGGCTCGATGATCGGCACGAGCCCGGCGTCGAGGATCTGGACCCCGACCGCGAACTGCTGGGCGACGACAGCGGCGACGCCCTTGGGATCGGCGCTCTGGATGACCGAACGCATCTTGGTGCCGAACACGCCCTTGCTCGCGGCGCGCCCGAGCAGGTCGTCGAGGCCATCGATCGGCTTCATCACCTGGGCTCCGTCGGCCTCGGCCGCCAGGCCCTTGTCCACCTTGAGGAACGGCACGACACCCTTGACGTCCCACAGGTACGCCGACGTGTCCTGGCCGTCGATCTCGCGGTCCATCGTGTTCTCGAAGAGGATCGCGCCGAGCACCCGGTCGCCGTTGAACGCCGGGCTCTTGATGATGCGGGTGCGCATCTCGTGGATGCGGTCGTACATCTCCGTGTCGCCCGAGTACATCGACTCGTCGACGCCGTAGAGCTTCAACGCCTTCGGGGTGCTGCCACCGCTCTGGTCCAGTGCGGCGATGAAGCCCTGACCGGACGCGACCTTCTGTTGCTGTGCCGAGTTCACCGGGCCGACCGTAGTTGGCCGAGGCGTGGTCGTGGATCAGTGCCGGGTCGTCCCGTCCAGCATTCGCGGTGTGACTTCCGCTACGTTGACCCCGGCCTCCCGGCAGCGTCGCCGGGTCGCCACTGGGGGTTTGAACATGACCGACACCTTGCCGGCGACGGTGGAACCGCTGCGGAAGGTCGTCATCCGCTTCGCCGGTGACTCCGGCGACGGGATGCAGCTCACCGGGGATCGCTTCAGCTCCGTCAGTGCGCTCTCCGGCAACGACCTCGCCACCCTTCCGGAGTTCCCGGCCGAGATCCGCGCCCCGGCGGGCACGGTGCACGGGGTGTCGAGCTTTCAGGTGCACATCTCGAGCACCGACATCACGACGCCGGGCGACGCACCCGACGTGCTCGTGGCGATGAACCCTGCCGCGCTGCGCGCCGACATCGGCCGCTTGGCGCTCGGGGGGATGGTGCTGGTGAACAGCGATGCGTTCACGCCGCGCGACCTGGAGAAGGCGGGCTACGACGTCAACCCGCTGACCAACGACTCGCTCAACAAATACCGGGTGGTCGAGGTCCCGATGACGTCGCTGACCAAGGAGGCGACCACGCCGCTCGGCGTCAAGCCCCGCGACGCCGAGCGGTCGAAGAACTTCTTCGCCCTCGGCCTCGTGTCGTGGCTGTACTCACGCCAGCTCGATCCGACGATCGCGTGGATCGACAAGCGCTTCGCGGCCAACGACCTCGTGCGTCAAGCCAACCGTGCGGCCCTGCTCGCCGGCTACCACTTCGGCGACACGACCGAACTGTTCCACGAGCGGTTCGAGGTCGCGCCGGCGCCGCTGGAGTCCGGCGAGTACACGAGCGTCAACGGCAACTCGGCGCTGGCATGGGGGCTGATCGCCGCCAGCCAGCAGGCGAAGCTGCCGCTCTTCCTCGGCAGCTACCCGATCACACCGGCCTCCGACATCCTCCACGAGCTGGCCAAGCACAAGAACTTCGGCGTGCGCACCGTGCAGGCCGAAGACGAGATCGCCGCGGTCGGCATGGCCCTCGGTGCGGCGTTCGGCGGTCATCTCGGCGTGACGACGACCAGTGGCCCCGGCGTGGCGCTGAAGGGCGAGACGATCAGTCTCGCCGTCTCGATCGAGCTGCCGCTGCTCGTCATCGACATCCAGCGCGGCGGGCCGTCGACCGGCCTGCCCACCAAGACCGAGGCCGCCGACCTGCAGATGGCGCTCTACGGCCGCCACGGCGAGGCGCCGCTGCCCGTCGTCGCCCCCTACAGCCCGGCCCACTGCTTCCACGCTGCGATCGAAGCGGCGCGCCTGGCGATCAAGTACCGCACGCCGGTGATCCTGCTGTCCGACGGCTACCTCGCCAACGGCTCAGAACCCTGGCGGCTGCCCGACCTGTCCACCCTGCCCGACATCTCGGTCGACTTCGCCGACGCGCCGAACCACGTGAACGCGGACGGCGGCGAGGAGTTCTGGCCGTACCTGCGCGATCCGGAGACGCTCTCCCGGCCGTGGGCGATCCCCGGAACCCCGGGGCTGATGCACCGAGTGGGCGGCATCGAGAAGGAGGACGGCACCGGCAACATCAGCTACGACCCCTCCAACCACGAAGCGATGGTGCACCTGCGCGCCGCCAAGGTCGCCGGCATCGCCAACGACATCCCACTCGCCGCGGTGGTCGGCGACGAGGACGCCGAGCTGTGCATCCTCGGTTGGGGTTCGACGTGGGGTGCGATCAGCGCCGGTGTGCGGCGGGCCCGCGAGGACGGCCGCAAGGTCGCCTGGATCCACCTCACCCACCTCAATCCACTGCCGCGCAACCTCGGCGAGCTGCTCCGCCGGTTCCGCACGATCCTGGTTCCGGAGCTGAACTCCGGGCACCTCTGCCGCTTGGTGCGAGGTGAGTTCCTCGTCGACGCCCGGTCGATGTCGAAGCTCCAGGGCGCTCCGTTCACCGGCGGCGAGATCCGCCAGGCCATCTTGGAGGCGACGTCATGAGCCCCATCACGCTGACGACGAAGAAGGACTGGACCAGCGATCAGGAAGTGCGCTGGTGCCCGGGCTGCGGCGACTACGGCATCTTGCAGGCGGTGCAGATGCTGATGCCCGATCTCGGCGTCGCTCCGGAGAACACGGTGTTCGTGTCCGGCATCGGGTGCTCGAGCCGCTTCCCGTACTACATGAACACCTACGGGATGCACTCGATCCACGGACGGGCACCGGCGATCGCCACCGGCTTGAAGACGGCCCGTCCCGATCTCGACGTGTGGGTGATCACCGGTGACGGCGACGCGCTGTCCATCGGCGGCAACCACCTCATCCACGCCCTGCGGCGCAACGTGAACCTGACGATCCTGCTGTTCAACAACCGGATCTACGGTCTGACCAAGGGCCAGTTCTCGCCGACCTCGGAGCTGGGCAAGGTCACCAAGTCGTCGCCGATGGGCAGCGTCGACCCGCCGTTCAACGCGCTGTCGGTCGCGATCGGCGCCGAGGCCGGCTTCGTCGCTCGCACCCACGACCTCGACCGCAAGCACATGATGGAGACGTTCCGCGCCGCGCACGACTACCAGGGCGCGGCGTTCGTCGAGATCTACCAGAACTGCAACGTGTTCAACGACGGTGCCTTCAGCGACGTGATCGGCCGTGAGCGCCGCGAGCAGATGCTGATCAACCTGGTGGACGGCGAGCCGATCCGCTTCGGTACGGACGGCCGCCGCGGCGTCGTCGCCGGCGCGGACGGCGCGCTGCGCATCGTCGATGTCGACGACGTGGGTGTCGATGCGCTGGTGGTGCACGACGCCGAGCGCGCCGATCCCAGCCTCGCGTTCGCCCTGGCGCGGCTGTCGAAGGACGACCACTCGCCGACCCCGGTCGGCGTGTTCCGCAACGTCGCCCGCCCCGAGTACTCGGCCGGCGTGGCGAGCCAGCTGCTGCACGCGTCCGAGCGCAAGGGTGCTGGCGACCTGTCCGCCCTCCTACGCAGCAACGGCACCTGGCGAGTCGACTAGGCCCAGCGTGCGCAGCGAGCACCCCGAACACAGCGAACGCGACCACGAGGCTGCGCCGTAGCCGTTCACGCGAGCGCAGCGAGCCCCGTTGGCGAGCGCAGACAGCGAGCGCAGCGAGCCATCAGGTACGGCTTCGCGAGCACAGCGAGCACCCCGAACACAGCGAGCGCGACCACGAGCCTGCGCCGTAGCCGTTCACGCGAGCGCAGCGAGCCCCGTTGGCGAGCCCAGGCGCAGACAGCGAGCGCAGCGAGCCATCAAAACGGTCTCAGCACCAGACCGGTGCGGAGCTTGGGGGTGAAGAACGTCGACTTCGGCGGCATCAGCAGCCCCTCGGTCGCGGTCCGGCGGATCTCGGCGACGCTGACCGGACGGATCAGGACCGCGGCCGCGGCGTCGCCGCTCCTCACCGCGTCGACGACCTCGTCGACGCCGTGCTGGTAGGTGACGTCGTGGTCGAACCCCTGGAGCGCGTGTTCGAGGCGCGCCCCGTCGAGGTCGCGCACGCCGGCGAACATCGCCGCGCGCGGGGTCAGCCACGTACCGATGCCGTCGGCGGCGACGAAGCACAGGGCGCCGCGGGTGACCGTCTCCTGGGCGAACCCCGAGTCGACCGGGCCGGCCTGCTCGAGCGTGAACCAGCGCTCGAGCTCGGCCAGCAGGGCATCGGGTTCGACGTCGCGATACAGGCGATGGATCGCGGCGACGCTCAGCTGCTCGGCGACGAGCTCGCCGATGTACGTCATCGTCAGCTCAGCGGCCCCGGCGTCGCCGTTCACGCGGGCGCGGACCTCGTCACGGTAGGTGCGGGCGATCGAGTACCGGTGGTGGCCGTCGGCGATCAGCACCGGGCTCGAAGCGACCGACGCCGAGATCGCGGCCACCCGCTCGGGATCGCTGACCCGCTCCACCCGGTGCACCACCCCCTCGAACTCCACGGCGCCGAGCGCGTCGCCGGGCTCGGCGAGCAGGTCGCTGAGGCCATCGGTCAGGGAGAGGCCCCAGACGGGGGAGAGGTTCGCGGCGGTGGCCCGGGTCAGCTCGAGGCGATCGGTCGAGGCCTTCGGCGTGGTCCGTTCGTGGGGCAGCACCTCAGGCGAGCCGGCGTCGACCACCTCGAGCGCACCCACCACTCCGACCGTGTGGCGAACCTGGCCGGCCTCGTCGGTGAACGACATGCGGTACAGGGTCAGGCTCGGTTCGGGATCCAGCACCAGCGTGCCGCCATTGATCCAGGCGTGCAGCGTCGCCGCGGCCGTCGCGTATCGCCCTGATCCGTCGGCCTCTCGCGGCACGTCGACGTAGACGATGTTGTGGTCGTCGCGAGCGGCGAGCTCGTCGAGGTCGGCGTTCGACAAGACGTCGTAGGGCGGCGCGACGACCGCCTCCAGATCGACGGTCGTGGCGTAGCGCAGGGCACGGAAGGCTTCGAAGCGGGGCACGATCCCAGGTTGGCACGGACGGCGTCCGCGCACGGTCCTCGGTGACGCCGCTGTGCCAGCATCGCTCAGGTGAGCGGAGACCTCCTGGTGCTGTGCGACCTCGACGGCGTGGTCTGGCTGGCCCACCATGGCATCGCCGGATCGGCAGACGCGATCGCCCGACTGCGGGCTGCGGGGGCGACCGTCGCGTTCGTGACCAACAACAGCGCCGACACGCTCGCCGCGCAGGAACGGGCCCTCGCCAGCGTGGGCGTCCCGGCCCGAGGCGCCGTGTTGACCTCGGCGCTCGCCGCCGCCGAGCTGCTGGAGGCGGGGGAGCGAGCGCTGGTCGTCGGTGGCGCCGGCATCTTCGAGGCCTTGGCGGCGAGAGGTGTTGAGGCGCTCGACGCGCACGAGCACAGCGAGCCGCGCGGCTTCGACGCAGTGGTCGCCGGCATCGACCGCCGGTTCGACTACGAGACGCTGCGTCGGGCAACCGCCGCGATCTTCGCCGGCGCTCGCCTGATCGGCACCAACGACGACGCGACGTATCCGACGGCCGCCGGTGCGATCCCGGGTGGCGGATCGCTGCTGGCGGCGATCGCCACGGCGAGCGGCCTGGCGCCGGTCGTGGCCGGCAAGCCCTACGCACCGATGGCGCAGCTGGTCCGGACTCGCTACGGCTCTGGCGTGGATCGGGCGTGGATGATCGGCGACCGGCCCGACACCGACGGACGATTCGCCCGGGTTCTGGGCTGCCGCTTCGCGCTCGTGCTGTCGGGGGTGACCACCGACCTGGCCGGGGCCGATCCGCCTGGCGACCTGGTCGGGACCGACCTGTCCGCCATCGCCACTACGCTCTTGTCCCATGGCTGACAACGTCTTCAACCGGCTCCTCGACGCGGGGGTCCAGTTCACCGGACTCTCCCAGGCGAAGGCCGAGGCGCTCGTGCGCAAGCTGGTGAGCGATGGGCAGATCCGGCGCGCTGACGCCGAGCAGGCGCTCGCCGCATTCGTCGACAGGAGCAAGGACGCCGCCGAGTCGGTGGTCGTGCGCGTCCAGCGGGAGTTCAGCGTCCAGTTCGACCGGCTGTCGGCCCGCGTCGACGACATCGAGCACCGTCTCGAGGATCTCGTCAGCACCGTCGTCAGCCGCACCACCGGAGCGCCGGGTCCGGCGCCCGCCCCGCCGGCGAAGAAGGCGGCTGCCGCCAAGAAGGCGCCGGCGAAGAAGGCTGCTGCGAAGAAGGCGGCGCCGGCGAAGAAGGCCGCTGCCGCCAAGAAGGCGGCGCCGACCCTGGGGGCGCCGGCGAAGAAGGCTGCTGCGAAGAAGGCGGCGCCGGCGAAGAAGGCGACGGGGCCGTCGGGTGTCGGTCGCGGTACCACAGGGCCTGGCTGAGGCGCCCTTGACCCGCCGGCGTCGACTCGACGCCGAGCTCGTGCGCCGCGGTCTTGCCGCCAGTCGCACCGAGGCGGCTACCCAGATCACGCTCGGTCGCGTGCTCGTCAACGGGGCCCAGGCCGACAAGCCGGCTCGCCAGGTCGATCCCGCCGACGCCGTCGTACTCCAGGGGCCACCCCCCAAGTACGTCAGCCGCGGCGGGTTGAAGCTCGAAGCCGCGCTCGACGCGTTCGGCCTCGACCCGGCCGGCTGGCGCGTCCTCGATGCCGGCGCGTCCACCGGGGGGTTCACCGACTGCCTCCTCCAGCGGGGCGCGGCGCGAGTCGTCGCCCTCGACGTCGGCCACGGCCAGCTCCATGAGCGGATCCGCGCCGACGAGCGGGTCGAGGTGTACGAGCGCTTCAACGTCCGCCGCCTCGCGCCCTGCGACATCGGCGGTCCGGTCGACCTCGTCGTGGCCGACCTGTCGTTCATCTCCCTGCGGCTGGTGCTCCCGGCGCTGGTCCAAGCGGCGCGACCGCGCGCCGACCTGGTGCTGCTCGTCAAGCCACAGTTCGAGGCAACCCGGCAGGAGGCGAGCCGGGGCAAGGGCATCATCACCGATCCGGCCATCCACGAGCGCGTACTGGTCGAGGTCGGTGAGGCGATCGAGTCCGCCGGCGCCGCAGTGCTGGCCACCATCGATTCCCCGATCCACGGCGGCGACGGCAATCGTGAGTTCCTGATCCACGCCCGCCGGGGGAGTGGCTGATGGCCAGCGTCTTGATCGTCGGCCACCACCTGCGCCCCGACGCCGCATCGCTCGCCCAGGAGGCGGCGCGGTGGCTGGACGCACACGGTCACCAGCCGTTCCTGCACGGCGACGACGCCGCGGCGCTCGGGCTGCCCGCCCTCGTCGACGGCGCCGAGGCCAAGTCGGCCGAGATGGTCATCAGCCTGGGCGGTGACGGCACGATGCTGCGTGCCGTGCACCTGCTCGACGGCGCCGCGGTGCCCGTCATCGGTGTCAACGTGGGTCTGCTCGGCTACCTGGCCGAGGTCGAGCCCTCGGACCTGGTGCCCGCGCTGGAGCGGTACTTCGCTGGCTCGTACAGCATCGAGTCGCGCATGATGCTGCGCGCCGAGATCGGTGACGCCCACCACCTGGCGCTGAACGAGGCGTCGTTGGAGAAGCGCGAGGCCGGCCACACCGTGCGGATGCGGGTGTTCATCGACGGTGAGATGTTCACGACCTACCAGGCCGACGGCTTGATCGCCTCGACCCCGACCGGCTCCACCGCCTACTCGCTGTCGGCGCGCGGGCCGGTGGTGTCCCCTCGACACCGGGCGGTGCTCCTGACGCCGGTGTCGCCACACATGCTGTTCGACCGCTCACTCGTGCTCGACCCGGCGGAGCGCCTCGAGATCGAGGTGATCGGCCACCGCCCCGTCGACGTCGCCGTCGACGGTCAGCGCGTCGCCACCCTCGGCGAGGGCGACCGGATCTCCTGCGGCGTGGCGGCGGCCGAAGCTCTGTTCGTGCGCTTCGGTCCACACCACTTCCACCAGGTGCTGAAGCAGAAGTTCGGTCTCGCCGACCGGTAGATCCTCGGGTCGCGTGCACCCCTCTGACATCCTGACAACGTGCTGACGGAACTGCGGATCGAGAACTTCGGGGTCATCCGCGAGCTGCAGCTGCTGCTCGGCGCGGGCCTGACGGCAGTGACCGGCGAGACCGGCGCAGGCAAGACGATGGTGGTCGATGCGCTCGACCTGCTGCTCGGCGGGCGTGCCGACGCTGTCGTCGTGCGCAGCGGTGCGGCCGAGGCGCGGATCGAAGGGCGGTTCGAGCTCGGCGACACCGAGGTCGTGCTCGCTCGCGTCGTGCCCGCCGAGGGTCGATCGCGGGCCTACGTCGACGGACGGTTGGCGACGGTCGCCACCCTCGCCGAGTGGGGCGCGCGGCTGGTCGACCTCCATGGTCAGCACGCACATCAGAGCCTGTTCAGCGCGGCCGCCCAGCGTGGAGCCCTGGACGAGTTCGCCAAGGTCGACCTCGCGCCGCTGCGAGAGGCACGGGCGCGCGTGGCGGAGATCGATGCCACAGCTGCGGCCCTGGGTGGCGACGCGAGAGCACGGGCGCGCGAGGTGGATCTGCTGCGCTTCCAGGTGGCCGAGCTCGACGCAGCCGGACTGGAGGATGAGGGGGAGGACGTCGCCCTTCGCCGTCGAGAGGATCTCCTCGCGGACGCGGTGGCGCACCGCGACGCAGCGCAACGGGCAGTGGAGGTGCTGACCGGCGACGGCGGCGCGGTCGACGCGCTCGGCCTGGCGTCGGCAGCGCTGGCGGATCGCGGGCCGTTCGAGCCGTCGGCCGGACGCATCGTGGACGTGCTCGCAGAGCTGAGCGACATCGCCAGCGAGATCCGCCACATCGGCGAGGGCATCGACGACGACCCCCAGCTCCTCGCCGCCGTCCGCGAGCGCCGGCAGGTGATCCGCGACCTGCGGCGCAAGTACGGCGACACGGTCGCCGAGGTGATGGCGTTCCACCGCGAGGCAGCCGATCGCCTGGCCGAGCTCGAGGGGCACGACGAGCGGCTCGCCGAGCTGGAACGTGAGCGCCGCGACGCGCTGCGCACGCTCGAGCGCGCGGCCCGCCGGGTCGGCGCCGCGCGCCGCGCAGGTGCAGCACCGCTCGCCGCCCGCGTCACCGAGCAGGTCCGCCGGCTGGCGATGCCGCGAGCCGAGCTCGAGGTGCGCATCGACGACGACCCGGCCGGCGAAGGGGTGTCGATCCTCTTCGCCGCGAACCCCGGCCTCGGCGCCGCCCCGCTCGCCAAGGTCGCGTCTGGTGGCGAGCTGGCGAGAGTGATGTTGGCGCTGCGCCTCGTGCTGACCGCGGCGCCCGAGACACTCGTGTTCGACGAGGTCGACGCCGGCATCGGCGGGGCCGCTGCCGTCTCGGTGGCGGAGGCGCTGGCCGAGCTCGGCGCTCGTCACCAGGTGTTGGTGGTGACCCACCTCGCGCAGGTGGCTGCGCTCGCCGACCGCCACCTGACCGTCGCCAAGGAGGTCCTCGACGATACGACCGAGACCGTGGTGAGCAGCGCCGACGGTGACGGGCGCGTCGACGAGGTCGCCCGCATGCTGAGCGGCGATCCGGGGCTGGAATCCGCGCGGATCCACGCCGCCGAGCTGCTCGGCGGCCGCCGCACCACTACTTGACGAGCGGGTCGCGCGGCAGACCGAGGATCCGCTCGCCGATCTGGTTGCGCTTGATCTCGGAGGTGCCGCCGGCGATCGACATGCCGCGATGCATGAGCACCAGGCTGTTGCTGATCAAGGTGTCGTCCTCGAAGAACACGGTGTCGGGACCGTGCAGCTCGGCCAGCATCGCCGCCACCTCGTGACCGAGCTCGGACAGGACCAGCTTCGTCAGCGCTCCTTCGGGGCCCGGCCCGGCACCGGACACCGCGCGGTTCGCAGCCCGCAGATTGAGCAGGCGCATCGCCTGCTGCTCGGCGATGTAGCGGCCGAGGCGCACGGCACCACCGGTCAGACGCTCCGGGTGAGCGTCGAACAGGGGCAGCAGGGCAGCACCGGGGTAGGAGAGCCCGCCGTCACCGCTGCCGATGCTGACGCTCTCGTTGCCGAGGGTGGCGCGAGCCACGGTCCACCCGCCGTCGACCGGGCCGACGACGTCGTCGTCGGGCACGAACACGTCGTCGAAGAACACCTCGTTGAAC
>CAZMGD010000116.1:0-12424 GCA_964565705.1 uncultured Ilumatobacteraceae bacterium | reverse complement strand
CAAGTTCCGGAGGCGCCCGAACCTGCGGTCACATCCGACCCGAACCAGGCGCGATTCGACCGCAAGTTCCGGAGGCGTCAGCCCTGGGACTGGAGGTAGGCGAGGACGGCGAGCACTCGACGGTGGTCGTTGCTCGACGGGGTGAGGCCGAGCTTGGCGAAGATGTTGGCGATGTGCTTCTCGACCGCGCCGAGCGAGAGCATGAGGGACTCGGCGATGGCCGCGTTCGACTTGCCCTCGGCCATCAAGCCGAGCACCTCGCGCTCGCGGTCGGTCAGGTCGTCGATGGCGCCACCCTTGCGCCGGCGGGAGAACAACTGGGCCACCACCTCGGGATCGAGGGCGGTGCCACCCTCGGCGACTCGGCGCACGGCGCCGACGAACTCGGACACGTTGAAGATGCGGTCCTTCAAGAGGTAGCCGACGCCTGCCCGGCCGTCGGCGAGCAGCTCGGCCGCGTAGGTCTGCTCGACGTACTGCGACACGACCAGGATCGCCGTGGTGGGCACCTTGGCGCGGACCTCCAGTGCAGCGCGCAAGCCCTCGTCGCGGAACGTCGGCGGCAGACGGATGTCGACGATCGCGACATCGGGACGCTCACGCTCGACCTCACGCACGAGGTCGGCGCCGTTGTCCACCGCGGCGACGACCTCGACGTCGTTGTCGCGCAGGAGCCGGGTCAGACCGTCGCGCAGCAGCGCGAGGTCCTCGGCGATCACCACCCGCACGGCAACTCCGCTCGCACGACCGTGGGCCCACCCGGGGGGCTGGCGACCCGCAGGGAACCGTCGAGTGCCTCGACCCGCTTGCGCAGGCCGCCCAGACCCGAGCCGGCGTCGGGATCCGCTCCCCCGCGGCCGTCGTCGACGATCTCCACCGACAGCACCGCCCCGATCCGTTCGAGGCGGACGTCGATCCGGCTCGGGTCGGCGTGCTTCTGGGCGTTGGCGAGCGCCTCGGCGACGACGAAGTACGCCGCACTCTCGACCGCCGGGGGAAGGCGGTCGGTGGCGGCGACGACGTGCACGTCGATCGGGGACCGCACCGCGAGCTCGCGCACCGCCGCCTCCAGCCCGCGATCCTGCAGGACCGGTGGGTGGATGCCGCGAGCCAGGTCACGCAGCTCCCCGAGTGCCTCCTGCGCGCCACCTCGCGCTTCGGCGAGCAACCGCCGCGCCCCCTCCGGGTCGGTGGCGAGCTTCTGCTCGGCCATCCCGATCGTCATCCCCAGCGCGACGAGGCGGGCCTGGGCGCCGTCGTGGAGGTCGCGCTCGATGCGGCGCAGCTCGGCCTCCTGGGCGTTGATCGCCTCGGTGCGGGTCGTGGTGAGCGTCTCGACTCGCTCGGCCAGCTCGGCGTTCGGGCGGACCACCCGCGTGGCGGCGTAGATCACGAGCAGGATCGTGCCGAACCCGAGCGCCGGCCAGAACGGCCAGAAGTATGTGTCGGCGCCCGTGACGAGCCAGATCGCGCAGAGGAACAGCACGATCGCGCCGAACACACCGGCGGTGATCGTGAACCCGAGGCTGACCCGTTGCCGTCGCGAGTCCTGCCACACCCACGTGACCCAAGCGAACACGGCGATCGGCAGGCCGAGCCCGAGTGCCGGCCAGATCGGCCAGAACGTTCCCTGCCCGGTCAGGCCCCAGATGACGACGAGCATGCCGAGGATCCCGCCGTAGGCGATCAGGGTCACCGTGAGCGCAGTGCGCAGGCGGCGGGCAACCAGCGGGTCGACGTTCCGTGTCGTGGCGATGTGGATCATTGTGGTCTCCGCACGGATTCGACGGTAGCGACGTCACCGGGGCAGGCCAGTGGAGCCCGCTGGCGTCGTGAGGTGGGGCCAGCCCCACCCGCCACCGGTAGCCTCGGCCAGCGCTTCGACCGCGGGGTACAGCACGTGAGCGGCACCGTGACCGTCACAACCACACATCCCTACCCGCCCGGCAGCGCCCGGGCGGCCTTCGCATATCGCGACTTCCGGTGGTTCTGGATCGGCCTGTTCCTGTCGTCGATCGGCACCTGGATGCAGAACCTCGCGCTCCCGGCATACATCGAGCAGCGCACGCACTCGGCGACGTGGGTGTCGATCCTCGTGTTCGCCCAGCTCGGCCCGCTGCTGCTGCTCGCCATCCCCGGCGGACTGATCGCCGATCGAGTGCGACCGAAGCCGTGGCTGATCTTCTGCCAGACCGAGCAGGCGGTCATGTGCCTCGTGCTGGCGTGGTGCGTCGCACGTCAGGCGAACCTCTGGGCGATCTTCGCCGCCCAGCTCGCAGTCGGGATCGGCAACGCGTTGAATGCGCCCGCGTCACAGGCCAGCATGCCACTGATGGTCGACCGCCGCGACCTGGACGGCGCCGTCAGCCTCAACTCGGTGATGATGAACGGCAGCCGCGTGGCCGGCCCGGCGATCGCCGCGGTGCTCGGCGTCTGGGGGGTGACGACGTCGCAGATCTTCGTCGTCAACTCGTTCAGCTTCCTGTTCCTCATCGCGATCCTCGTCGTGATCACCGTGCCCAAGGCCGCCCGCCACGGCGGTGCTCAGGGCTGGCGGCGGGCGCTCATCGGATGGCAGATCGCACGTGGTCGCCGCTCGCTGTCGCGCCTCTTGACGACGCTGTTCTTCTTCTCCTTCGTCGGCCTCGTGTTCGTGGCTCTCTACCCGTCGGTGATCCGCCGCAACCTCGATCTCGACCCCGAGGGCACGACCTACAAGTGGCTGTACGCGGTGTGGGGGTTCGGTGCCCTGCTCGGTGCGCTCGCCGTGTCCACCGTGCTGCGCACCATCGACCGGCGGCGGCTGATCGTTGCCGGGTTCGCCGGGTTCGGCGTGTTCATGACCGTGTTCGCGCTGCTGCGCGACGTCGGGCCCGCGTTCCCGACCGTGTTCCTGCTCGGGATCTTCTACTTCGTGACGATCACGGCGATGGCGACGTTGTTCCAGCAGAACCTGCACGACAGCGAACGGGCGAGCGTGATGCCGCTGTGGATCATGGCGTTCGGCGGCACCGTCACGATCGGTGGCCTGCTGTTCGGACCGATCATCGATGCGATCGGCGCCCGGTGGGTGCTGCTGCTGAGCGCGGTGACAGCGTTCGCACTGGCGTGGTGGTGCGACCTGCGTCGCCTCCAGCCCGACGACTTCATCGACCCGCTGACGCACTGAAGTCGTCGGCGAGTCGTGCGAGCAGGCGGGCGAGGTGCACGAGGTCAGCTGCGGACCATGTGCCGAGCGCATCCGCCGCGGCCTCGACCGAGGCCGCACGCAGGCGGTGGTAGGCGTCGCGGCCGGCCCGCGTCAGCGACACCACCACGGCGCGACCGTCGGACGCGTCGGTCGAGCGCTGCACGTAGCCCGCAGCCTCGAGCGAACGCAGCTCGCGGCTCGCGAGCGTGTTCACCATGCCAGCCTGCCGCGCGAGGGTGGAGACGCGTTGCGGCGAAGCCCGATCCAGCACGCCGAGGATGCCCATGCCCGGCGCGGAGACGTCGACCCCGGCCTGCGCGGCGCGGCGCCGAGCGGCGCTGACACTCGAGCCGACACGCCCGATCGTGCCCAGCGACCGCTCGATCTGCTCCAACGCCTCCGTTCGCCGCACACCCGGACTCTACCGAGCGTGACGCTTGCTCTCCCGAACATAGTTACCTAACATTGTTCACGACTTCGGCGTGGTAGGGCCGCGCTGTCGAACGAAGGGGAATCCGCATGGGTCGTCTGGATCAGCGTGTCGCGATCATCACCGGCAGCGGCGAGGGCATCGGCGCCGGCATCGCCCGCCGCTATGCCGAGGAAGGTGCCAGCGTCGTCGTCGCCGAGCTGAACGAAGAGCTCGGCCGTGCCACCGCGGCGCGCCTCGCGGAGGAGACCGGCGCCGAGACGCTGTTCGTCCGCACCGACGTCGGCCGCAAGGAGGACAACCTGGCGATGATCGACGCCGCGGTGGAACGGTTCGGCACCGTCGACATCCTCGTCAACAACGCCTGGGGCGGGGGCAAGCTCAGCAAGGTCGAGCTGAAGACCGACGCGCTGATCGACCACGGGCTCGCGATCGGCTTCCGGGGTCCGCTGTGGGCGATGCAGCACGCGTTCCCGGTCATGAAGGCGAAGGGCTACGGGCGGATCGTCAACATCTGCTCGCTGAACGGCGTCAACGCGCACATGGGCACGGTGGAGTACAACTCGTCGAAGGAGGCGCTGCGCGCCGCCTCCCGCACCGCAGCTCGCGAGTGGGCGGGCACGGGCATCGTGATCAACATGATCTGCCCCGCCGCCAAGTCGGCGTCGTTCCTCCGCGTGATGGGCGAGCACCCGGAGCTGATCGCGTCGGCCGACGCGGCGAACCCGATGGGCTACATCGGCGACCCCTACGAGGACATCTCACCGGTGGCGCTGTTCCTCGCCAGCGACGACTGCCGCTACCTGACCGGCAACACGCTGTTCGTGGACGGCGGCAGCCACATCAACGGCTCCGCCTGGGCGCCCGACCTCAGCGACGAGCCCTGACCCCCGGTTCTCGGTCGGTTTCTGGTCGCTCCAGCGACCAGAAACCGACCGAGAACGCAGGATCGCGTCAGCGGTCCTTGATCGCGGCGACGATCTCGTCGAGGTCGGCGCGGTTCTGGTACAGCTGGCGCAACATCCAGAACCTCCAGAATCGCATCAGGGCGGAGCGCAGGAAGAGCGCAGCGCCGAGGAAGATGATGCCGACGCCGGCGATCGCCAGGGTCTGCTGCTGGTTCTGATTCATCTGAGCGATGAGGATCTCGTTGGTGGTGCCACCACCGACCTCCTCGTTGCTCGACTGGATGTACATGCCGAACGACAGCACGACCCCGATGACCATCAGCACGATGCCCAGGGTCGCGGCTGCCTTCTCACCCGCCGCGCTGCCCGAGGTCTTCTGCTGGCCGCTGGCGACATCCGCCTTGAACCGCTCGATCCGGTCGTTGTCAGTTGCTTTGTTCATAGTTGGTTCAACCACCCAGGTAGGCCGATGAGAGTTCTTCTTCGAGGTCCGCGGGACGGCCGGTGCGCGTGACCCGGCCGGTCAGCATGATCGCCGCGGTGTCGGCGATGTCGAGGACGGTTCTGGCGAACTGCTCGATCACCAGGATCGACACGCCGCGTGCGGACACGCTGGCCACGATCTCATAGAGCTCGTGGACGATGATCGGGGCGAGGCCCATCGACAGCTCGTCGAGCAACAGCACCGCGGGATCGGTCGCGAGCGCACGCGACATCGACAGCATCTGCTGCTCGCCGCCGGACAGCGTTCCGGCCAGCTGGCTGCGCCGTTCCTTGAGGCGGGGGAACTGCTGGTAGGCGACGTCCTCGATGTCGGACAGCT
Source organism: uncultured Ilumatobacteraceae bacterium (assembly GCA_964565705.1). Taxonomy (GTDB): domain Bacteria; phylum Actinomycetota; class Acidimicrobiia; order Acidimicrobiales; family Ilumatobacteraceae; genus CAZMGD01. Next base: position 7,073 of record CAZMGD010000116.1, on the reverse strand, counting down.
TGGCGCCGGTGTGCGTGGCGATCATGAGGTTCTCGCGCACGGTCAGGTTCGGGAAGATGCCCTTGCCCTCGGGGATCGTGCAGACACCTGCGCGCGCCAGCCAGTCGGCGGACGCGCCGGCGACGGAGTGCCCGGCGAAGCGGACGTCGCCGCTGTTGATCGAGAGGAGGCCGGCGATCACCTTCAGCGTCGTCGACTTGCCGGCACCGTTGGGTCCGAGCAGCGCGACGACCTCGCCGCGATGGATCGTGAGGCTGACGCCGTGCAGCACCTCGATCGAGCCGTAGCCGGCGCGGACGTTGACGAGCTCGAGCAGCGGCTCGGCCTCGGCGATCTCGATGCCCTCGGCGGTCGTCGGTTCGTTCGTCACGTGTGACCCGCTCCCAGGTAGGCGTCGATGACGTCTGCGGAGCTACGGATCTGCTCCGGCGTGCCGGTGGCGATGATCCGGCCGAAGTCGAGCACCTGGATGTGCGAGCACACGCGCATGACGAGCGCGACGTCGTGCTCGACGAGCAGGATCCCGGTGCCGCTGGCGGCCAGCTCGAGCAGCAGCTCGCCGAACTCGACCGTCTCCTGCTCGTCCTGACCGGACGCCGGCTCGTCGAGCAGCAGCACCCGTGGGTGGGTCATCAGCGCCCGGCCCATCTCCACCCGCCTGGCCATCCCGGTCGGGATCTCGTCCACCATCCGGTCGGCGAGGTGCGTGATGTGCAGCTGGTCGAGGACTCGCTCGGTCTCGGTGCCGACGTCGATGCGCCCCTTGTGCCACCGGTTGCGGATCTCGCCGGCGACTCGGATGTTGTCGCGCACCGACAGCGACGTGAACAGCTCGAGCCGCTGGAACGTGCGGGCGATGCCGAGCCGGGCCCGCTTGAACGGGGCGAGACCGCTGACGTCCTTGCCGTCGAGCTCGATGCGCCCTTCGTTCGCTTCGAGCAAGCCCGTGATGCAGTTGAACATCGTGGTCTTGCCCGCCCCGTTGGGGCCGATGAGGCCGGTGACGGTCGCCTCGTTGGCGACGATGTCGACGTCGCTGAGGGCACGGACGCCCCCGAAGGCGATGCTGACACCGTGGCATTCGAGCAGTGCCATGTCAGCTCCTCGGCGCGTCGAGTTGGAGACCGAGCGCGGCGTCGAGACGATCTCGATCGGACTCGGTGAAGGGGCGGGCGAGGCCGATCAGGTCGTCGTCCTCGATGTGCGCGTCGGGCAGATCGGCGGCGACCTGGTCGCGCCAGATCGAGATGATGATCCGGGGTGCGACGAACGCGAGGCCGATCGTGATGATCGTGAACGTCCAGTTGCTGATGACCTCACGCCAGGCCAGGAACCACAGCCCGACCTCGACGGCGACCCACGCGGCGATGCCGATCGGAGCCTTCTTGAGGACGCCGAAGCCGCTCATGATGTCGCTCGCGATGCCGCTCGGGTTCTTCGCCAACCCGATGCCGATCAACGCCGGCCCGACGTACTTGACGAAGTTGTGGAGGATGTCCTCGAACAGCCATTCGAGCGACGGGTAGTCGCCCGCCAGCTTGGTGAAGATGTTGGGGATCACGACCTGCAGCACGCTGAGCATCAGGCCGGCGAGCAGCGCACCGCTGATGTAGCCGATGCCGGCAGCAACGGCGATCATGAACAGCGTCAGGCTGGCGAACACCTGGAACGTGCCCTGGTTCGTGATGTTGCGCTGCTGCACCGCCCAGAGCAGGCCGGCGAGGCCGGCGATCGCCGACGACAGTGTGAACACCGCCAGCTTGAGGCGGGTGATGTTCAGCCCGAGCGTGGCGCACGCCGCGGGGGAGTCGCGCATGGCGACGATCATGCGGCCGTAGGCCGACCGGCGCAGCGCCACCAGACCGATGGCGATCAGGACGAACGCCACGGTCATCAGCATCAGGTAGTTGCGTTGGCTGGCGAGGAAGTCGATGCCGAACCAGTGCGGTCTGGGCATCGTCAGCGTGCCCGTGGTGAACAGGTTGATCTCGGTGTCGATGAACCAGAAGTCGATCTTGATCGGGGCGGTCTGGCGGATGACCATCACGTCGACCACGACGGCGAACGCGAATGTGGCGAGCGCGAGGTACAGGCCGCGCAGGCGCAGGGCCGGCAGCGCGATCAGCGCGCCGACCGCCGCGCAGACGACGACGGCGAGCACGATCGCGCCGACCGACAGCGACGTCGTCGTCGCCTGGCCACCGGGTCCGACGTCGAACTGCCAGGCGACGATCGCGGCGATGCCGGCGAAGGAGAACGCAGCCAGGTTGATCTCACCGGCGTAGCCGGTCAGCAACACGAGCGAGATCGCGATCAGCGACGTCCCGATGCCGTTGGCGAGGACGATGACGGCCGAGTTGGCCATCAACGCCTGGAGCATGGCGACGACGACGATCATGATCACGCCCCAGATCAGTGCCTGTCGCATCGACGGCACCTTGAAGCGTTCTCGCGTTCGGGTGATGACCGCGCCGCGCAGCCGGTCGTGCGGCAGCAGCAAGAGGATGACGAACAACAGGAGCGCCGGCAGTGCGCTGCCGAACACCTTGAACGGCGGCCAGCGCGTGCCTGCTTTGGAGATCATGTTCCAGTACTGCACGGCGAGGCCGATCAAGATGGCCGCGACGAAGGCGCGAGGCACGCTGCGCAGGCGGCCGGCGACCGCGGCGGGATAGGCGTCGAACACCAGCAGTGTCAACGCGAACACCTGGAGGTTGCCGAGCTGCGGCGACAGCAGCACACCGGCGACGCCGGCGAGCATGGATCCGATCGCCCAGGCGGCCAGGCTCATCCGCGACGGCCGGCCACCGTTCAGCATCAGCAGGCTGCGGTCGTCGACCGTGGCTCGCATCGTGACGCCGAGGCGCGTGCGGTACAGCAGGATGTAGAGCACGAGCGCCACGAGCGCGGCCGTGATGACACCGATGATCTGGTGGTACGACACGAACTGGCCGAAGATCTTCGTCCCGTCGGTGCCGAAGAACGCGGTCGGGATGTGCGGGATGTTGCTGTCCCCGAACCACCTCCACGTCGCGATGCCGTTGATCGCCAACAGCACCGCGATCGGGATCACCAACCTCGTGATCTCCGACGCGCCATCGAGCCCCCTGATGACCAGGAGCTCGATGACGGCGCCGACGAGCGGGGCGAAGACGAACACCGTGAGGATGACCGCGATGGGTGTCGGGAGACCCCAGGCCGCCTCAGAGTGCGCCTGCCAGTAGAACAGCGCGCAGAGCATGCCTTGCGCGCCGTGGGCGAAGTTGAAGACGCCCGAGGTGGTGTACGTGACGATCAGACCCGCGGCGGCGATCGCATAGATCGAGCCGAGGGCGATCCCGAGAACGGTGTAGGCGAGAAAGTCGTTCCAGGTGAAGCTCATGCAGGCGTCAGCCGAACTGGTGCGACTTGCGATTCTCGTCGAGGTTCAGGGGCTCGAGGGCAGGCACGCCCTCGACCTTGCTGATCCAGTTGGGATCGCACTCGTAGGTCGCGGCCTCGGTCGGGACGACCCGGACGTAGCCGGTGCCCTCGAGCTTGATCATCATGTTGCAGCTCGGCGGGTGGTTTCCGCCCGGGTCGGTTTCGGCGTGCAGGCCACCGGCGGTCCAGGCGTTGATCCCGGCAGCGTTCTCGAGCACGCACGCCCGGGTCAGGGTGGCGCCGCAATCGGCCGCTGCCTGGGCCCAGAAGAGGAACGACGAGGTGGCCTGCATCCCGAGCAGGGAGATGTCGCCGCCGTCGGCTTCGACCACATCGAGGTAGTCCTGTGTGGCCTTGTTGTCGGCGACTTCCTCGAACGGGATGAACGCGCTGCGCATGTACACGTTGTCCATCGCGCCGTCGGTGTTCGCCGCCGCGCACGCTGCCTCGTAGTGGTTCGTGTCGGTGATGATCGGGACGTCGAGGCCGTTCTGCTTCGCCGTCTGGGCGAACTTCTGGAGGTTCGGCAGGCACGACCCCGACCAGTAGATCATCGTCGCGCCCTGATCCTGGATCTGCTTGACGAACGGCGTCCAGTCGGTGACCGGGCTGAAGATGTCGAACTCGATGCGGTCACCGGAGAAGGCCCAGCCGAACTCAGGGCCGACGGCGCGGACCTTGTCGATCGTCTCCTGCGTCGCGCTGTAGTTGCCGCCGAGGGTGGCGACCGCCTTGATGTCCTCGGGGAACAGCGTCGCGACCTGGGCGAATATCCCCGACGGTGTCTCGTCGGCGGGGTTCGGCACACCCTGGAACACCCCCTCGGCCATCGCGAACGCGGCGCTCACCGTGTAGGCCGGCACCGCGGGCAGGCCGCAGGACTGGCGGATCTCCTCTTGGCCGGAGTCGAACGACCAGCCCTCGCCGACGAGGAAGAAGTTGTTGCCGTCGCAGGCGCTCTGGATCGCCGTGGCGACGTTGGTGATCGCGGCGTCGTAGTAGTTGACCTTGATCTGGCGGCCGTGGATGCCGCCGAGCTCGTTGCACTTCGCCGCCAGGGCGTTGACCGCGTCGGTCATCTCGTGGTTGAGACCGGGGCTGGTCGCGTAGCCGGCATCGTCGCCCGTTGCGATCGAGATCGACTCGGCGGTCACGCCGGGTTCGCTGCCGTCGTCGGTGTTGGGCTCCGCTGCCGGGCCGCATGGCCAGGCCAGGTCGCCGAAGGTGTCACCGTCTGCCTCCGGCGCTGCCGTCGTCGTCGCCGCGCCACTCGCGGTCGTGGTCTCGGTGCCGCTGGCGGCGGTCGTGTCGGTACCACCAGCGGCGGTCGTGTCGGCGCCGCCGGCCGTCGTCTCCGGCGCGGCGGTCGTCGCGGCCGCGGTCGTCTCCGGCGCGGCCTGACGGCCGTCGTCACCGCCGCACGCCGCCATCGCCATCACGGACAGCAGTACGGGCGCTGCAAGCCACCGACGCTTGTTGAGTGCCATGTGTTCCCCCTCCGGACCGCGGGCCCGGTTCAGTGCCACTCCCCCAGGAGTGGACGTACGGCGCCGAACCTTAGCCCGGAGAGGGGATACGAAACCAAGTCAACTATCTCGTTCTCGTCAGCCGAACTGATGCGACTTGCGGTTCTCGTCGAGGTTCAACGGCGCGAGCGCCGGCACGTCGGTCACCGTACCGACCCAGGAGGGATCGCATTCGTAGCTGGCCGGTTCGGTGGGCGCGACCCGCACGTAGGTGTTGCCCTCCAGCTTGAGCACGGTGTTGCACGACGGCGGGTGGTTGCCACCCGGGTCGGTCTCGGCGTGCAGGCCGCCGGCCGTCCACGAGTGGACGTTGGCGGCGTTCTCGAGCACGCACTCACGTGTCAGCGTGGCGCCGCAGTCCGAGGCGGCCTGGGCCCACAGCAGGAACGAAGAGGTGGCCTGCATGCCGAGCAGCGAGATGTCGCCACCATCGCCCTCGACCAGGTCGACGTAGTCGGTGACCGCCTTGCTGTCGGCGGCCTCCTCGAACGGGACGAACGCGAAGCGAAGGAAGACGTTGTCCATCGCTCCGTCGGTGTTGGCTGCCGCGCACGCCTCCTCGTAGTGGTTCGCATCGGTCACGATCGGCACGTCCAGACCGTTCTGCTTCGCCGTCTGGGCAAACTTCTGCAGGTTCGGCAGGCAGGAACCGGCCCAGTACACCATCGTCGCGTTGAGGTCCTGGACCTGCTTGACGAAGGGCGTCCAGTCGGTGACGGGCGTGAAGATGTCGTACTCGATGCGCTCGCCGACGAAGTTCCACCCGTACTCGGGGGCCACGGCGCGGGCCTTGTCGATCGTCTCCTGGGTGGCGCTGAAGTTGCCACCCATGGTCGCGACGGCCTTGATCTCCTCGGGGAACAGCTCGGCGATCATCGCGAACGTGCCCGACGGGGTCTCGTCGGCCGGGTTGGGCACGCCTTGGTACACGTCGGGCGCCATCGCGAACGCGCCGCTGACGGTGTAGGTCGGCATCGCCGGCAGGCCGCAGTTGTGGCGGATCTCCTCCTGCGCCGAGTCGAACGACCAGCCCTCGCCGACGAGGAAGAAGTTGCCGCCGTCGCAGGCACCCTGGATCGCGGTCGCGACGTTCGTGATCGCCGCGTCGTAGTAGTTGACCTTGATCTGGCGACCGTTGATCCCGCCGAGCTCGTTGCACTTCGCCGCCAGCGCGTTGATCGCGTCCGTCATCTGGTGGTTGAGGCCGGGGCTGGATGGGTAGCCGGCGTCGTCGCCGGTCGCGATCGCGACCGAGTCGGCGGTCACCCCCGGCACGCTGCCGTCGTCGGCGTTGGCGCCGTCTCCGGGCCCGCACGGCCAGGCCAGGTCGCCGAACGTCTCCCCGTCCGCTTCCGGGGTCGTCGTCGCCGTGGTCGCCGTCGTGCCGCCGCCCGCGGCCGTGGTGTCGGTGCCGTCGGCGGCGGTCGTGTCCGATCCGCCAGCCGTCGTGTCGGTGGCGGCCGTCGTCGTTTCCGTCGCGGCGGCGGTGGTCGCGGCGGCGGTCGTGTCCACCGCGGCCTGGCGGCCGTCGTCACCGCCGCATGCCGCGACCGCTGCCAAGGACAGCATCACGGGTATCGCGAACCACCGACGCTTCGTGCGTGTCATGTCTGTTCCCCCTCACGCCGTCTCCCCCAGAGATGCGGCGTCAGCGCCGACCATACTCGGCGGCGAGGCGTGGAGGCTGGCGGGTCAGACGACGGGGGCGACGTCCTTGCCGAGCTCGAACTTCAGGTACTCGTCACCGGTGTTGTCCCAGTCCTCGAACTGGATGACGCCCATCTCCTCGAAGCGGCGACGCAGCCACTGGTCGTTGCGGTCGAGGAGGCCGAGCTTCTTGCAGTTGGGCACGATCTTGGAGAACAGCATCTGCTGGAACATGTCGCGCGTGGGGTCGCGCATGACGATCGGCAAGATGTCGCGCGGCGGCACGCCGAGGCGCTCCCACACCTCCTGGCTCATGAACCGGTCGCGCATCCGCACCGACGCCTCATATGAGAACTCCTGACGCTCCTTCATCTCGGCGTCGGACAGCTGCTCGTACACTTCCTTGAGGGACAGCACGCCGAACGCGACGTGGCGGGCCTCGTCGCTCATCACGTAGCGCAGCAGCTTCTTGAGCAG
>CAZMGD010000115.1:0-12542 GCA_964565705.1 uncultured Ilumatobacteraceae bacterium | reverse complement strand
TGCTGCGCGACGCCTACTGCCGCACCATCGGCATCGAGTACATGCACATCCAGGACACCGACGAGCAGCGCTGGATCCAGAGCCAGGTCGAAGGCGTGCGCATCGCTCCGAGCAAGGACGAGAAGCTCCGCATCCTCGAGCGGCTGAACGCGGCCGAGGTGTTCGAGAAGTTCCTCGCCACCAAGTACGTCGGCACCAAGCGCTTCGGCCTCGAGGGCTCCGAGTCGGCGATCCCCGTGCTCGACGGGGTGCTGTCGGCGGCTGCCGATGCGGGGCTCGACGGCTCGGTCATCGGCATGGCCCACCGCGGCCGGCTCAACGTGCTCGCCAACATCGTCGGCAAGAGCTACAGCCAGATCTTCGGCGAGTTCGAGGGGCACGTCGACCCGGCGACGGTGCAGGGCTCCGGCGACGTCAAGTACCACCTCGGTGCGACCGGCAAGTATGAGAGCGCCGCCGGGCACGACATCCGCGTCGAGCTCGCCGCAAACCCCAGTCACCTCGAGACGGTGGACGGCGTGGTGCTGGGCATGGTCCGCGCCCAGCAGGACCAGATCGACCCCCCCGGCTCGTACGCGGTGCTGCCGATCCTGATCCACGGCGACGCGGCCTTCGCCGGCCAGGGCGTCGTGGCTGAGTGCCTGGCGATGAGCGACATCAACGGCTACCGCGTCGGCGGCACCGTGCACCTGATCATCAACAACCAGATCGGCTACACCACCGCGCCGCAGTTCGCCCGCAGCTCGATCTACTGCAGCGACGTGGCCAAGACCGTGCAGGCGCCGATCTTCCACGTCAACGGCGACGACCCCGAGGCGTGTGTCCGGGTGGCGAAGCTGGCCTTCGAGTACCGCCAGCGGTTCCACAAGGACGTCGTGATCGACGTGGTGTGCTACCGCCGCCACGGTCACAACGAGGGCGACGACCCGAGCTACACCCAACCGCTGATGTACAAGGCGATCGCCGAGCGGCGCAGCGTGCGCAAGCTCTACGTCGAGTCGCTCGTCAAGCGCGGCGACATCACCGAGCAGGAGGCCGAAGGAGCGCTCGCCGACTTCACGGCCAAGCTCCAGGTCGCGCTCGACGAGACGAGGGCGCACGCCCCGGTGGTCGCGAAGGCGCCGCGCCCGCCGCGCTCGCGAGGTGTGCTGCCCCACATCGAGACCGGGGTGGAGCGCGCCACGCTCGATCGGATCTTCGACCACCTGACCGCCTACCCGGAGGGGTTCACCGTCCACCCCAAGCTGGCCCGCCAGTTCGACAGCCGGGCCAAGCTGTACCACAACGAAGGGCTCGTCGACTGGGCCACCGGTGAGGCGCTGGCGATCGGTTCGCTGGTGCTCGAGGGCCACCCCGTGCGCTTCACCGGCGAGGACACGCGGCGGGGCACGTTCGGCCAGCGCCACGCGGCGCTGATCGACTACGAGAACGAGACCAACTGGATCCCCCTCGGCGACCTGCCCGGCGCCGGCGCCAAGCTGTTCATCTACGACTCGCTGCTCAGCGAGTACGCCGCGCTCGCCTACGAGTACGGCTACGCGAACAGCAACCCCGAGGCGCTCGTCGCCTGGGAGGCGCAGTTCGGCGACTTCGTCAACGGTGCCCAAGTGGTGATCGACCAGTACATCGTCGCCGCCGAGGACAAGTGGAACCAGCCCAACGGCCTGGTGATGCTGCTGCCGCACGGCTTCGAGGGGCAGGGCCCCGAACACAGCTCGGCGCGCATCGAGCGCTTCCTCCAGTCCTGCGCCGAGGACAACATCCAGGTGGCCAACGCGACCACCGCCGCGCAGTACTTCCACCTGCTGCGCCGCCAGGTGCGCCGCGAGATCCGCAAGCCGCTCGTCGTGTTCACGCCGAAGCAGCCTCTGCGCATGCACCAGAGCCGTTCCCCGATCGCCGAGCTCGAGCAGGGTTCGTTCCAGGAGGTGCTCGACGATCCGGGCGCACCCGCCGCCGAGACCGTGCGGCGCATCGTGTACTGCTCGGGCAAGGTGGCGTGGGACGCGATGGCCGAGCGCGACAAGCGTCAGGCGCCGGTGGCGGTCGTCCGGGTCGAGCAGCTCTACCCGTACCCACGCGAGCAGATGCTGGAGATGCTGCAGCGCTATCCGAACGCCCGTGAGCTCGTCTGGCTGCAGGAAGAACCGGAGAACATGGGCCCCTGGCGCTTCGTCGAGCACCGCACTTGGCAGGTCAAGGAGCAGGGCTTCGATCTGCGCCACGTCGCTCGCGTTCCGTCCGGCAGCCCGGCCACGGGCTCGAAGGTCGTGCACGATCAGGAGCTCGCCGATCTCATGGACGAGACGTTCGTCGGCTTCTGACGTGACCCGACCCACGACGACCATCCTCTGCCGCGCCCCTCGCTTCGTGCTTGACTGAGCGACCGCTATGCCTCGCCATGTCATCGTCGATGGCTCCAACATCGCGACCGAGGGTCGGAAGATGCCGAGCCTCAAGCAGCTCAACGACGCGGTCACCGCGTTCATCGCCGAGTTCCCCGACGACGTGATCTCCGTCGTGGTCGACGCGACGTTCGGCCACCGCATCGATCCGTCGGAGGTCGACGAGTTCGACGCTGCCGTCGCCCACAACGAGCTCGTCGCCCCACCGGCGGGCGCGATCGGCCGCGGCGACGCGTTCGTGCTCAGCATCGCCAACAAGACCAAGGGCTCGATCCTCTCCAACGACTCCTACCAGGAGTTCCACGGCGAGTTCCCCTGGTTGTTCGACGAGGGGCGCCTGATCGGCGGTAAGCCCGTGCCGAACGTCGGTTGGGTGTTCGTGCTGCGCAGCCCCGTGCGCGGGCCCGTCAGCCGCAAGTCGGTCAAGGCCGGGCGCAGCGTCCACAAGGTCACCGGCCACGTGCCGCGGGCGAGCAAGGAAGCCAGCCAGCCGATGCCCGTGCCCAAGGCTCCGCCGCCGGGTGCAACCGGTCCGAAGCGCAAGGATCCCGAACCCAAGCGGCGGGATCCGGAGCCGGTGACCGAGCAGGCCGCGGCGCCACCTCGCGACGCGCCGGTCAACGATCTGATGGCGTTCATCGACTTCGTCGAGCACCATCCCGTCGGCAGCAGCGTGAACGCGGTGGTGGAGAGCTACTCCTCGCACGGCGCATACGTCACGGTGGGCCCGGTTCGCGGGTACGTCCCGTTGCGCCTGATGTCGGACCCTCCGGCCCGCACCGCCCGCGAGCTCGGCAAGGTCGGCGACGCGATCACCCTCGTCGTGCACAGCTTCACCCCTGCCCGGCGGAGCATCGACATGGCGGTTCCGGCGGCGTCGGTGAAGGCGGGCGTGACGCCGCGGGCCGAGCCCGCTGCGGTCGAAGCCGCAGTGATCGCCGAGCTCGCCCCGGGGATTGCCGCGCCCGCGCCCGCGCCCGCCCCGGCTCGGCCGACGCGGCGGCGCAAGGCCGCCGCTCCGGAGGCGGCGACGGACGAGGCCGCCGCGCCCGTTGCCGAGACGAAGCCGCCCCGAACGTCGCGATCGCGCACGACCGTTGCCGCACCCGCCGAGGTGGCCGTACCGCCCGAGCCCGCCACCGAGCCCGAAGCGCCGCCCAAGAAGCGGCGCGCCGCGGCCCCTCGAAGCGAGCCGCAGACCGATGAGGGATCAGCGCCGGTCGAGAAGGCGCCGTCCAAGCGCGCAGCGAACAAGTCAGCGCCCCCGCCGCCCGAGCTGGTTCCGGTGCCGGCGAAGCGGGCGGCCGCCAAGAAGGCAGCGGCGAAGCAGGCCGCGCCCGCGCCGAGCGCTCCTGACAAGGCCCCCGCCAAGAAGGCCACAGCAAAGAAGGCGCCCGCCAAGAAGGCGCCCGCCAAGAAGGCGCCGCCCGCGACGAAGGCGCCCGCGAAGCGGGTCCGGGCCACGTCGACCTCGGCCGAGGCGCCGCCCGACGCCTGATCGCTCGGGGGAGCAGGGTCGCGGTCTCCGGTGCTCAGCGCGCCCAATGAGCCGGCGTGGTCGCGACAACCCCCGGAATCCGGTGGCGGCCGCGCCCAAGGGGAGTCGTGGCCGGGTCAGCGGGTACGGTCGCTGAGGTGCGCATCGCCACCTGGAACGTCAACTCGCTGAAGGTCCGCATGCCTCGCGTGGAGGAGTGGCTGGCCGAGGTCCGGCCCGACGTGCTCTGCCTGCAGGAGACCAAGATCGCCGACGACGCGTTTCCGGCGCTGGCGTTCGGTGCCCTCGGCTACGAGTCGGTGCACCACGGCCAGGGGCGCTGGAACGGGGTGGCGATCCTGTCCAAGGTCGGTCTCGATCAGCCGATCAATGGCTGGGCCGACGGTGGCGAACCCGATCCCGACGCTCGAATCGTCACCGCCACCTGTGGCGGTGTGCGCGTGTCGTCGATCTACGTACCGAACGGCCGCACGCTCACCGACGACCACTACCGTTACAAGCTGTCGTGGCTGGGCCGACTCCGCACCCATCTCGAGGCGCTCGGCGCGCCGAGCGACGACGTGGTCGTGACCGGTGACTTCAACATCGCACCCGACGATCGCGATGTCTATGACCCGGACAAGTTCGTCGGCGCGACGCACACCAGCGCGCCCGAACGCGAGGCGCTCGCCGCGATCGAGTCGTGGGGCCTGGTCGACATCTTCCGCCAGCACCACGACGCCGACCGCGTCTACTCGTGGTGGGACTACCGCGCCGGCGACTTCCACCAGGGTCGCGGCCTGCGCATCGACCTCGTGCTCGCCAGCCGGTCGGTGGCCGAGCGAGCGACGTTCGCGATCGTCGACCGCAACGCCCGCAAGGGCCAACTACCGAGCGATCACGCGCCGGTCCTGGTCGACCTGGATGGTGCGGCGTGACCGACGGCGAGCCCGTCCCCGACACGGCGCTGGTCGAGGAGCGTCTCTCCCGGCAGGTCACCGATCCCGGCGACGTCCGCCGTCGCCTCGCCGACGCGACTCGTTCGGTGATCCGGCACCTCGTGTCGTCATCGGCGCCCGACGCCGACCTGGAGGGGGCCGTCGCCGCCGTGGAGCGGGCCGCGGCGGTGCTCGACGCCGGCGCCAAGGACCGCGAGTACTTCGGGGTGGCCGAAGGCTCGCTGATCTCGGAGAGCCGCGAGTTCATCGACTACAGCCCGTTCATGGGTCTCTTGAACCCGCTGGCTCCGCCGATGCAGCTCTGGCACGAGCAGGACCGTGTGGTCGGCACCGTGACGTTCGGCCCCCAGTACGAGGGGCCGCCGGGTTGCGTCCATGGCGGGTACGTCGCCGCCGCGTTCGACGAGGTGCTCGGCGTGACCCAGTCGCTGACCGGTCGCGCCGGGATGACCGCCCACCTCGACGTGGAGTACCGCACGCCGACACCGCTGCACCACGAGTTGCGGTTCGTCGGCCGCGTCGACGGAACCGAAGGCCGCAAGATCTACGCGTCGGCGACGCTGCACGTCGGCGAGCGCCTCTGCGCCGAGGCCACCGGGCTGTTCGTGTCGATGCGCCCCGATGTCCTCGACCGCCTGCTGCGCATCCGCGGCAAGGATCTCTAGGCCGCGCCGCTCACGGCGGCGAGGATCCGCGGTCCGAAGCGGCGGGCCATCAGCACCCCGACACCGGGCACGTCAGCGAGCGCTTCGGTCGACGCCGGCCGAGCGGCTGCGATCGCGGCGAGCACGCCGTCGGGGCAGACCACCTTCGGGCTGACACCGGCAGCGCGGGCCGCGGCGTCGCGCCACTCGTCGAGTCGCTGTCGCACCGGATCGGGGCTCGGTGCGGCTCGGCGCAGGCGCATCGGGGGTCGAGCGAGTGGGGCAGGTTCGGGGAGCCCCCCGAGCAACGGGCTCGGCTTGGCCACCCGCCCGCTACGCGATGCCGCCGAGGTGATGACGACCTCGTCGGCACCCCGGGTCATCGCCACGTAGAGCAGCCGTGCCTCCTCGTCGCGCGCTTCGGTCGTGGTGGCGGAGCGGTGGGGGACGAGTCCCGATTCGACGCCCGTGACGATCACCCGCCGCCACTCCCTGCCCTTGGCCGCGTGGAACGTCAACAGCTCCACTGCGTTGGCGGGCCGCAGGTCGAATGGGCGGTTGGCGCGCACCCAGTCACCGAATCCGCGCCCGTTCCCGCTGGGTTCCTCGTCGAGGAACTCCTCGGCCGCACGCGCGACGGTCGTCAGTGCCTCCCGCCGAGGTTCGTCCACCGGCGGCGTCTCGTCGTCGGGGTGCAGCACGTCGCGCAGCCACGATCGCAGCCGAGCGGCGTCGCGTTGGCCGGTCGCTTGGGTGAGCGCGCGGCGCAGCTCGGCGGGAGCGCCGCCGGTCGGGATGCCGTGCGCTGCCAGCGCTCGCCCCAATGCGGGCAGCTGGGCGTTCGTCCGGGCCAGCACTGCGATGCTCGACCAGCGAGTGCCCCAGCGGCGGACCTGGTCTGCGACCGCGGCCGCCTCGCCATCGGCGTCGGCGTAGCCGCGGATCTCGACCGGGACGCCCTCGGGTCGTGCGGAGCGCAGGCCGTCACCGTCGCCGGGCAGCACCGCGCCACCCGCGGCGACGATCTCCGGGCTGCAGCGGTAGTTCGTGTCGAGGCGCACGACCTCGATCCCGGGAAAGCGCCGCTCCACTTCACGGAGCAGGTCCGGGTCCGATCCGTTGAAGCCGAAGATCGCCTGGTTCGGGTCGCCGACCAGCGTCAGGTCGTCGCGAGAGCCGCGCAGGCCGCTGAGCACGGCGGCCTGCAACGGGTTGAGATCCTGCGCCTCGTCAACGAACAGGTGGCGGAACCGCCATCGCAGCGCCGCGCCGAACTGTGGATCGCGGCGCACGGCGTCGAGCAGTTCCCCGAGCAGATCGTCCAGATCGACGATTCCCCTCCGGCGCTTGATCAGTTCCACGTCCGCGTAGATCGCGGCGACGCGTTCGGTCGGTACCCGACCGCGCCGGCGGTGCAGCCGCGCCTGCGCCTCGTACTGGTCCGGGCCGATCAGCCGGGCCCGGGCCCAGTCGATCTCGGCGGTGATGTCGCCGGCCTCGGTGTCGGCTCGGGCCTGGCCCAGCGCGTCCTGCACGAGCCGTCGCCGGTCGTTGACGACGGTTGGGACGGGACGACCGACGTCGCTCCACCGTTGGCGCATCACGCCGAGCGCCACCGCGTGGAACGTGCCCGCGTGCACGTCGTCGCGCAGGCCGAGATCGCGCAGTCTGCTCCGGAGCTCCTGCGCGGCCTGGCGGGTGAAGGTCAGCGCGAGCACGTGCCTGGCGTCGGCGAGGTCGTTCGCGACCCGGTACGCGATGCGCCGCGACAGCACCGTGGTCTTGCCGGACCCAGCACCGGCGATCACCGCGAGCAGCGGGTTCTCCATCGACACGGCGCGTCGTTGCTCCGCGTCGAGGCGGTCGAGCAACGGGTCCGACTGCACGCGGTCCACGCTACGCCAGCGCCGTGGCGACAGTTCGAGATCGGTACAGTCACGCCATGCCCTACCCGAGGAAGCTGCTGAACACGGACGAGACCATCGCCGTCGACCTGCATCCCCACTGGTGGTACTTCGCCGAGGCGGCCGCGGCGCTGATCGGCGCCATCATCCTCGCGATCATCGCCCTGTCGGTCATGGAGTCCGGTGACGCGAAGAGCGCGGTGCTCTGGATCCTGCTGGTCGCGATCGTGGTCAGCGCGCTCTGGCTGATCGTGCGGTACTGCAAGTGGGCCACCACCAACTTCGTCGTGACGTCCGACCGCGTGATCTTCCGCCACGGCGTCGTCGCCAAGAGCGGGATCGAGATCCCGCTGGACCGCGTCAACAACGTCAACCACACGCAAGGCATGTTCGAGCGACTGATCGGCAGCGGCGACCTCCTCATCGAGTCGGGCGGCGAGGACGGGCAGCAGCGCTTCACCGATGTGCGCCACCCCGAGCGAGTCCAGCAGGCGATCCACTCGCAGGTCAGCTCCGCTGCCAAGCGCCGTGCGGCGCACGCCGCCGGTCAGTTCGCGACGGCGGCGGCCGGCACCGACGTCGCCGAGCAACTCGAACGTCTGGAAGGGCTGCGCGATCGTGGTTCGATCACGCCCGAGGAGTTCGAGAACCAGAAGCGCCGACTGCTCGGCTGACCGATGTCCCGAGCACCGCTCCCGTCGGGCATCGAGCTCGAGTACGTCACCCACGGCGAGCCCGACGGTGTGCCGCTGCTCCTGATCAACGGGTTCGACACGCAGTTGATCTCCTGGTCGCCGTCGCTGCTCGCCGGCCTGGTCGCCGCCGGGTTCCGCGTCGTCACGTTCGACAACCGCGACTGCGGTCTCTCGACGCACCTCACCGGCCAGGACGTCGACGTCCGGGCGACGCTGCAGGCGTCGCGCCGCGGCACGCCGCTGCCGCCGGTGCCCTACACGCTGTCCGACATGGCCGGCGACGCGGTCGGGCTGCTCGACGTGCTCGGCATCGAGCGCGCCCACGTGCTGGGCACCTCCCTCGGCGGCATGGTGGCGCAGACGGTCGCCATCGAGCACCCAGCCCGGACGCGCTCGTTGATCTCGGTCATGTCCTCGACGGGGGAGTGGGAGTACGGCAGCGCCACGAGAGAGGCGAGCGCCGTGCTGCTGGCGCCACCGGCCACCGAACGGGCGGCGGCGATCGACGCGAGCGTCCTCGCCGAGGTGTGGCAGTCGAAGCGATGGTTCGACGCCGAGCTCAACCGGGCCAAGGCGGCAGCAGCGTTCGACCGTGCACCCCCCGCCGGTGGTGCACCCCGACAGCTGACAGCGCTGTATGCGAGTGGGAGCCGCGCCGATGCGCTCCGCCGGCTCGCCGTGCCCACATTGGTGATCCACGGGCGCGACGACACGTTGATCCCGCCCGACGGCGGCCAGCGCACGGCTGAGCTCGTCAACGGTGCCTCGCTGCTGCTGCTCGCCGACATGGGCCACGACCTGCCCGTGCCGCTGGAGCCGTTTCTGGTCGCGGCGATCGGCGAGCACGCCCGGCTCGCCGACGCATCGTTCGTCGCCGACGGCGGCGACCCGACATCATGCTGAGACGCCGGTTGCCGGCGCGCTGATCCCCACGAACTCACGAGGAGCCCACCATGGCCGGACCCCTGACCGGAACACGCATCATCGAGCTGGCCGGGATCGGTCCGGGCCCCTTCGCCGCGATGCTGCTGTCCGACCAGGGCGCCGACGTCATCCGCGTGGACCGCCCGGGCGGCGGCGGCCCGTTCGGATCGAACGACAACACCCTGCGCAACCGGCGCAGCATCGCCGTCGACCTCAAGCAGCCCGAGGGCATCGACACGGTGCTGCGCCTCGTCGAGCAGGCGGACGCGCTGATCGAGGGGTTCCGGCCCGGCGTCACCGAGCGTCTCGGACTCGGCCCGGACGTGTGCCTCGAGCGCAACCCGAAGCTGGTGTACGGGCGGATGACGGGCTGGGGTCAGGACGGGCCGTATGCCCCGTATGCAGGCCACGATCTGAACTACATCGCGCTCGCCGGGGTAGCGGCGCACATCGGGAGAGCGGGCGCCGATCCGACGCCGCCGCTGAACCTCGTCGGCGACTACGGCGGGGGTGCGATGTTCCTTGCCTACGGCGTCGTGTGCGCGCTGTTCGAGGCCGCGCGCAGCGGCCAGGGTCAGGTGGTCGACGCGGCGATGGTGGACGGCGCGGCGACGCTGATGGCACCGTTCTGGGGTGCGCTGGCCGGCGGCGGGCTCGGCCCGCGCGGCGCGAACATGCTGGACTCCGGCGCCCACTTCTACGACATGTACCGCTGCGCCGACGGCGAATACGTGTCGATCGGGTCGATCGAGCCGCAGTTCTACGCCGAGCTGCTGCGCATCACCGGCCTCGCCGACGACCCCGAGTTCACGGCGAAGCACCACTTCGATCCCAGCACCTGGGGCCCGCTCAAGGATCGGCTGCGCGCCGTGTTCGCCGCAAAGACCCGCGACGAGTGGTGCGAGCTGATGGAGCACACCGATGTGTGCTTCGCTCCCGTGTTGACGATGGCGGAAGCGACCAAGCACCCCCACAACGTCGCCCGCCAGACGTTCGTCGAGGTCGAGGGCCAGACGCAACCGGCGCCGGCACCGCGGTTCTCGCGCACCCCCGGCGAGGTTCGCAGCGCGCCCGTCGCCGGCGGCACCCACACCCGCTCGATCCTCACCGAGTTCGGCTTCGACGCCGCCGCGATCGAGGCGCTCGAGCAGTCCGGCGCCGTCACCCAGACGGGCTGACCGCATCACGCTTCCTGCAGTCGGATCGGTCCCGGACGGGACCGATCCGACTGCAGGAGCGCCCACCGCGCCCGGAACGGGTTCCGTGCCGATAGACCGGGCGATCGTGTTGACACTCGTGTTCTTCCACGCCCATCCCGACGACGAGGCGATCACGACCGGTGGCAGCATCGCTCGCGCCGCGGCGGAGGGGCACCGGGTCGTGATCGTCATCGCGACCGACGGCGCGCTCGGCGAATCGCCCGACGACCTGGCGCTGGGGGAGACGCTCGTCGACCGCCGCCGGATCGAGATGGAGGCCGCGGCCGGCGTGCTCGGTGCCCAGCGCGTGGCGTGGCTCGGCTACGCCGACTCGGGCATGACCGGCTGGGAGCAGAACGAGTTGCCGGGGAGCTTCCTGCGCGCCGACGTCGACGAGGCAGGTGGGCGCCTCGCGGCGATCCTGCGCGAGGAGGATGCGCACGTGCTCGTCGCCTACGACTGGCACGGCAACTACGGCCACCCGGACCACATCAAGGTGCACGAGGTCGGCTACGCCGCGGCCGCGCTCGCTGGTACACCTTCGGTCTTCGAGGCGACCGTCAACCGCGACGAGATGCGCCGGCGGATGTCCGAGTTGGCCCGCGAGGTGGTGGCCGAGGGCGAGGACTTCGATGCCGACGGGCCTGCCGACGACGGCAACCCGATGGGCGAGCCCGAGAGCGAGATCTGCCTGCGTGTCGACGTCAGCGACTACCTGGTGCAGAAGCGCTCCGCGTTGCGTCAGCACCGCAGCCAGATCAGCGATCAGAGCTTCTTCTCCAAGATGTCCGACGAGATGTTCCGGGCGGCGTTCGGCACCGAGTGGTTCAAGCAGCGCGGCGTCCCGGGCCCGCCGCGCGACGGCTGGCTGGTCGCGGCCTCGTGACACTCGTTCGGATGGTCCGGCACGGGCGTGCTGCCGCCGGCTGGGACACGCACGTCGACCCAGCGCTCGACGACATCGGACGCAGCCAGGCCCTGGCCGTCGCCGACCGCCTGGCGCCGCTCGGGGCGCAGCCGATCGTGACCAGCCCGCTGTTGCGCTGCCAGCAGACCGCAGGCGTGCTCGCCGCGCGGTGGGGAGTCACACCCGCCGTGGAGGCGGCCGTGGCAGAGATCCCGTCGCCCGACGGCGTGCCGATGGAAGACCGCGTGGCATGGCTGCGCCAGGCGATGCGCGGCTGCTGGGCCGATCTCGGGCCGCGATACCAGGAGTACCGGGGCGCGATCACCGCGTGGGTCGCCGCCCGGGACACGGACACGGTGGTGTTCAGCCACTTCGTCGCGATCAATGCCGTGATCGGCGCGGTCACCGGCGAAGATCGGTTGGTGATCGCCAGCCTCGACAACTGCTCGGTGACGACGTTCGAGGTGCAGGGATCCGGCGCCGTGCACCTGGTCGAGGTCGGCGGCGAGGCCGACACGCTGATCCGCTGATGCCCGCGCTCGTCCTGCTCGAGCTGCACCAGGACTGGGCGTGGGTGGTCGTGATCTCCAACGCCGTCGTCGGGCTGTGGGCATTGGGCGCGCACCAGTGGTCACGGTTGCGGACCCCGGCGATGTGGTGGTGCATCGGCGCTGCCGAGGTGGCGGTGTTCGTCCAGGCCGTGCTCGGCGTGCTGGTCGTCAACCGCTACGACATCCAGGTGCCACAGCTGCACGCGCTGTACGGGTTCTCGGCGATCATCGCCGTCGGGATCATCTACAGCTATCGCAACCAGATGCACCACCGGCTGTACCTGCTCTACGGCGTCGGCAGCCTGTTCATCATGGGCCTCGGCATCCGAGCCATGGTCCTGCGCTGACCCCAGAGGGTGGTGTGGTCAGGAGAGTTGGGATTCCAGGCTGTCGAGGGCGACGGAGAGCTGGGCGGGCACCTTGTCGCCGAAGCGGGCGAAGTGCGCGCGGATCTCGGGCACCGCGGCGCGCCAGCCGGCAGCGTCGACCGACAGCAGCGTCTCGAGGTCGTCGTCGGCGATCTCGAGGCCGGTCGTGTCGAGCGCACCGGGGGTCGGCAGCAGACCGATCGCGGTTTCGGTGGCCTCGGCGTCGCCGGCGACGCGCTCGAACGCCCACTTCAGCACGCGGCTGTTCTCGCCGTACCCGGGCCAGAGGAAGCGGCCGGCCTCGTCGCGGCGGAACCAGTTGACGAAGAAGATCTTCGGCAGCTTGTCGGCCGAGGTGGCCTTGCCGATCGACAGCCAGTGGTTCCAGTAGTCGGCCATGTTGTAGCCGCAGAACGGCAACATGGCCATCGGGTCGAAGCGCAACGTGCCGACGGCGCCGGCCGCGGCGGCGGTGGTCTCCGACGCCATGATCGAACCGAGGAACACGC
>CAZMGD010000114.1:11393-12577 GCA_964565705.1 uncultured Ilumatobacteraceae bacterium | reverse complement strand
GTGTCGGTCAACACGTGGGGCGTCAACGACCTCACCGACGTCGTCGCCCAGGTCAGCGACCGCGAGGTCGACACGCTCACCGCCGACTACGACGACCTGTACGACATGGCCGCCGACCTCCGCGCCGACGGTGAACGACGATCGTCGGTACGCGAAGCGGCCCGAATCGAGGTCGCCCTGCGACGGTTCCTCGTCGACGGCGGCTTCGGTGCGTTCACCACGAACTTCGAGGACCTGGGTGCGCTGCGCCAACTTCCCGGCCTCGCCGTCCAACGGCTGATGGCCGACGGCTACGGCTTCGGCGGCGAAGGTGACTGGAAGACCGCCGCGCTCGTGCGGGCCGTGAAGGTGATGGGCGCCGGCCTGCCCGGCGGCACCAGCTTCATGGAGGACTACACCTACCACCTCGGCCCCGGCACCCAGAAGACCCTCGGCGCCCACATGCTCGAGGTCTGCCCGACCATCGCCACCGACCGCCCGTCGCTCGAAGTCCACCCCCTCGGCATCGGCGGCCGCGAGGATCCGGCTCGGCTCGTCTTCGACGCCGCACCCGGACCGGCGATCGTCGTCGGCCTCGCCGACATCGGCGACCGCTTCCGTCTCGTCGGCACCGAGATCGACACCGTCGAACCTGGCGAACCGCTCCCCCACCTCCCTGTCGCCCGCGCTGTGTGGACCTCACGACCCGACCTACGCACCGCGGCCACCGCCTGGCTCACCGCCGGCGGCCCCCACCACACCGCCTACAGCTCCGCCGTCGACCGCGAGACGCTCGACGACTTCGCCACGATGGCCGGCGTCGAGCTGGCCTGCATCGACGACGCCACCACCATCCGCTCCTTCCGCGACGAACTGCGATGGAACGCCGCCTGGTTCCACCTCGCCCGGGGCGTGTGACGTAGGTTCCCAGCCGTGACCCGCAGCCGCCAGACACCCGTGATGGCCGATGTCGCCAAGCTCGCCGGCGTCGCTCCGATCACCGTGTCACGGGTGATCAACAACCACCCACTCGTCACCGACGCAACCCGTGCCAAGGTGCAACAGGCCATCGACACACTCGGGTATCGCAGCAACATGGCCGCCCGGACTCTCGCCGGCGGGCGTTCACGTGTGCTCGGCGTGATCAGTGTCGAGTCGGAGTTCTACGGTCCGTCGCGAGTCTTGTTCGGCATCCAGGCCGCCGC
>CAZMGD010000114.1:0-11293 GCA_964565705.1 uncultured Ilumatobacteraceae bacterium | reverse complement strand
CATCACGTCCACGGCCCGAAGGGTTGGCTCGATGCCGAGGCTCGGGCCGACGGGTGGCGCACGGAGCTGCGCTCACGCAAGCGTCGGGTCCCCCGCGCCGTGCATGGTGATTGGAGCCCCGCGGCGGGCTACAAGGCCGGTGAGATCCTGGCCGCCGACCCCGACGTCACGGCGATCTTCGTCGCCAACGACCAGATGGCGCTCGGGGTGATCCTGGCGCTGCTCGCGGCCCGACGAGTGGTCGGCATCGACGTCAGCGTGGTCGGCTTCGACGACACCCCGGAGTCGGCCTACTTCGCTCCGCCGCTCACGACCATCCGACAGGACCTCGGCGACGTCGGGCGGCGAGCCGTCGAACTGCTGCTCGAAGTGATGCAGGGCGGCTCCGTTCGCCAGGTCAGCATCGAGCCCACCCTCATCGTGCGGCACAGCTCGGACCCCGCTGCCCCGCGGTCCAACCAGCGGTTCGTCAAGACTCTGCGCAGCGCGCGCGAGTTCGAGCGACGGCAGTGAGTCGTGGGCCGCGAAGGCCCTGCCTATGTGTTCGAGGTCTCGTCGAGGAGGATCTCGAACACGCGCTCGCGCAGTTCGGACAGCGCTGTGCTCCCCCCGAGGTCCTCCGCCCGGGGCGTCAGCCTGAAGCCCCCGCCGTACATCACCTTGCGCTCGGCGACGATCGGCGGCGTGGATTCGTGGAGGGTGCACGACAGGTGGATCGTGAGGTCACCGGGTTCGGTCGGTAGGCCCACGACCGGCAGGTACGGATCGGTCTTCGCCACCTCGATGGGAATGGCAACGCGGTGCGAGCCGGCAACGACGCGCAGCATGCCGTTGTCCTCCCCCGTCGGACTGATGGCGATGCCGACCACGATGCTCGAGCAGTCGTAGGCATGACGGCCGAAGTGGCAGTCGCGGTGGAACGTCACGTCGGAGGGTCCGTTGACCACGCCGATCGGCTTGATCAACGCTTCCAGGCATCGACCCTCGACCGGTGCCTGCACGAGCTCGTCCTCACCGGAGATCGTGCGCCGCAGCAGGTCCCAGTTCTCGCTGCGCAGGATCGCCTCGGTCGTCGGCGAGTGGTCGAGGAACTCCTGGAGCCGCACGCAGCGCACGGCGCCGTCGGAGGTCGTCGCCCACCACGACTTGCCGTCGCCTTGCACGTACTTGGGGACGGCCCGATCGATGTCGTCCGAGATCGTGGTCATGAGCGCGGGGTCGACCCAGCCCCGCAGGTGGAGGAAGCCGGCCTCGCGCAGGAAGTGGGCGACGTCAGCGGGATCGTCATCCGGAGTGAACGTGCTCGCGAGATCGAGTGGCTGACCGGAGCGATCGCGAAACTGCAGATCGTCATCGTCCACGCCCCAGCCTTCGAGCATGGTCATCCACAGCGAGTCCCACACGGAGATGTCGCGCTCGGTCCCGTTCCGGCACCGCATGTCGCGGCCGACCACGAGGGCGTTGAACGTTCGCTGCTGCTGGACCCAATCGGAGAAGTGATCCTCGGTCAGCGTCACCACGAACGCGTCCTCGAGTATCCGGTCGATGACGACGATCGTGCCGCTGTCGCTGGTGAACGTCCACCCGTCATCGCCGACCTCGATGGCGAGCGAGGGCGCGTCGAGCCTGGCCATGCCCCGTGCCACGAGAGCGCCGTGGCGTTCGATGAGATCGGGGAGCACCTCGGCGAAGAAGCGGTGGGATGTGATGGTGGTGACGTCGGCGTCGGAGCGGGTCCGTCGGTCGAGCGTGATGGACATGGCATTCCCCTTCGAGCTGAACAGCTCCCCCGGGAGCCGTCGTCATGGTTACGCTACCATCACGGCATCAGGATCGAGAGCGAGGGCCCAGGATGACCACGACGAACGAACCGTCCCGGGCCGCGTCACGCGTCGAGGAACTGCTCGCCCGGATGACGCCGGCCCAGAAGGCCGGCCAGTTGACGCAGTACTTCCACTTCGGCGCGATGGCAGCTGCGGGCGACGAGCCGTCGGCGAGCACCGACGACGATCCGCTCGCGGCGGCGATGTCGCACCTGCCGAAGCTGGTCGACGCGGCGGTTCAGGCGGGCGGGGCCGGAGCTCTGCTCTTCGTCACGAAGCCGGCGGAGATCAATCGCCTCCAGCGGCTGGCCGTGGAGGACACCGACCTCGGCATTCCGCTGCTGTTCGGGTTCGACGTGATCCACGGTCTCCGCACCATTCTCCCCGTTCCGATCGCCATGGCCGCGTCGTGGGATCCCGAGATGATCGAGCAAGGACAGTCGATGGCGGCCCGCGAGGCCCGAGCCGTCGGGATCCACTGGACGTTCGCGCCGATGGTCGACATCGCCCGTGATCCGAGGTGGGGTCGGATCATCGAGGGCGCGGGAGAGGACCCGTACCTTGGCGCCGCTGTCGCGGCAGCCCAGGTGCGCGGATTCCAGGGCGGTGCGAGCGTCGGTCCGGAGGGCGTGATCGCCGGCCCCAAGCACTTCGCGGGCTATGGAGCCGCGCTCGGCGGACGCGACAACGAGGAGGTCAACCTGTCGGATTCCGAGCTGTGGAACGTGTACCTCCCGCCGTTCAAGGCGGCCGTCGATGCCGGCGCGGGCAACGTGATGACCGCGTACATGGACCTGAACGGCATTCCGGCCACGGGGAACTCGTGGCTGTTCACCGAGGTGCTGCGCGACACCTGGGGCTTCGAGGGATTCGTCGTGAGTGACGCCAACGCGGTTCGCAGCCTCGTCACCCACGGCTTCGCTGCCGACCTCGCCGATGCCGCCGCCCGCGGCGTCACGGCCGGGGTCGACATGGAGATGGCGATCTTCGACCCCGCGTACGGGCACCTCACCGACGCGATCGAATCAGGAGCGGCCGACGCGCAGGCCGTCGACGACTGCGTCCGCCGGGTGCTCGCGGCGAAGGTCCGGCTGGGCCTGTTCGAGGCGCCCTACATCGACGAGGAACGGGCACTCGAGACCCTCGCCGACCCCGCGCACCGCGAGACCGCACGGCACGCCGCCGAGCGTTCTGCGGTGCTGCTGCGCAACGAGCACGACCTGCTGCCGCTCGACGCCGGCGACCTCACCTCGATCGCAGTGATCGGGTCGCTGGCGGACTCGAAGCGCGACACGCTCGGCCCGTGGGTGTTCGACTTCGATCTCGACGAGACGGTGACGGTGCTGGAAGGGATCCGCGCCCGCGTCGGCTCGACGGTTCGGGTCGACCACGCACCGGGAGCGGCCATGTCGTCCAGGCTGTTCCCATCACCGTTCGACCGGATGGATCCGCCCCCGAACGACCCTCCGGACGGATTCGACGAGGACGCAGAGCTCGAGCGAGCGGTCGCGAGCGCGAGCGCGGCGGACATCGCCGTGGTCGTCGTCGGTGAGCGGCAGAACATGATCGGCGAGTCGGCATCGCGGTCCTCCCTCGACCTGCCCGGCCGCCAGCTCGAACTGCTGCAGGCCGTCGTCGAGACGGGGACACCCGTGGTGTTGGTGGTGATGAACGGCCGGCCGCTCGATCTGCGCTGGGCGGCCGAACACGTACCGGCGATCCTCGACATCTGGTATCCGGGAACTCGGGGCGGCGAAGCGACGGCGAACCTGCTGTTCGGCGACGTGTCGCCCGGCGGCAAGCTCCCTTTCACGTGGCCGCGCTCGGTGGGACAGGTGCCGATGATCCACTCCCACACGCTGTCGCACTCCCCCGAGGACCAGGGCCGCCGTTACTGGGACGAGCCCAGCACTCCGCTGTTCCCGTTCGGCTACGGCCTCAGCTACGGGCGCTTCGAGTACGACGGCCTCACCGTCGATCGACCCTCGACCACCACGCAGGGGACCGTCACCGTGTCGGTGGACGTGACCAACACCTCGGGCCGCATCGCCGACGAGGTGGTCCAGCTGTACCTCCATCAGCGGTACGGCACGGCGTCGCGGCCCGCCCGCGAACTCAAGGGGTTCGAGCGGATCACGCTCGCCCCGGGCGAGTTGCGTACGGTGCGATTCCCGATCGGCCCCGCCGAGCGGCGCTACTGGAACGCGGCGGCCCGTGACTGGGTGACGGAGGCGTCGACCTTCGACGTGTGGGTCGGCGGCGACTCGACCGCCGCGAACACGCTGACGTTCGACGTCGCCGACGTATAGCGGGCGTTCAGGACGACAGTCGCGTCTGACCGGCGCCAGCGCGACGCTGGTCAGGTCTCGAGGTCGGCGTAGTCGAACCATCCGAACTCGGCGGCGCAGCACGATGCGAACAGACCGATCGTCCGGCCGATGAAGCCACCCTGCACCTCGGTCGACAGATAGCGACCGTCGAGCTCGGCGAGCACGCGGAACTCGCCATCGTGCTCGAACCCGAGCCTGACCGTGTCAGGCCCGCTGGGGTGATCGTCGGTCTCCATCCGCAGTACGACGCGGCCGTCGGGACGGGGCGCCTCGCCGACGATCGAGCGAATGGTGCCGAGCCGGAGCCGCGCCACGATGCTCGCCCCGACGACGGCCACCTCGTAGTGGGCGGTCTCGTCCATCATCATGACGAGTCCGGCGTCGCCGTCAGCCGCCACCGCGACCTCGGTGCGGATGCGGCAGCGACGGTGCTGCTGGCGGACGCCGACGAACGACGACGCCGGATCGTCCAGTGACGTCGTCGTACCGTCGATGACCAGACCTCGGGTGGGTTCGAGCGACGTGAACGACGACGGTGGGCGGCGAAGCGCCACCCACTCCGGGCCGAGCACGGACGCCCCGAATTCGTACCGCCTCGATCGCGGCACGGGGCTTCCGCCACCAGGCGGCCGGACCTCCATGTCGAGGTCGACCGGGTCGACCATCGGCCAGCCGTCGTTCCACTCGACCGGTACCAGGAACGTCTCGCGGCCCATGACGTGGAATCGTGGAGTGAGGCCGGCTGGGCGCACGCCGAGGAGCACCATCCACGAGCTGCCGTCGGGCGCGTCGACGATGTCGCCGTGTCCGGTGTTCTGGATCGGGCGATCGCTGCTGCGGTGCGTCAGGATCGGGTTCGTCGGGCAGCTCTCCCACGGCCCGGTCGGCGATGGTCCACGAGCGATCGATACCGCATGGCCGCGCTCGGTGCCACCCTCGGCGATCATCAGGTACCAGGCACCGTCGCGTTCGTAGAGATGCGGTGCCTCCGGGTACGCCAGACCAGTTCCCGACCACGTCTGCTCCGGCCCGTCGAGCACGGCGCCCGTCCGGTCGTCGATGCGGCACCGGTGGATTCCGGCGAGGGAGAAGTGCACCCAGCAGTTGCCGTCGCCGTCCCACGCGAGGTCCGGATCGATCCCGACGAGCGGCACGAACGTCGGATCCGTCCAGGGACCTGCCGGATCTTCGGCGGTGACGAAGAACATCGACAAGCCGCCGGCGTCCAGTGTCGTGGTGATCATCCAGAATCGGCCGTCGTGATGCCGGAGGGTCGGTGCGAAGATGCCACCCGACGAGTAGTGCTCGGTCGTCGAGAGGTCGAGCTGCGACGGGCGGTCCAGCACGTTGCCGATCTGCGTCCAGTCGACGAGGTTCGACGACCGGAAGATCGGCACACCCGGGAAGTAGGTGAAGGACGACGCGACGAGGAAGTACTCGTCGCCGACGCGGCAGGCGCTCGGGTCGGGAAAGAACCCGGGGATGACTGGATTCCGGTAACCGTTCGTCATGAGTTCACCTTGGCTCCTTTGACGGCATGGTAGCGCAACCACCCTTCGAGGCGCGGGCCGGGCTCGACGGCACCGAGCACCCACCGGTCTGCCGGATGTCGTCTGGCGATCCCGCGCTGACATCCTGACGGGAGTGCGCGGTCCCGCAATGTGCGAGCTTCTACCTACGCCCAGAGGGAACCTTCTGGCGACGTGGGGCGTCAGGTCGTAGATGTGGAAGCAGAAATGGCGACAGGTTTGAACGACCCGATCGACCCCTTGCTGTCGCCGCTCGAGGACCCGAATGACCCGGATCCTGAGGAGATTGCCGACCTGTTCCGCGGTCATCGTCGCCGGTTGGTCGGTCTCGCGTTCGCGATCACCTTCGATCCTGGAGTCGCGGAGGAGGTCGTGCAGGACGCGTTCGTCGGGCTCCATCGGAATTCTGCCCGTGTTCGTGATCCGCTCGCGTACCTGCAGCGCTCGGTCGTCAACCTGAGTGTCAGCGTGGTCCGTCGTCGTCGCGTCACCGAACGCCCGGCCGCACTCTCGGTCGCGCCCGCAAGCTCGCCCGAGATCGACGAGATGTGGATCCGGGTGCAGCGGTTGCCCGCCAAGCAACGCGCCGTGGTGGTGCTGAGGTATTGGGAAGACATGAGCCTCGCCGAGATCGCTGCCGTGTTGGGACGGCCGCTCGGATCGATCAAATCGACACTGCATCGTGCTCTCAAGTCCTTGAAGGAGGAACTGTCGTGATCGACGAAGAACTGGACGCCGAGTTCGAAGAACTGTTGAAGGCAACGCTGGCCGAGATGATCCCCAAGGCCCAGGGGGCAGCCCGCGCCGCGGTCGGGCACGTATCCGACGCGCACGCCCACGAGGGCCGGATCACATCGGACCTCGCCGATGTTCGTCCTCCGGCAGGTCGACGCGTGTGGGTCGGCGTGGCGGCTGCGGCCATCACCGTGATGGCCGTGGGGGGCCTCGCCGTGATCGCAGGCCGCGACACTTCGACTCCGGCCGCATCGTCGCCCGGCGCGGAGCCGGTCGGCACGACGCCGATCGCCTCCCCCGACGCACCGGCCTGGTACCCCCTGCTGCGCGACGCGTTGCCAGACCGCTTCCCACACGTTGCGCTCACCAATGTGAACGAGCGCCAGGCCGAGTTCGTCGCCATCAGCCCTGGCGACGGCAAGTCTCTGGACATCTTCATCGAGACCGGCGGCTTCTCCAACGAACCAGCAACAGACGTCGATGCCACAGGAGAGTGGGTCCAGGTTCCGCAAGGGTGGACGGTCCGTACTCCCGATGGTGTGTTCATCACCGTCAGGTGTGACATCGGTGCCCGCGGACGCGAGGACGCCTGGTCCCCCAACTACTGCGACATGGAATCGACCGGCGCGTTCACCGCCGCGGACATCCGATCGGTCGCCACCAGGCTCGCCCAGTCCATCCACGCTGACTCCGTCGGTCCGGCACTCGGCGCTTCCGCGGTCGCAACCCTCGACCCGGCACCTGTCACCGACATGATCCTCGGACTGGACCCGGCACAAGCGTTGGTTGGCGACACTGCCTGGGGCCCTGGGAGCCGCATCCTGGACTACTCGACAGCTGACATCAACCCTGACATCTCGATCCAACTCGTCAACGGCGTGTACCCGCTGGCCGCCAACGCAGCTTCTGGGTTTGGGCGCTACGCCCTGTACGACGACGCGGCTGCGTTCTGGAGGTTCAGCAGCGACGGCCGCGCGATCCGCGTCACCACGACGGACACCTCGGTTGAGACTCTCGATGTCCTCGACGTGATCGCGACCGCGATCGTCGGGCCACCAGCCGGCGAGATCGCATCCGATTTGACGAGCACCGAACCCACGACAACGACATCGGAGTCACTCGAGGTCATCGCGCCGCGCTCGGTCGTGTGTGTGGACGCGGGCGCGAGCGAGCACGCCATGGCGCTCTGCCGGGAAGAGTTGGGCGGTGGCGATGCGGTGTGGCCAACACAGAGCCCGGAGTCGTTCGTGATGCCCGTCGACCCCACCAACCCGACGCACACCGCCGCTGCCGAACGACTCGCCCTGGCACTCGACATCCCACTCCGCGCACTGGACCCCGGCTACCTGCCACCCCCGTCCAGCACATCGCCCAGCGACATCACGGTCTACCTCGTCATCGGAACCGATGACGGCCCCTACGCGTAGCACGTTCGTGGTGATACCGAACAACCACCCGCGTTCGACGCCACGCTCGGGATCGAACGACGCCAGGTGCTCCAACACCCGCTGAAACGTCTCGGCGACGACGTCGTCGGCAACATCACCACCGACGCGTCGCAAACCAACTGTCTTTGCGGATTTCGGTGAACAGACCGGGTGGGATCGGGCAACAAGATGGTGTGATGTCCGATCAGGTCGACGCTGGCCCCGCCGAGCCAGTCGCCGACGATGGCGCGGCGACGGTGGCCCAATGGTTCGATCGGCACGTGGACACGATCCATCGCTATGTGGCACGCCGTGCCGGCGACGAGGTCGCTCGCGAGGTGACGGCAGAGACGTTCCGGGTCGCGTTGGAACAGGTCGGCCGGTTCGATCCTGTCAGGGGCGGCGAGAGGGCCTGGCTGTATGGCATCGCGACGAACTTGTTGCGTCGTCATTGGCGAGCAGAGCAGCGACGCCTCCGCGCCCATCTCCGCCACGCTGCGTTGCAGCCGGTGGCGGGTGATCCGCTGCTGGGTGCCGACGCCCGTCTTGATGCCGAACGCGAGATCGAACAGGTGATGACTGCGGTGGCGCATCTCGATCCCGAAGACCGTGATCTGTTGGTCCTGATCGTGTGGGAAGGATGCACGAGTGCCGAGGTCGCCGGGGCGCTCAACATCCCGGCGGGAACCGTGCGATCACGACTCAAGCGCATTCGCCTGCACCTGCGTGAACAAGGAGCACCAGAATGAACGAACTCCACGTCTTCGAATCCCTTCGCCCTGACACCCGCGCTCTCACCGACGCCGACCGTGCAGAGATGCGGGACCAACTTTTCGGTGCACGCACCACAGCCGCGACTGCTGACGGACCGGAGGGGCTCGGCGATGAATCGTCGAACGGTACGCCCGTCGCCGGTGGTCCGAGCGAGCGAATCGACTTCACCGGCACTGTCCACGACGCTCCGGTGCGCCATCGTTGGTTGGCGGTGGCGGCGTCGGTCGTGGTGGTCGCTGGAATCGCGGCGGTGTGGGCTGCGGTCGCGAGCCGGAACGTCGATGAGCCACTCGGACCTGCTCAGCAACCCGTCACGGCGCCGCTGCGCAGCGACCCAATGGTCGATGATGCAGCCGTGGAGGCCACGACGACGTCGATGCCTGGTGAGGTGTCGATCAGTTCGGGCGCGACCTGGGTCGGCAACATCCGTGCCGTGCCAAACGCGTCCAGCGATGGCTGGTACGTCCCGCCGTGGGATCCGATCGCGATCGCGCCTGGCACGATTGGCTGGTTCGAGGCCGGCGACAACCTGCCCGACGGCCTGGCGGCCCGCCGCGAGTTGGCTGGAGGCCCTGGCGGCCTCGCCGGGTTCTTCGTGTGCCGCGAATGGACACTCGACAGCAGCGGCGCCCCGACGTGCACGGAGCTCGGTGGGGGCAACGGCGTCGAACAGGTCACCTACGGCGACCAGCTCGGCGTCGGTGTCGAACTCGGCAACATCGACGCTCGCACCCAACTCTGGGCCCAAGCCCAAGGCTCGCTGTGGGGGTACGACGAGGTCATGGAGCCACCCGAGCCGACGACCGTCGATATCGACGGCATCGAGGGCTACGGCTACCGCAGTGGCGACCGGGCGTATCTCGCATGGGAGTACCAGCCGGGCGTCGTGGTCTGGCTCAACGGTCAGGGTCTGGACGACATCCAACTCGCCGACATCGCTGCAGAGGTCCACCCCGTGGAGCTGCCGGCTGAGCTTCCGCTGCTGCTGCAACTCGCCGACCTCGGCACCACCGAGGTCGGACCTGGCAGCAGCTCGGCGAACTCAGCGTTCAAGCTCGGATACCTCGACGGTCAGCCCTGCGTCGGCATCGAACTCTGGGAACAGTGCGCCTCCCTGGACGCACCGGCCATCTTCGGCGCGGCGGTGTGGGGTGACGGCAAAGCCGACCGCTACGCCGCAATCGCGCCTGTCGGTACTGACGCCACCATGCGCGTCAACCTGTACGAGCTGGGCTGGCAGACGATCCCCCTCGAAGCCACCGCCTTCGGGTTCGACATCGCCACCTGGGCCGGCGACA
This sequence comes from uncultured Ilumatobacteraceae bacterium, assembly GCA_964565705.1. Taxonomy (GTDB): domain Bacteria; phylum Actinomycetota; class Acidimicrobiia; order Acidimicrobiales; family Ilumatobacteraceae; genus CAZMGD01. The sequence continues at coordinate 1,377 of CAZMGD010000114.1, read as the reverse complement.
CCGATCGCATCCTCGCAGCCGAACTCGTCAGCGCCGACGGCCGCACCCTCGCCGACACCGGTCCACTCGAGACGGTTCTACCCGGCAGCGGCGAGACCGTCGCCGAAGGCCGCACCGGCAGCATTGCCTGGATCGTGCACCGCCAGAATCCCCAAGACCCCAACGCAGGGCAAGAGGCAGCCGGGGGCTACCTCGGCAATCGGGAAGACACACAGATCCCGTACTGCCTGCTGCTCTCCGGACCGTCCGAATACGCGCCCCTGTGCCCACCCGACAACCCGCCCCTCACCGGCATCGGACAGCACGCCGACTACCACAACACCCTTGATCTCGTCGAAGTCGCCGGCGACGTGACCACCATCCACTGCGACGGCCTCGACATGCCCACCTTCGACGACCCCATCCTCGACGGCCGCCGCTTCGCCGTCATCACCTGCGACGACCCCACCGTCAGCTGAACCACCGCGGCGTCAGGGATCAGGGCGTTCGCCGGGGAAAACCGTGACCGTCCCTGGGGAACCGACATGACCGTCCCCGGGGAAAACCCACGGCCACCTACGGGGAGAACACATTGACCGTTGACAGGGCTTGCGGTTGCTGACATCGGAGACGAGCAGGCCGACCTGCAAGAAGCCCACGACGAGCGAGGCAAGAGCAAAGGCCCAGCCTCCCCGCACAACGCAAGCGATCAAGAAGCCAATGGTGGCGGCCAATGCCGCGTACTTGAAGCGTGGGGATGGCGGTGTATGACCTCGCCGATGGCCAAGCAGGTACAGTCCGAGCGATGGACATCGATCGGATCTGGTCGGCCGCTGAGCTTGAGGCGCTGTCCCCCGACGAACGCGCTGCCACGATCCGAGCCGGTTTCGTGGACGCCCCAACCGAAATCCCCTCAGATCTGCTCGACCGCGCCAGGCGCAAGGCTGACGCCCGGATCGCGGCCACCGAGGATCGACGACGCCCCGGACGCCCATCGATGGGATCTGGTCCCGCTGATTCACTACCTGTCCGCCTCGACCCAGAGTTGCGACGGGCGGTAGATGAACGCGCGGCAGCTGAGCACACGACCGCATCGGACGTCGTTCGCGAAGCATGGCGCCGCTACCTCCGGGCCGGATGATCGGGGCACATCGCCGGAACCCGACAGCGCGTCACGTCCGCGGGCACCGATGTCACACCTGACGGTGACGAACACACCATCGGGAGTGTGCACCGTCCCGCCGTTCCGCCGAGTTCAGCCGAAGTCGATGTGCAGCGTCTTGAGTCCGCGGAGGAAGAACGTGGGCAGGTACTCATAAGAGCGCTCCCCCGCCGGGCCGTGCGCCGACTCCGAGATGCGGATGTCACCGAGACGGTCGAGCAGGCGATTGATCGTGA
>CAZMGD010000113.1:0-12666 GCA_964565705.1 uncultured Ilumatobacteraceae bacterium | reverse complement strand
TTTGTTGATCAGATCAAGCACATGTTGCGCAGCGGACCGTTGACCCGTCAGACTGCCCGAGCCGGAGATGGGGATCCCGGCATCTGAGTCTCCTTGGGGGGAGCATGACAAAGCTGCGCTGGTCGCTGTCCTGTCTCGCTGTGGCGGCGTTGCTCGTCTCCGCCTGCGGCCGCAGTGACGATTCGTCCGACGAGACCACCGCCACGACCGCTGCGGCCACGACCGCGGCACCCGAGACCACCGTTGCGGCGACCACTGCGCCGGCTGGTACGGAGACGACCACGGCCGGCAGCGAAGCGTCCACGACCACGGCCGCACCCGAGACCACGGCCCCGGCGAGCACGGAGGGTTACGCGCTCACCGCTGCCGACATCGAGGAGCAGTGCGCCAGCGAACCGCTCCAGGCCACGGAGGTCGGCGTGAGCGCCGACAAGATCACGATCGAGGTCATGGCCGACACCGGCTCGCCGCTCGCGCCGGGCCTGTTCCAGGGCAACATCGACGCTGTCAAGGCGTTCGCCGACTACATCAACGCCAACGGCGGCATCGGTTGCCGGCAGCTCCAGGTGCGGGTGTGGGACAGCAAGGTCGATCCGACCGAGTCCAAGAACGGCCTGATCGACAGCTGCTCGAACGCCGTGGCGATGGTCGGCAACAATGCCCTGTTCAACCCGGACCCGACGCCGATGACCGGGTGCCCCGATCTGGCCGGCGCGCCGACGGGCCTGCCGAACATCGCCGCGCTGGCCAACGACGTCAACGAGCTGTGCGCGGCGACCACGTTCACGATCAACCCTCGCTCCGAGGACTGCCCCGTGAACGTCGGCCAGCCCCGCGACTTCTCCCTCAACCTCGGTCACATCGACTACATCGTCGCCGAGCACCCCGAAGGTCTCCACGGCCTCTACATGGTGCCCGGCGACCTGCCGACGACCCGGCAGAGTGCGATCCCCCAGATCGAGGCCCAGACCCAGGCGGGGATCGTGTTCGACGGGACGCCGCTGGTGTCCGGACGCGACGAGCAGGCCGCCTACACGCCTCGCGTCCAGATCCTGAAGGAGAAGGGCGGCAACTACGTGCAGAACGGGTCCAACGACGTGGCGATGATCCGGATGCAGAAGGAGTCCGTCGCCCAGGGAATCGACCACGACTCGGTCGTCTGGATGTGCTCGCTGGCCTGCTACACGGGGAACATGCTCGAGCAGGGCGGCGACACCGTGAACGGCACCTGGCTGTCGATGCAGTTCCTGCCGTTCGAGGAGGCCGACACCAACGCCGCCGCGCAGGCCTACCTCGACGCGATCGGTGACGGCAACGAGGTCTCCTGGGGCGCCCAGGCGTGGCAGGCGTCGATCGCCTTCCAGCAGGTCGTCAACCAGATCGTCGCCGACCAGGGCCCGAACGCGATCACCCGTGCGAACATCCTCGCCGGGCTCGAGGGGCTCGACGACTTCACCGCCGATGGCTGGTCGGGAGCCAAGAGCCTCCGCGGCCTGTCCCCCTGCTTCTTGCTGATGCAGATCCAGGACGGGGCGTTCGTGCGTGTCCATCCCGAGGAGCGCGGGACGATGGACTGCGACGCTGGCAACATCGTCCAGGTCACCACCGAACCCGTCTCCGCAGCCGACCAGCTCAGCTGAACTATCAGGAGAAAGGATCCCAGTAGAGCCGATGGGCTCAGCGTCCGACCGGTGGAGAGGGTCATGTCCGCATTGCGTGACTCGCATCACAGCGGTCAGACTGCTCCGATCGTTGGGGGTGCCCTCACACTCCCGCGACGTGAACCCATTATCTGAAAGAAAGCTCACGGGGGTCTGAATGAGAAAGCTTCGTCGGTCATTGGCGTGCCTGGGCACGCTCACGATCCTGGTCACCGCCTGCGGGCGCAGTGACGATTCGGGAACGGATACGACCACCGCCGCGACCACGGCTCCGAGTGCAGAGACGACGGCGGCTCCCGCCGAGACGACTGCCCCGGAGACCACCGACACGACCGCAGCTGGCAGTGGCGACACCACGGCTGCACCGGGCACCACCGCCGCGGGCACCACCGCGCCGGCCGCCGGCGGTACGGAGGGCTACGCCCTCACCGCCGCCGACATCGAGGAGCAGTGCGCCAGCGAGCCGCTCGAGGCGACGGAGATCGGCGTGACAGACAAGGCGATCACCATCCAGGTGATGGCCGACACCGGCTCACCACTCGCCCCGGGCCTGTTCCAGGCGAACATCGACGCGGTGACGGCGTTCGCCGACTGGATCAACGCCAACGGCGGTGTCGGCTGCCGGCAGCTGAAGGTCGAGACGTGGGACAGCAAGCTCGATGCGACCGAGGGCAAGAACGGGCTGATCAACGCCTGCTCGACGGCGCTGGCGATGGTCGGCGGCAACACGCTGTTCAACCCCGACGTCACGCCGATGACCAGCTGCCCGGACCAGGCCGGCGCCGTGTCGGGCATCCCCAACATGGCGGCGCTGGCCAACGACGTCAACGAGCTGTGCGCCCCGACGACGTTCACCATCCAGTACCAGGCCGAGGAGTGCCCGATCCCGAGCTCGGGAATCCGCCACTTCACGTTCATCAACGGCCACGCCCAGAAGCTGGTGGAGCTGCACCCGGAGAACACCAAGGGCATCGCCCTCATCCCCGGCGACCTCCCGACGACGCGTCAGTCGGCGATGCCGAACATCGAGGCCCAGGCCCAGGCCGGCATCACCTTCGATGCGAAGGTCTTCGTGTCCGGCCGTGACGAGCAGTCGGCGTACACCGCACGCGTGCAGTACCTGAAGAACGGCGACAACTACGTCTACAACGGCTCCGACGACGTGGCGATGACCCGGATGATGAAGGAGTCGATCGCCCAGGGCGTCGACATGGACAGCGTCGTGTTCAACTGCTCGCTGGCCTGCTACTCCCAGGACCTCGTCGAGCAGGGCGGCGACGCCGTGAACGGCGCCTACGTCTGGATGCAGTTCCTGCCGTTCGAGGAAGCCGACACCAACGAGGCGGCCACCGCCTACCTCGACGCCGTCGGTGCGGACAAGGCCGACGCGTTCGGCGCCCAGGCCTGGCAGGCGGCGATCGCCTTCCAGCAGGCCGTCAACCAGATCGTCGCCGACCAGGGCCCGAACGCGGTCACCCGCGCCAACCTGACCGCAGCGTTCGCTGCGATCCAGGACTTCACGGCCGACGGCTGGGCCGGGGCTCGAAGCCTCGACGGCATCTCGGCGTGCTTCGTGCTCTTGCAGGTGCAAGACAGCGCGTTCACCCGCGTGTGGCCGGAGGAGCGGGGCACGCTCGACTGCGAGTCCTCCAACCTCGTCGAGTTCGACATGGATCCGGTCGCCGAAGCGGCAGCGCTCGGCTGAACGACCAGTAGGAAGGCGCAGGGGCAGACGTGAAGACGGCATTCGCAAACCTCGACCGCAAACGAGCGATCGCCGCCGGCGCGGTCGCCATCGCGGTCGTCTACATCGTCGTCACCAACCGGAGCATCGCCCCGTTCAGCGCCGCCAACATCGCGACCTTCATCGTCGTCGGCCTGTCGCTCGGCGGGATCTACGCGATCTCGGCATGCGGCCTCGTCGTCACCTACACCACCACGGGCATCTTCAACTTCGCCCACGGTGCGATCGGTTGCTTCTGCGCCTTCGCCTACTGGGAGCTCAAGGTGAACCGGGACCTCCCGACCCCCCTTGCGCTCGTGCTCGTCATCTTCGTGGTCGCCCCGCTCATCGGGGTGTTCCTCGACAAGGTGCTCATGCAACGACTGCGTCAGGCCTCACTGGTGGTCCAGCTGATGGTCACCGTGGGTCTGATGCTGTCGTTCATGGGCATCACGCTCACCGTCTGGAAGCCTGACACCGGCCGCGCCCTGCCCCACTTCTTCGAGGGCACCAAGGGCGTGCGCATCGGCGATGTCACCGCGACCTGGCACCGGATCATCACCGTGGTGCTCGCGCTCGTCATCGCCCTCCTGCTGCGGGCGATCCTGCGCGGCACCCGCACCGGCATCGCCATGCGAGCCGTCGTCGACAACCGCTCGCTCGCCGGGCTCAACGGTGTCAGGCCGGGCATCATCAGCGGCGCCTCCTGGGCGCTGGGCTGCATGACGGCAGCGATCGCCGGCATCCTGATCGCACCCGAGACCGGCATGGTGGTGGACAACCTGACGCTGATCATCGTGATCGCGTTCGCCGCCGCCGCGATCGGTCAGCTGAAGAGCCTGCCCGGCGCGTTCATCGGTGGTCTCGTCGTCGGCCTGGCCAAGGCGTTCTCGGCCCAGTTCGTCACGTTCGGCGCCAACTTCGCCTACGCCCAGGAGGCCATCCCCGCCGTCATCCTCTTCATCGCCGTGCTGTTCCTGCCCGAGGCCCGCCTGGCGACGGGCACCCTCCGCGCCACCCGGCAGTTCGAGCGGCTGACCACCCCCAAGGAGGCACTGCTCGGCGGCTTCGTGATCGTCGCCTTGGTCGTGGCCTGGGCCAACGGCTGGATCATGTGGTTCTGGGGCACCAACTTCGGGGAGCGCAGCGACGTCTGGCTCGGGCGAGGCGCCGGGTTCATGATCATGGGTCTCATCATGGTCTCGCTGATCCCGCTGACGGGCTGGGCGGGCCAGGTGAGCTTCGCCAACTTCGCGATCGCCGGCTTCGGCGCGGCGATGTTCTCACACGTCGGTGGCCAGGACGGCGAGCCCTGGGGCCTCATCTTCGTGATCCTGATCTGCGCGCCCCTCGGCGTCGCGATCGCGATCCCTGCCCTGCGCCTGAAGGGTCTCTACCTCGCGCTGGCGACGATGGCGTTCGCCGAGTTCGCCGACAAGGTGCTGTTCCGGCATCCGGACATCATCGACGGCAACGCGACCGGCACCCTCTACGAGCCACTGCAGCTGTTCGGCTTCCAGATCAGCTCGGACGCCGCCGATCGCAAGGCGTTCGTGATCTTCCTCGCGATCATCCTCGCGATCCTGTTCGTCGGCCTCGAGCTGTTGCGCCACACCCGGTGGGCCCGGCGCTGGATCGCGACCGCCGACAGCCCTGCCGCGTCGGCGACGATCGGCCTCAACCTGACCTGGTCGAAGATCATCGTCTTCGCGATCTCCGGTGGCATCGCCGGGTTCGCCGGGGCGCTCTACGGCCTCCAGCGTGGCGCCCTCAGCGTCGACTCGTTCCCGATGTTCGCCGGCCTGCCGCTGGTGCTCCTGCTCGCCGTGCAGGGCATTCGCTACCCCGGCGCGGCGTTCATGGCCGTCCTCAGCCTCGCCTCGTTCCCCGCGCTGCTCGAGGTCACGAACCACTGGTCGCCACTCACGTCGATCGAGCTGATCGGCCCCGGCTTCGCCGCGATCACGATGGCGTTCCGGCCCGAGGGCGCTGTGTTCTACGCCGGGCGCGATCTCGCCGGCATCCTGCCGTGGCGAAAAGACGCACGGCTCGAGAAGGCGGCGACCGAGCAGAAGCGGCGCGACGGCGACATCCGCCTGGACGAGATCAACGACCTCGGGCTCACCCGGGACTTCACGCCGGACAAGGTGGCGCAGCTGGATCGTGTGCTGCACATCGCCGACGACGTCCCGGTGCACACCCAGCCCCTGCGAGAGGAGGCCAGCCATGCCGTTGCTGTCGGCAACTGACATCGTCGTCCGCTTCGGGGGCCTGCGGGCGCTCAGCGATGCCTACGTGAACTGCGAGTCGGGCCAGGTCACCGGCCTGATCGGGCCCAACGGCGCCGGCAAGACGACGCTGTTCAACGCGATCACCGGCCTGCGCCCACCGAACTCCGGCAAGGTGGTGTTCGACGGGGTCGACATCACCAACAAGACACCGTTCCGGCGGGCGCGGCTCGGGATCGGGCGCACGTTCCAGAAGCTGGAGGCGTTCACCAACCTGAGCGCCCGCAACAACGTGCTCGTCGCCGCCGAATCGCGCCGGTCGTGGGACAAGAGCAAGTTCAAGCCCCAGGACGTCACCGACGAGATCATGGAGTCGGTCGGCATCGGCGACATCGCCGACCAGATGGTCGGAACGCTGCCGACCGGTACCGCCCGCCTCGTCGAGCTGGCCCGGGCTCTCGCGACCAAGCCCAAGCTGCTGCTGCTCGACGAGCCCTCGTCCGGCCTCAACGGTCAAGAGACCGAGGCGATGGCCGATCTGCTGCGCCGCCTGTGTGCCGACGGCCTCGGGGTGCTGCTGGTCGAGCACGACATGGCGTTCGTGATGAGCACCTGCGAGTTCATCCACGTGCTCGAGTTCGGCGAGGTCATCGCCACCGGCACGCCGCCGGAGATCCAGCGTGACAAAGCCGTGCAGGCCGCCTACCTCGGCGCCGTCCCGGAAGTGGAGTCCGCGTGAACGTCCTCGAGCTCAGCAACGTCCGCGCCGGGTACGGCACGATCGACGTCCTCCACGGCGTCAGCCTGACCCTCGAGGCCGGCAAGGTGTACGCGCTGCTCGGCCCGAACGGCGCCGGCAAGTCCACGACCCTTGCCGTCGCGAGTGGGCAGATCGAACCGTCGGCCGGACTCGTGCTGCTGAACGGCAAGGAGATCAACGGTGTCCCACCCGACGCGCTCGCGCGCGTCGGCGTGTGCCTCGTCCCGGAGGGGCGCGGCATCTTCCCGAACCTGACCGTGACCGAGAACCTGCGCATGTTCACCTACGCCGGGGTGTCGTTCTCGAGCGTGCAGGAGAAGGCATTCGCCCAGTTCCCCCGGCTCAAGGAACGGCGCAAGCAGATCGCCGGCACGATGTCGGGCGGCGAGCAGCAGATGCTCTCGATGGCCCGGGCCCTGACCACCGACCCCGCGCTGCTGCTGCTCGACGAGCTGTCGATGGGTCTGGCACCCTTGATCGTCGAGGAGTTGTACGGTCGCGTCGCAGAGCTGGCGCAGGGGGGGCTGTCCATTCTGATCGTCGAACAGTTCGCGCAGACGATCCTCGGCGTCGCCGACGTGGCGTCGATCATGCTGCACGGCGAGATCACCTCGACCGGCACACCCACCGACATCGCCGACGAGCTCGCCGCCGCGTACCTGGGCTCGGAGGCCGAGTCCACTCACCCATCCCAGAAGGAGCTTGCATGACCAGCACCGAGCAACGTACCGACGGCGAGCTGTCGCCTCGCCTGCAGGAGTTCCAGCGCGAGGTCGACGGTCTCAAGGTCACGGGCGGCAAGGCCACGCCGGAGCGGACGTGGTCGATCATCGGTGGTCTGCTGCTGCTCGCCGGCCTGGTGATCACGTTCATCGCCTGGCTGCTGACCCGCGGCACCAGCAACTCGCTCGAGATCGCCGACTACAACGCGCTCGGCACGTTCGGGCTCGCGCTGACCATCGGCGGCACGGGGCTGTTCCTCGTGATGTCGTTGCGGCGGTACTTCCGGTACTGGCTCGTGCGCCTCATCTACGAGCAGCGCGAACAGACCGACCGCCTGACCCAGCGCTGACCGTCTCGTCCCGCTCGCACGGTTTCCGCGGCGGCGAGGTTGTGGAGTCGAACATCAAAAGCGAGAATGCTTCTCACTTTGTGAGGAGGATGCTCGGTGGCGCAACGAGGGACGTGGGGCTTGGCGACGGCCGTGGCGCTGACCGTGCTCGCCGCCGCCTGCAGCGGTGACGACGCCCCGACGACGAGTCAGGCCGGGGCGGGCGAGCCCGGATCGGCGCCGATCGAGGTCGTGGCGAGCTTCTCTCCCCTCGCCGAGGTGGCGCAGCGGATCGGGGGCGACCGCGTCTCGATCACCAACCTGACGCCTCCGGGCGCCGAGCCCCACGACCTCGAGCTCACCACCGATCAGTTCGACGCGATCCTCGACGCCGACCTGATGCTGTACCTCGGCCCCGACTTCCAGCCGGCAGTCGCCGACGCGGCGGGCGACCGTTCATCGGGCTCGCTCGATCTCACCACGGTGATCGCCCTCGAGCACGACGACACCGAGACCGACGACGACCACGCCGACCCCCACTTCTGGCTCGATCCGACATTGCTCAGCGCCGCCGTCGACGCCGTCGAAGCAGAGCTCACCCAGCTCTCCCCCGCCGACGCGTCCACCTTCGCCGCCAACGCCGACACCTACCGGACCGAGCTCGCCGAGCTGGATGACGAGTTCCGGAGCGCGCTGACCGGCTGTGAGCGGAACGAGATCGTGACCGCCCACGCTGCGTTCCACTACCTCGCCGAGCGGTACGGCCTCGAACAGCTGGCGATCACCGGACTGTCACCGGAGTCCGAGCCCGACCCGTCTCGGCTGGACGAACTGGCCGATCTGATCGAGCGCGACGGCATCACGACCGTGTTCTACGAGAGCCTGGTGTCGCCCGCCGTGGCCGAGACGCTGGCCCGCGAAGCAGGCGTGCAGACTGCGGTGCTGAACCCGCTCGAAGGCCTGACCGGGGATCAGATCGACGCCGGCGCGGACTACGCGTCGGTGCAGCGCGAGAACCTCGCCGCACTCGTCGCCGCACTCGGATGCCCTGGGCGATGACCACGGCCGACCCCGCGGTCACCGTCGACGACGTCACCTTCGGCTACGGGTCGAGCCCCGTGATCGACGGCCTGAGCTGCCACGTGTCCACCGGCGAGCTGGTCGCCATCGCCGGTGCCAACGGGGTCGGCAAGTCGACGTTGCTGCACCTCGTGCTCGGCATCTACCGGCCACACGCCGGCACCGTGCGGCTGTTCGGCGGGGCACCGGCGCGGCTCTCGCGGCGAGGCGGCCTCGGCTACGTGCCACAGCGGCGCGTGATCGCCGACGTGCTGCCAGCGACGGTTGCCGAGGTGCTCCAGACCGGGTTGCTGAGCAGGTCGTCGTGGTGGCGCCGGCCGTCGGGCGACGACCGCGCGCGGGCGCTCACCGTGCTCGACGCCGTCGGGCTGGCCGACCGTGCCACTGACCGCTTCCAGACGTTGTCGGGCGGCCAGCAGCAGCGCGTGCTGATCGCCAAGGCTCTCGCCGGCGATCCGTCGGTGCTGGTCCTCGACGAGCCGCTCGCCGGTGTCGACGCCGAGTCGCAGGAGCTGATCACCCGCGTGCTGCGGGCGCGCGCCGACGCCGGCGCGGCCGTCATCGTCGTGTCCCACGAGCTCGAGGTGCTCGACCCGGTGGTCGACCGGGTGCTGTTGCTGGCCGGCGGCCGGATCACGTTCGAGGGCGCACTCGCCGACCTCCCGGTCCACCGTCACGGGCACGGCCATTGGTGAGCGAGCACCAGTGAGCCTGCCGTTGCCGCTGCCCTGGCCGTTCGAGCGCGAATACATGCAACTGGCGCTGATCGCCGCGCTGGTGATCGGCACGTGCACGCCCTTGGTCGGCACCGTGCTCGTGCACAAGCACCTGTCGCTGATGGCCGACGGTCTCGGCCACGTCGCGTTCGCCGGTGTGGCCGCAGGCCTGCTCCTCGACGTCGCCCCGTTCTGGACGGCGGTGGTGGTCTCGGTTGCAGCGGCGATCGTCGTCGAGCTGCTCCGCATGTACGGGCGGTCGAGCGGCGACCTCGCGCTCGCGCTGATCTTCTACTCCGGCATCGCCGGTGGCGTCGTGCTGGTCGGGCTCGCCGACTCGCTGAACGGGTCGACGCTGACCTACCTGTTCGGCTCGATCCTCACGGTCAGCCGATCGGACGCGATCACCGTGGCCGTGATCGGCATGCTGCTCGTCGCGTCGATGATCGTGTGCTGGCGCGCCATGTTCGCGATCGTCCTCGACGAGGAGGCGGCCCGCGTCGCCGGGCTCCCGGTGCGGGGCCTCAACCTGTTCATCGCCTGCCTGACCGCCGTCACCGTCGTCGCCGGGATGCGCATCGTCGGCGTGCTCCTGGTGTCGGCGCTCATGGTGATCCCCGTCGGCGCGGCGCAGCGCTGGACGCGCTCGTTCCGAACGACGATGGTGCTCGGCTCGGCGTTCGGCGCCGCCTCGGCGGTGCTCGGCCTCGCCGCCGCCCGCCAGTGGGGCCTCGCCCCCGGCGGCACGATCGTGCTCATGTCGGCCGCCCTGTTCGTCGTCAGCACCGTCGCCACCATCCCCCGCCACCGCTGACGGCGTGCCTCAGCCCGTCGTCAGCCCGTCGTCAGCCCGTCGTCCCCAGGTTCCTGCAGTCGGATCGGTCCCGGCCGGGACCGATCCGACTGCAGGAACGGCATGGCGCGTCTCAGTTCGTCGTCAGCGGGTTGGCCATCGGCTGGGTCCAGGTGACGACGTCGGCGGGATCCTGGACCTGCCCGTCCCATCGCACGTCGAGCGCGCGGGTCTGCCCCGGCGCGAGATCGACGAACAGCGAGTAGACGTTCCATCCGAGCTCGCTGCCGGTCGCCACGCCGGTGGGCACCCCGTCGACCGTCAGCGACGTCAACGGTGACGCGCTGTAGAGCGACACGTACAGCCGGCTCGTGCCGCTCGCCAGGCCGACCGGATTGCCGATGATGTAGCGCGGCAGGCCGTCGCTCGGGGCATCGTTGGTGAGCTCGAGGTGGAGCGTCGAGGACGTGATCCCGGCCGGATCCGTCGTCGACGAGAACGTCGCCGCGCGTTGCAGGAAGCTGTCGATCTTGTTGCCCGCGGCGTTGGTGACGGTCACCGACCACCCGTTGGCGCCTCCCAGCGTCGGCATCGCGCCGGCGAGGTGCGTGTCATCGAGCAGGGCCTGCTCGGTGGGGTCCGCGCTCCACATCATCAACCGCCGGTCGGCGACCAGCGGCCCCATGTCACGTGACAGCTCGATCGGGTCGGGCAGCGAGCCGGACACGAGCTGCCGGAACGACAGCGAGGCCGCCTCGCCGAGGGCGTCGGCGCGCAACTCCTGGTCGCCCTCGGCGGCGACGTACTGGTCGCGCAGCAGGAACGCGGTGGCGTTGTCGGCCGTGAGCGTCTCGGGCAGCGACGTGAGCTGCAGCGGGCCCGTGTACTGCAGCAACGTGGCGAAGACGGTGGGATCGACGAGCACGACACCGTCGACGTGCTGCCCGGTGGTCTGCTGGTAGAGGTCGGCGGCGATCGACGCGACGGTGGGGAAGTCGGGTGACATCGTCAGGTTGCGGAACGCCGCGTTCCCGACGCTGCCGTCGTCGTAGCCGAAGCGTCCGTACTGGCTCAGGAACTCCGGGTTGGCGTGGACGACCGCGCCGGCCTGCAGTGCACGTTGGTCGAGGTCGCCGACCCGGCCGACCGCGCCGAGCGACAACGAGCCGTCGTCGGCGTGCAGCTCGGCGTAGCTGCCGGGCATCCCGCCGAGCCCTCTGGATTCCGACGGGGTGGTGAACAACACGAGGTAGTCGCGGGGCCTGTCCGAGCCCAGCATCCGCGGTGCCAGACCGATCGCGTCGAGTGCGCGCTCCAGCGACGGCAGGTGCTCGTCGATGCTCTCGGTGAAGTCGTCGAGCGCAACGTCTGCGCGGGGGATGAGCCACGGCGAGCGCGCTGCCGCGGTGGTGGCCTGGAGCTCGACGAGTGCCTGCTCGACGTGTTGCAGTGGCTCGTGCAGACGTTCCAGGGCGTCGACGTCGATCCGGCCGTCGTGGGCCCGCAGCTCGTCCAGGTCGATCTCCGACAACGCGGTGGCCACGGTGTGGGCTCCCGACGCACCCACGCCGCTCATGTCGACCACGGCCGAGCGGTGCTGGGCGACGACGGGGACGAGCGCGGCGGGCATCGCCCACGGCGAGCTCAACCGCGCGTGTGCCCGATCCAGCAGCTCCGCCGACTGGCGGAACCAGTCCGCGGCCTCGGCGAAGTCGCCGTGCTCGAGCGCAGCGACGCCGAGCTCCGCGGTGCTCTGCCCACTGGCGAGCTCGTGCTTGGACTGGTACACGGCGTAGCCGAGTGCCGCGCTTGCCGCACCGGCGAGGAGGAGCAGGCCGAACATCGCTGCCCCCACCGTCCGGCGGACCCGCTTCGAGCACCGACGGATGCCGGTGGCGAACACGAGCCCGAGGGCGGCGAGCGAGATCGCCGCGGACAGACCGAGGCGACCCTGGAGCTGGGCCCGGCACAGCACGTTGCAGGTGATGCCGATCGAGGACGCCAGCAGCATCGGGTGCGGCTGGTGATCACGGCCCGCCCAGAGCGCGGCGGCGAGCGCGACCAGGCCGAGCGCGATCAGCAACGGATCGATCGCGATCGCCGTCGCCGTCCCGGCAGCGGCGACGGCCGCCCACCACGGGGCGCGCTCGCCGGCCACGACGATCCCGGCGACGCCGAGGACGACCAACAGAGCGTCGATCGCCCGCGTCCCGGTGGGGCCCGCGGGCCCCAGCGCGGCCACCGCCGCGGCGACCACGCCGATCAGCCAGATCGCGCCGGGCATCGATCGTGGTGGGGCCGTCGCGATCAGGTCGGACGCCTCGACCGCTGGCGCGTCGGCTTCCTCCAGCAGGATCACACCAGGCCGCCCGGGGTGCTCAGGAGCGCGCGGCGCGGCGCCGGCGACCGACGAGCACGAGGCCCACGCCTGCGGCCGCGGCGCCGCTGGCGATCTTGATCGTCGCTGCGCTGTCACTGCCGGTCTCCGGGAGCGACCCGACGACGGTCGTCGCGGGGTCGATCTCGACCGGCGTGCTCACCGTCGACGGGGTCACCCCGGCGGCCGGCACGGCCGCAACCGTGGTGGGTGTGGTCTCGGCCGGCGTGCTCACCGTCGACGGGGTCACCCCGGCGGCCGGCACGGCCGCAACCGT
>CAZMGD010000112.1:0-12837 GCA_964565705.1 uncultured Ilumatobacteraceae bacterium | reverse complement strand
CGAACAGGTCCGGCGTCACCTGGTTCACCTTCTTGTCGGTGGTCTGCGCCGAGAGGGCGACCGCGACGAGCAGCGTGTACGGGTCGACGTGGTCGAGCGGGATCGGGGGCTCGGGGTACAGCTCGTCGAGGATCTCCCCGATCCGATCGGCCTTGTCCTGCTTGCGCACCGCAGCGACGCTACCGACGCCGCTCCGGAGCGCATGCAACTACTCGACGTCGAACTCGGTGAGCATGCCCTGGGTGAAGTGCGGGGCACCCTCGAACGTGCCCGCGTCGATCGCCGCCATGTTCTCCGGCGTGGCGCCGACCGGCAGGAAGCAGATCGTCGCGTAGTGACCAGGTTCCAGGTCCATCGCGGCGTAGCCGGTCGCGCCAGGTGCCGCGAACGCGACGCCCAGCACCGAGGCCTTCGTCAGCGCCTCTTCCTCGGGCAGGGCCACGATCTCTTCCACCGACTCGGTGACACCATCGTTCACGCGCAGCACCAGAACCTCGTGGAACTCGGTGCCGATGTTGTTGTTCGTGACCACCACGGGCCCGGCGTCGAGCGTCGGCGGCACGCCGCCGAACTCGTACTCCTTGGTGGTGACCTCGAGGTCACCGAAGCCGCAGTTGTCCTTCACGAACGTGATCATCGTGGCGTAGTTGTCGTTGAACTCGTCGCTGTCGGTGTCTCCGGAGCTGGCCGCCGTGATGACCGCCTCCACCGCGGGCTTGACCTCCGGTGGCGCCACGGCGAGGAGCGCATCGAACGCGGGGCCTGCGGCCGAGGGATCCTCGCTGCTGGTGGCGGCCTCGGCGGCGAGCTCCGCCTGGCAGAACGCGTCGATGTCGACGTCGGCGGCGCCGGGCACCGTCGTTTCGGCGGCCGCGGTCGTCTCGGGCGCGGCAGTCGTCGCCGCTGCCGCGGTCGTCTCGGGCGCGGCAGTCGTCGCCGCTGCCGCGGTCGTCTCGGGCGCCGCGGTCGTCGCCGCTGCCGCGGTCGTGTCGGACGAGTCGTCGTCGCCACCACAGGCGGCGAGTCCGAGCAGTAGCGTCGCACTGGCAAGACCGGCGACCGCGCGGGCTGTGAATCTCCTCGAAGCAAACATCTTTGAACCTCCCTGGTTGCGGCCGCACAGAATCGCCCGGACGCGCCCAGCTGAAATTCTCTCAGTTTTCGACCGCGACCTCCACCGCGGCGAAGCCCGCGCTCCAGTCGCAGACCCGGAACGCGACCGCGGTCGGCACGACCACAGCCGTGCCTCGGCGCATGCGGACGTCGGGCTGGTCGGCGACGCCGAGCTCGATCGTCGCCTCACCGCCGACGCAGTACAGCAACAGCAGTTCGGTGTCGTCGTTCGTCCAGCCGGTCTCGGTGCCCGGATGGCCGGCGGCGTCGACGAACCGCACCCGTGCGACACCTGCGGTCGCATCGTCGATCCCGCTGTCGCGGCATGCCAGCGGCCCGCCGCGCCACGGCTCGGTGAGAGCGCCGCTGTGGACGTGGTGCACGAAGCGCTGACCGTTGAAGTCACGGTCGGGCCGGCGCTGCGGCGTCGGCAGTTCGATGCGGTGCTCCCTGTGGGTGACGTGATCGGCGGGACTGCTGATCTCCAGGACCTCCAGCCCCGCGGATGCTTCGAGCACCCGGTGGCGGATGCCCGGCGGCTGCAGCACGCAGTCGCCGGCTTCGAGCACGAACGGTGCGCCTTGATCCTCGTACACGACCCGCACCCACCCCGACACGCACACGATCGCCTGGAAGCGGACGTCGTGGAAGTGCACGTAGTCGGGCACGGGACCGCCTTCGGGGATCTCGATGTGCGACGCGACGTACCGGCCACCCATGCGACCGGGCACGAGGTCGCGATAGCGCATGCCCGCCCGGCCGACCACCCAGCGGGCTGCATCGTCGAGATGGGTCACGACCACGCGCTCCTCGAGTGGCTCGAACTCCACTTCGCTCGGCGTGCCGAACTCGATGCACAGCCCGGGCGGCGGGACGAGTCCGTCGGGCGCTGCGCCGGGAAGTACGACGACCGTGTCGGTCGGCTCGGCGCAGCGCCGCAGTTCCAGGGTCAAACCCTCGGTGGAGATCACCGCGCGCTGCGGATCGTCCGCTGGCCACAGGG
Source organism: uncultured Ilumatobacteraceae bacterium (assembly GCA_964565705.1). Lineage (GTDB taxonomy): Bacteria > Actinomycetota > Acidimicrobiia > Acidimicrobiales > Ilumatobacteraceae > CAZMGD01. Next base: position 10,721 of record CAZMGD010000112.1, on the reverse strand, counting down.
CGTCGAGCCCGAAACCGAGCCGCTCGCAGAAGAACGCGATGGTGTCATCGAGCTCGACACACGGCACCGCCACCCGAGCAACGTCCAGTCCGCTCATCGAGCCGGACGCTACCGCCGCCCCCTGCACGAGCTCGATCGGGCGGTCCCGGTCTAGGGAACGAGCGCGACCTTGCCGGCGACCCGTCTCGACGACAACGCCTCCAACGCGTCGGCCGCTCGGGCGAGAGGGAACGTGGAGGGCTCGGTCGGGTGCAGGTCGCCAGCGGCGATCGCGTCGACGATCGCCCCGATCATCGAGCGGTTCTCGTCGGGGTGCGCCCCACTCCACGCACCCCAGTCCACGCCGGTGACCCGCCGGTTGCGCAGGAGGATCTGGTTGGCCGCCAGCTGCGGGATCGGCCCGGAGGCGAACCCGACGACGAGGTACTGCCCGTCCTCACCGAGGGCACGCAGGCATGCGGCCGCGGCGTCGCCACCCACGGGGTCGTACACGAGGTCGACCGCACCGCCGCCGAGCTCGCGGGCACGTTCCTTGACGTCCTCGGCCGCCGAGTCGATCACCGCAACCGCGCCCCTGGCGGTGGCGAGGGCACGCTTGTCGGCGCTGGACGCCGCAGCGAACACTCGCAATCCCATCGCGACCCCGACGTCGACTGCTGCGAGACCCACCCCGCCTCCCGCGCCCAGCACCAGCAGACGCTGGCCCGCTTCGGCGCGGGCGCGCCGGTGCAACGCGAACCAGGCCGTGGCGTAGCTCTGCAGGAACGTCGCCGCCTGACCGTCGGAGAGTTGGTGAGGCACCGGCAACGTCTGCGAGCCGCGCACGACGACCTCGTCGGAGAACCCGCCGATCCACGTCGTGGCGACGACCCGGTCTCCCACCCGCACGTCGTGCACGTCGTCGCCGACCTCGGCCACGACCCCGACCACCTCGCTGCCGGGCACGAACGGCGTCGTCGGTTTGATCTGGTACTTGCCCTGCACCATCAACGCGTCGACGAAGTTGACCCCCGCGGCAGCGACCGCCACCCGTACCTGATCGGGCTGCAGCCGTGGCGACGGGACGGTCACCAGTCGCAGATCGCTCAACGGGCCGAACGCCGCGCACTGCACCACTCGCATCGGCGCAACGTACCCCTCTCAGCGTGTGACAGTGTCGTGCCATGACGTCGACCGGTGGCAGCCAGGCCGCGGACGACGCCTCGGAGCAGCAACCCGATTCGGCGTGGTACGACGGCGTCCGGTTCGGAGCGCTGCTCGCCGTCGCCGCCGGAGGCGCGTACCTCCTCCTCCGGCTGATGGAGTCGAGCCGCGGTCCGCTGACGTGGGTGGTGATCGGCCTCCTCATCGCCATCGCGCTCAACCCGGTCGTCGACGAGATCGCTCACCGGTTGCACATCCCGCGGGGGTTGGCGATCGGCCTGGTGCTCGTGATCGCGGCCGCGGTCATGGTGCTGCTCATCGTCTTCCTGGCACCGCGCGCGGTCACGAAGGCGCAGGAGTTCCAGGACGAACTGCCGACGATCGTCGACGGCCTCCGCGAGCTGCCCGTCGTCGGCACGCACATCCAGCCGGACACCGCCGATCGGATCACCACATGGTTGGAAGACCTGCCCGATCGGCTCGGCACCGACGAGGGCGCGCTCGCCCGCGGGTTCCAGACCGTGGCCGATGGCATCATCGTCGCCGCCGAGATCCTGATGGTGATGATCGTGACGCTGATCGATGGGCGCCGACTCGCCACGTGGGCCCGGGTGCAGCTGCCCGACGAGCGCCAGGACGGTGCCGCCGCGGCCGGAGCGATCGCCCGCGACATCATCGGCCGCTACTTCGCCGGATCGCTGCTGATCGCGTTCATGAACGGGCTCTGGCTGCTGATCCTCGGGCTGGCCCTCGGCATCCCGCTCGCACCGTTCGTCGCGGTCTGGGCGATGGTCACCAACCTCATCCCCCAGATCGGTGGCTTCCTCGGGGGGTCGGTGTTCGTCCTGCTCGGCCTGACCCAAGGCGTCGGCACCGGGTTGATCTGTCTCGCCTGGTTCGTGTTCTACCAGCAGCTCGAGAACCACTTCCTCCAGCCGGCGATCGTCGGTGAGGCGGTCGACATCTCGCCGCCGGGCACGATGATCGCAGCCCTGGTCGGCGGAGCCGCACTCGGCGTGCCCGGAGCGATGGTCGCGATCCCGCTGATCGGCACCGTGAAGGCGATCTACGTCGCCCGCCATCCGGACCGCTCGCTCGCCGGGCGCGACGAGCCCACGGGGCGCCGCCTGCTCGATCGGATCCGTCGCCGGGGCACGGAAGCCCGATGACGGACGCGGGCCGCCGACTCGTGCCGGCGCGGATGTCCGCGTGGACGGTGTTCGGCATCGCCGTCGGCGTCGCCGGCGTGCTCCTGGCCGCGTGGACGGCGAACGAGGCGCAACGGGTGCTGGGCTGGGCGCTGGTCGCGGTGCTGCTCGCCGCGCTGGTGTGGCCGCTGCGCAACGCCCTCGACCGTCATCTCCCCAAGGTGGTGGCGACGATCCTCAGCATCTTGATGCTGATCGTCGCTCCCGTGGCCTTCCTCCTCGTGTCGTTCCGCGACCTCAGCGACCAGTTCGAGCACCTCCGGTCGAGACTGGTGGAGGCGAGCCAGAACGTCGAGGCTGCGGGCCGGTTCTCCGACCCCGCCCAGCGGTTCCACCTCACCGACCAGGTGAAGCGCCTCCTCGATGCGCTCGATCCCGCCGGTGGAGGGGTCAGCAAGGCCACGTCCCTCGCCAGCGCGCTCGTCGTCGTCACCGTGCTGACGATCTTCCTCGTCGCCGACAACGGCCGCATCCCGCGCAACTTCCTCCGCCAGATCCCCGACGCCGAGCGGCGACTGCGGGTCGCGGCGGTCGTCGGGCTCGCCTACCGCCGTTGGCGGCGCTACCAGCTCGGGATGCTCGGCAAGGCGGTCGTCGTCGGCGGGCTCGTGTGGGCCGTGGCGATGATCCTCGATCTGCCCGCCGCGACCGTCGTCGCGCTGGTCGCCGCCGTGAGCAGCATCGTGCCGATCGTCGGTACCTTCGCCGGGATGGTGCCGCTGATCATCCTCGCCGCTGGGTTGCACTCCCCAGGGGCGGGCATCGCCGTGTTCCTGTTCGCGCTGATGCTTCAGGTGGTCGATCAGCTGGTCGTGCGTCAGGTGATCCAGCCGCGCTCCACCGTCATCGGACCGGTCGTGCCGATCGTGATCGCCCTCGTGGTCGGGCAGGAGTTCGGGCTCGGCGCAGCGGTCTGCAGCATCGCCCTCGCCACGTTCGCGATGACCACGATCGAGGCGATCGGCACCTCCCGCCGGCTGGACACCACGAGCGCGGCGCAGGCGGCGTTGTAGCCTCGGAGCCGCCATGGGGTGGAACTTCGCTGACGTCTGGGAGCACAACGCCGATCGTTTCGCCGAGGAGCCGGCACTGATCCAGGGTTCGCGCACGATCTCGTGGACGGGCATGGACCACCGTGCCGATGGCGTCGCGGCCGCGTTGGTGGGCGCCGGGCTCGGCCAGGCGTCGAAGACCGCGGCATACCTCTACACCTGCCCCGAGTACATCGAGAGCATGTTCGCCATGTTCAAGGCCGGGATCGTGCCCGTGAACACGAACTACCGCTACACCGACGACGAGCTCGCCTACCTGTGGGGCAACGCCGACGCCGAGGCGATCGTGTTCCACGGCACGTTCACCCCGCGTTGCGAGGCCCTGCGCGATCGGGTGCCGGCGGTGCGGCTCTGGTTGTGGGTCGACGACGGCACGCATCCGTGCCCGGACTGGGCGATGCCGTACGAGGACGCGGTGGCGACGCCGTCGGAGCGCTTCGTTGCGCCGTGGGGACGTTCCGACGACGACGTGTTCATGCTCTACACCGGCGGCACGACGGGCGTGCCCAAGGGTGTGATGTGGAGGCAGGACGACCTGTTGATCGGCCTCGACGCGGGTTCGAAGCGTCCGTTGCCGGCCATACCTGGCTGGGACGAGTTCGACCAGCGCTTCGCCCGGCCCGGGCCTCGCCACATGCCGGCTGCACCGTTGATGCACGGCACCGGGGCGTTCGGGGCGATGTGGGGGCTCGTGATCGGCGGGACGATCGTGATGATGGAGGGTCGGCACTTCGACGCCGTCGAGGTGCTGGACACCATCGACGCCCGGCGGGTGAACGGCATGACGATCGTCGGTGACGCGTTCGGGCGGCCGATCGTCAGCGCCCTCGATGCCGAGCCGGATCGGTGGGACATCTCGTCGCTGCGGTTCATCCTCTCCAGCGGGGCGATGTTCTCGACGGCGACGAAGCGGGCCCTGCTGCGTCACAACCAGCGGCTGATCATGGTGGACAGCCTCGGGTCCAGCGAGGCGATCAGCATGGCCGCCGACACGTTCGACGCATCGGTGGCCGCCGACGACACGAACGCCACCGCCGTCTTCCGCATCGGGCCGACGACCAAGGTGCTCGCCGACGACGGGCGCGAGGTGAAGCCGGGCAGTGGGGAGACCGGCCGCGTGGCGCGCAAGGGGCGGGCGCCGCTCGGCTACTACAAGGACCCGGAGAAGTCGGCCGCCACGTTCGTCGAGATCGACGGTGAGCGCTGGACGATCCCGGGCGACTACGCCGAGGTGGCCGCGGACGGCACGCTGCGCCTGCTCGGTCGCGGCAGCCAGTGCATCAACACCGGAGGCGAGAAGGTGTACCCCGAGGAGGTCGAGGAGGTGCTCAAGCTGCACCCCACGGTCGCCGACGCCGCTGTCGTCGGGCTTCCCGACGAGCGCTTCGGCCAGTCGATCACCGCACTCGTCGAACCGATTGCCGGCGCCGACGTCGATGCCGATTCGCTGATCGCCCACGTGAAGGAGCACATCGCCTCCTACAAGGCCCCGCGCCGCATCGTTCCGGTTGCAACCATCGGCCGCGCCCCCAACGGCAAGCTCGACTACCGCCGCCTCACCACCGACGCCGCCGAAGCATTGGCCACCTGACAGAACCCACCAGGTACCGACCTGGTTCACAGCAAGCAAGTTTTCTGACACCGAGGAGACCTGGACAGCTTCACCGAGGCTTCGCGAGCGAAGCGAGCTCCCCGAACACAGCGAGCGTGGCCACGAACCGGCGCCGCAGCCGACCCAGCGAGCGAAGCGAGCCCGCTCGGCGGGCCCAGGCGCCGCCAGCGAGCGCAGCGAGCCATCAACACGGCATCAGTTGAAGACGGCCTGGGCCCGCCGGGTGTCCTCCGCTGTGTCGTTGGTCGTCAGCATCGAGCGCATGCGCATGACCAGGCCGAGGCGGATGTGGTCACCGTCGCGCGTGAACGCGGCACGCAGGTTGTTGAGCATCCGGACCACGATCGCGGTCGGCGGCGTGGGACGCAGGTACTCCTCGCGCCACGGACCGTTGCCGCCGGTGATGCGGCGGAACAGGGCACGGCAGTCCTCCGGACCGAGGCCGACCTCGGCGTTGAACGGGTCGGCGAACCACTGCCGGTCGATCGGGTCACCGATCAGGAAGTGGGCCGGCATCCCGACGCCCACGAGCGTGACGTCCACGCGTCGTGCCACCTCGATCGCGACGACCGACAGCGTGATCGGGATGCCGGCCCCATCCCCGAGCACCCGGTCGATGCGTGAGTTGCGCCAGTCGCCGTAGCGCTCGGTGTCGCCCCGGAGCCGCTGTGTTCCGAACAGGTGTGCCATCACGCCCTCTCGGGTCCGGTCCTTGCATCCGGCGGCGAGCGCGTCCAAGTGGCCTCGCCATTCCTCGATGTCGAGCGACGGCACGAGCACCGATGTCATCGACAACCAGGCCTCGTCCAGGCGTACGGCGACGGGGTGGCTCGTGGCCCGCCCGAACCGAGCGAGCGCGTCGCCGAGACGCGCGGAACCCGGATCGCTCACCCCCTCGAACCTACTGGTTCACAGCGGTACGGCAGCAGGGACGCAGTCGGGGTGCCACAGGCCGTCCCACCAGCCACGCTCGGTGCCGAGCGGGTCGTCGACGGCCCCGGGCGTCGTGTCGAACACCATCGCCGTGCGCGACCGGACGTCGTAGGGCGCCCACGGGCCCGTCTCGTCGGTGGTCGGATCGCCGGTCGCGGCGAACGCCGCCCACGCCGATCGGATCCTGTGACCGAGGCGGCGGCCAGCCTCGTCGACCCCGAGGAACTCGCCCCACGTCTGTGACGTGCTGGCCGAGTCGAACGAGTCGAACGCGAACGGCAGGTCGATCGCGTGGAACGCACCGACATCGCGAGTCGCGTGATGCGGCTGCCAGGCGAACTGGTACATGAACGTCTCGCGGTGCTCGGACTGGGCCTCGGCGATCCGCTCGATCGGCAGCCGCATCAACCCGTCGGTCTGGATCGCCGCCCAGACGTCGGAGCCCGACGAGCGAGAGGTTCCGGCGTGGCGCGCCTGATAGTGCGCGAGCAGTGCGGCGGCCGCGCCCTCGGGCGGCTCGGCCGCCATGCGCGTGCGCAGCCCACCGTGGAGCCAACGGGTCATGTCCTGCACGCTCAGCGCGTCGGCGCGGGGATCGGGGAACAGGCGCATCTCGTCGACCGTCGCCCCGATCACCAGCTCGACGTCCTTGGCTCGCCCCGCAGCGAACCCGACCGACGGTGTCTCGCGGACGATGTCGTCGTCGACGACGGGATGGAACACCATCGAACCGATCTCGATCAGCATCTCCATCGCCACGGTGGACTGGGCGGCGATGATCGCGTCGGCGGGCAGCGCGGCGAGCTCGGTCGCGTCGGTGACACCCGCCCGCTCGAGCAGACGGCGGGCGACGGACGCGCCGATCGTCGGGTTCTGGGTGAAGTCGACGCCGGGGCTCTGCAGGATCGCCCGGTGCACGATGCCGTCGGGACGGGGGGCGCAGAGCACGTGCAGCAGCGAGCCCGCACCCGCCGACTCGCCGAACGCGGTGATCCGGGTCGGGTCGCCGCCGAACGCGGCGATGTTGTCGCGCACCCAGGTCAGGCCGAGGATCTGGTCGCGCAGGCCGTTGTTCGCCGTCGCGCCGATCGCGTCGGCACCGAGCTCGCGCAGGTCGAGGAATCCCAACGCTCCAACCCGGTAGTTCAGGGCGACGACCACGACGCCTTGCTCCGCCGCCAGCCGAGCACCGTCGTAGGTGGGCACCGCGTTGCCACCGATCACGAAGGCACCGCCGTACACCCAGACCAGCACGGGTCGCTGCCCGCCGTCGGGGGCGGGCGTCCAGACGTTGATGGTCAGGCAGTCCTCGCTGACGTCACCGACACCGAGCCCGGGCACCGAGTCGCTGAAGGGTCCGTCCTTGGCCTGCATCGGAGCGGGGCCCGAGCGGTCGGCGACGAGCACCCCCTCCCAGGCCGCGGCGGGCCGGGGCGACTGAAAGCGCAGCGGGCCGACCGGCGGCGCGCCGTACGGCACACCGAGGAACCCGGCGACCTCGCCCGACGGCGTCTCGATCGTGACGCCCTGCAGGGTGCCGCCCTGCACCTTGGTGTGCGGTGCCTGCGCTGATCCCGTCACGACCGACCTCCGTGCTGATTCCTGACGGCAGCGATCGTGCCATCCCACCCTCTGGCTCCTGCAGTCAGCCCTTGAAGATGCAGAACAGCGCGCCCTGCGGATCGTTCAGGACGGCGATCCGACCGACGGGGATGTCCATCGGCGGCGCCATCACCGAACCGCCGAGCAGCACGCAGCGGTCGGCGAGGGCGTCGACGTCGTCGGCGCCGAAGTACACGATCCAGGCCGCGGGCATGCCGGGCATGGGCGGCGGGATCGAGCCGGCCACCATCGTCGCCATCGTGCCGTCGGTCGTGAAGCCCGAGTACCTGCTGCCGTCGCCCGGGTCGGCGCTGATCAGGCGCAAGCCGGTCACGGTCTCGTAGAACGGGGCAACGGAATCGGGAGACTCGATCAGCAGCTCCGACCACATGAACGCGCCGTGTTCGTTCACGAGGCGCGCACCGATGCGCTGGTTGGCCTGCCAGAGTTGGAACACCGCGCCGGCGGGGTCGGCGACGACGGTCATCCGCCCGGCATCGAAGACGTCGTAGGGACCGGCGAGCACCGTGCCGCTGGCCGGCGCCACCCGTGCCGTCGCGGCATCGACGTCGGACGTGGCGACGTACATCTGCCACCGCGGCGAGCCGTCCCCCGATGCCAGCGGGCCGATCGCGGCGACGTCGAGGTCGCCGATGTGGGCGATCGAGTACGACTCACCGTCGCCGATCGGGATCTCCTGGTAGGTCCAGCCGAACAGCTCGCCATAGAACGACCGCGCGGCCGCAGTGTCGCCCGTGGCGAGGTCGACCCAGTTCGGGATCCCGTCGTCGTAGTGGTCACGTGTCGGCATCCGAGCTCCTCACCACGGTCGGAACGAGCCGACGACCTCGTGCAGCAGGAGCCACAGCCCACCGGTAGCAGCGCCGACGAGCGCCGCGGTCAGCCCGCACGTCGCGGTGCCCCGAAGCGCCTGGCGCCGTGCACGAGCGCGGCGTAGCGGACGGATGATCTCGGCCCATCTGCAGTCGACGAGCTCCGGCGTCAGCTCCACGGCACCCCCAAAGGTTCCCCGAGGAGCATCGTAGTGTTTCACCCCGTTCTCGGGAGCAGATCGGGTGCTAGAGCACCCGATCTGCTCCCGAGAACGCTGGGGGTCAGACGAGGGGGCGGGTGGTCGACAGGACCGGGGTGGGCAGCTGGCTGTCGCCCATCAAGTAGCGGTCGACGGCGGCGGCGCACGAGCGGCCCTCGGCGATCGCCCAGACGATCAGGCTCTGGCCCCGCCCGGCGTCGCCGGCCACGAACACGCCCTCGACGTTGGAGGCGAACTCGGCGTCGCGGGCCACGTTGCCGCGTGGATCGAACTCCACGCCGAGCTGTTCCAGCCACGGTGCACGCTCGGGCCCGGTGAAGCCCATCGCCAACAGCACGAGGTCGGCGGGGATCTCCCGGTCGGTGCCCTCGATCTTGGTGAACTTGCCGTCGATCAACTCGACCTCGTGCAGCCGCAACGCCTTCACGTTGCCGTCGCCGTCGTCGACGAAGCGCTCGGTGTTGACCTGGAACACCCGGTCTCCGCCCTCCTCGTGGGCCGACGACGTGCGGAAGATCATGCTCCACTGCGGCCAGGGGTTGTCGGTGGCCCGCTCGTCGGGTGGGCGAGGCATGATCTCGAGCTGCGTCACGGACGCCGCGCCGTGGCGCAGCGAGGTCCCGAGGCAGTCGGCGCCGGTGTCACCGCCGCCGATGATGATCACGTGCTTGCCCTCAGCCGAGATCGGGCTGACCGCGAAGTCGCCCTGCTGCACGCGGTTGGCCGGTGGCAGGAACTCCATCGCCTGGTAGATGCCGTTCAACTCCCGGCCGGGCACCGGCAGGTCGCGCCACTGGGTGGCGCCCATCGCCAGGACGACCGCGTCGTGGCTGGCCAGCAGGACGTCGATGTCCACGTCGCGGCCGACCGCGGCGTTGACGCGGAACTCGGTGCCCTCGGCGCGCATCTGCTCGAGCCGGCGGTCGACGTGGCGCTTCTCCATCTTGAACTCGGGGATGCCGTAGCGCAGCAGGCCACCGAGGCGGTCGGCCCGCTCCAGCACGACCACCGAGTGGCCGGCCCGGGTCAGCTGCTGAGCGGCGGCGAGGCCGGCCGGGCCCGACCCGATGACGGCGACGCGCTTGCCGGTCCTGGTGGCGGGGATGTGCGGCGTGACCCATCCCTCGTCCCACGCCCGGTCGATGATCGACACCTCGACCTGCTTGATCGTGACCGGATCGGCGTTGATGCCGAGCACGCACGCTGCCTCGCACGGCGCGGGGCAGAGGCGACCGGTGAACTCCGGGAAGTTGTTCGTCGCGTGCAGGCGGTCGATGGCGTCGCGCCAGTGGCCGCGGTACACGAGGTCGTTCCAATCCGGGATCAGATTGCCGAGCGGGCAGCCGTTGTTGCAGAACGGGATGCCGCAGTCCATGCAGCGGCCGGCCTGCGTCGCGAGACGCTCGCTCGGGAACGGTTCGTAGACCTCCTGCCAGTCGCGCACGCGCAGTTCGATCGGACGGCGGGTCGGAGTCTCGCGACCCCACTTCAAGAATCCGGTCGGCTCACCCACGGCTCAGCTCCATCACGCGCTCCATCGCCTCGGTCTCACCGAGGCCGTCGGCCGTCGCGGCGGCGAGTGCGTCGAGCACCCGGCGGTAGTCGCGCGGCATCACCTTGCGGAAGTCGGCCAGCGTCACCGGCCAGGAGTCGAGGATCTCGCGTCCGACGGCGGACCCCGTGTGCTCGACGTGGGCGCTCACCTGGTCGTGCAGGAAGCCGGCGTCGTCGTCGTCGAGACCCTCCAGCGTGACCAGTTCGTAGTTCACGCGAGCGGCGAACACGTCGTTCGGGTCGTACACGTAGGCCACGCCGCCCGACATGCCGGCAGCGAAGTTGCGCCCGGTCGGACCGAGCACGACCACCCGGCCCCCGGTCATGTACTCGCAGCCGTGGGCGCCCACGCCTTCGCCGACCGCTGTCGCACCGGAGTTGCGCACGCAGAAGCGCTCGCCGACGACGCCTCGCAGGTAGATCTCCCCGCCGGTCGCCCCATAGGCGATCACGTTGCCGGCGATGACGTTGTGCTCGGCGACGAACGTCGAGTCGCGGTCGGGGTGCACGACGAGCCGGCCCCCGGAGAGCCCCTTGCCGAGGTAGTCGTTGGCGTCGCCCTC
>CAZMGD010000111.1:0-13098 GCA_964565705.1 uncultured Ilumatobacteraceae bacterium | reverse complement strand
TGATCTGGCAGGACCCGGTGCCCGCCGTCGATCACGAGCTCGTCGGCGATGCCGACGTCGCCGATCTCAAGGCCAAGGTGCTCGGGTCCGGCCTGTCGATCTCCCAGTTGGTGTCGACCGCGTGGGGATCGGCAGCGAGCTTCCGTGGCACCGACAAGCGCGGTGGGGCCAACGGCGCCCGCATCCGCCTGGCACCGCAGAAGGACTGGGAGGTCAACGAGCCCGCCCAGCTGGCCACAGCTCTCTCCACCCTCGAGCGGATCCAGCAGGAGTTCAACGGCACGGGCAAGAAGATCTCGCTCGCCGACCTGATCGTGCTCGGCGGCTGTGCGGCCGTCGAGCAGGCGGCGAAGAACGCGGGCGTCGACATCACCGTGCCGTTCTCGCCTGGTCGCACCGACGCCTCCCAGGAGCAGACCGACGTCGACTCGTTCTCGGTGCTGGAGCCGAAGGCCGACGGGTTCCGCAACTACATCCGTCCCGGCGAGAAGCTGCCGGCGGAGTCGCTCCTCATCGAGCGCGCCGACCTGCTGAACCTCACCGCGCCGGAGATGACCGTGCTCGTCGGCGGCCTGCGAGCGATCGGCGCCAACCACGGTGGGTCGTCGCTCGGCGTGCTGACCGACAAGGCCGACACGCTCAGCACCGACTTCTTCGTCAACCTGCTGGACATGGGCACGGAGTGGACGACCTCGGTCAGCAACGAAGGGGTGTACGAGGGCACGGACCGCTCCAGCGGCGAGGTGAAGTGGACGGCGACGGCCGCCGATCTCGTCTTCGGATCGAACTCCGTGCTGCGCGGCATCGCCGAGATCTACGGCGCGAACGACGCCAAGGAGCGCTTCGTCGCCGACTTCGTCAAGGCGTGGGACAAGGTCATGAACCTCGACCGGTTCGACCTGCACGCCTGACCAGCACACGTCGGGGGCGATCGGACAGCGTGGTCCGGTCGCCCTCCGGCGCGTTTTCGGGACTTCCGGCCCTGATCGTTCGACGACCCCCGGCGCACACTGGCGCCATGACAGACACCGCGCAACACCAGGTCCAGCGGGGCCATGGCAGCGACGTGCTCCGCGAGCTGCGACCCCTGCACCGCGAGCTGCGGCGGGCCGTCCCCGACGTGTACCGCGCGTTCGGTGAGCTGAGCGGCGCGGCGATGGCCGACGGGGCGCTCGACCGCAAGACCAAGGAGCTGATCGCGTTCGCGATCGCCGTCGCCGAGCGCTGCGACGGCTGCATCGCGTCGCACGCCGAGGCCGCTGTGCGCGCCGGCGCGACCCGTCAGGAGGCGGCGGAGGTCATCGGTGTGGCGGTGTTGATGGGTGGTGGCCCCTCGACGATCTACGGCCCGCGCGCGCTGGCCGCCATCGACGAGTTCCTCGCCAACGAGGCCGCCCGCTGAGCCGCCCCGACTCGCCGGGCCTGCGCCGTGCGCGTACGCTCACGCGTCGATCCATCCACGACGACACTTGGGGGCAAGGCGGATGAGCACTGGGAACTGGGGCCGCTGGGGCGACGACGACGAGCGGGGGGCGCTGAACCTGCTGACGCCCGACGTGGTGCAGGCCGCGGCCGCATCGATCAGGACCGGCAAGATCTACAGCCTCGGCGTGCCGATCCAGCGCGAGGGTGTGCCGCTGATGGACTACCGCGGCACGCCGATGCGGCTCACGCTCCAGGACTCCACCGACGACGGGATCTACGACGTCTACGGCGCCCAGAAGGGCACCGGTGCCCACGAGGACGTGCTCGTGATGGCGTCGCACACGACGTCGCACATGGACGCGCTCGTGCACGTCTACGACGACTACCAGCACTACAACGGCGTCGCCCACGACACGATGCACGCGCTCGGCGGCGCGCAGCGACTCGGCATCGAGAAGGTCGGCGGGTTCGCCAGCCGGGCGGTGCTGCTCGACATGGTGAAGTACTTCGGTGACGACGGGTGGGTCGAGTACGGGCGCAACATCACGGGCTCCGACCTGGACGGCGCGGCCACGGCGGCGGGCGTCGAGGTGCGCGCCGGCGACATCGTCCTCGTCCGCACCGGGTACCTGCAGGGCTGGTACGACGCCCACCAGAAGGGCGCCGAGCACCAGTTCGCGCAAGCGGGCATCGGTCTCGACGGCGCCCAGTGGCTGGCCGACCGTGACGTGGTGGCCGTCGGCTGCGACAACGCCGCGGTCGAGGTCATCCCCTTCGACGGCAACGACTTCCTCGCCGTGCACAAGGTGCTGCTCGTACGCCACGGCATCTACATGATGGAGTTCCTCGACCTGTCGGCGCCCGCTGCCGACGGCGTGACCGAGGGCCTGCTCGCCGTCGGCCCGCTCAAGGTCACCGGTGCCACGGGTAGCCCGATCAACCCGGTGCTGATCGCCTGACCCGTCGCCGCTACGTTGGCGACCCGTTGGACGGGCCCGGACGGCTCGTCCGGAAGGGGAGTTGACCGATGCTCATCGTGGCAGGTTCGTTCGAGTTCGACGCGGCTGATCGTGACGAGTTCCTCACCGCACGCACGCCGGCGATGATCGCGACGCGGTCCGAAGGCGGCTGCCTGGAGTACGTGATGAGCGCCGACCCGGTCGATCCGACCCGGGTCATCCTCTTCGAGCGCTGGGCCGACCAGGCGGCGTTCGACGCCCACATGGCCGTCATCGCGTCCGCACCGAAGTCCGGTGGCCCGGCCCCGAAGGGCATGTCCGTCGAGATCTACGACATCGAGGGTGTCCGCAACTTCGGCTGACCCCCTCCTCCACGGCTTGCCCTACTCGAAGCGGCCGGCGAGGAAGTGCACGGCGTCGCGTGCGGCGGGGAAGCCGCCGGAGAGGCCGGCGGCGTACCAGCCGGCATCGGTGATCAGCGTCGCGCCGTTCACGTACGAGGCGGCGTCGCTGCACAGGAACGCCAGCGGGTAGGCCTGCTGCTCGGGCGTCGACGCGGCGACGCCGACCTCGGCCCGGAAGTCGCTGCCGAAGTCGAGCCACAGGTCCTTGTTGGCCTGCGCCAACGGGGTGTCGGTCGGGCCGGGCAGGATCGCGTTCAGCCGGATGCCGTGCTGCAGCATCCGGGCACATTCGCGCGCCACGTACTGCGACATCGCCCGCTTGGTGAACATGTAGTGCTTCACGTTCTCGTGGGTGTCGAACCACTCGACAGCGGCGTCGAAGTCGGGCGTGTCGAGCAGCGTGTCGATCAGGTCGAGCTGCGCCTCCCAGCCGAGACCGGCCGAGGAGGCGATCACTCCGACCGCTCCCCCGCGACCGAGGTGGCCGGTGGCGATCGCCGATTCGATCAGGTGGCGGTGCCCGATGAAGTTGATCCGCTCGATGCCGTCGGTGCCGTCGGCCACGCCTGCGCAGGCGAAGAGCGCGTGGATCGGCCCGCCGCACTCGGCCAGCGCGGCATCGATGCCGTCCTTGCTGCGCAGATCGACCCGGATCGACGCGACCCCGTCGAGGTCGACGGGCGCGTGATCCATCACCACGACCTCTGCGCCGAGCTCGACCAGCAACCTCGCGGTCGCGTTCCCCATCCCGGTCGCACCGCCGACGACGAGCGCGCGCTTGCCCTGGTATCCGAATGCCTCGATCCCCATGCGCAGACATCGTAGCCCTGGATGAACCCACACCCGACCAGTTGAACGACGGTTCAGTAGTGTCGTGCCATGACCACGCTCCTGCCCACTGATGCCGTCGTCGTCGACGGGTGCCGCACCGCGATCGGGCGTGCCCACAAGGGCTCGCTGATCGACGTCGACGCCTCGACCCTCGCCCAGGTCGTGATGGCGGCGGTCGTGGACCGCACCGGGATCGATCCGCGGCTGCTCGACGACGTGGCGATGGCCGAGTCGCTGCAGGGCGGTGGGGTGCTCGGTCGCTACGCCGCGGTGCAGCTCGGCTGGCACCACCTGCCGGCCATCGCCGACAACCGGCACTGTGCGGCAGGGCTCGGCGCGGTGCAGATCGCCGCATCGTCGATCCGAGCCGGCATGGATCGTGCCGTGCTGGCCGGGGGCACGGAGAGCTTGAGCTCGATGCCGCAGATGTCGAAGTCGATCCCGGCCTCGGCGCGCGATCCGAAGCAGTGGATGCCGCCCAGCCATCCCGAGACGCCGGAGGCACCGGCCTACGACATGACGATCACCGTCGGCGAGAACACCGCCCGGATTGCCGGCATCAGCCGCGCCGACGCCGACGCGTGGGCGCTGCTGTCGCACCAGCGGGCGGCGTTCGCCCGCGACAACGGACTGTTCGACGGCGAGATCGTGCCGGTGGCGTTGCCCGACGGTTCGTTGTTCGCCCGCGACGAGCAGCCGCGAGCGAACACCACGCTGGAGAAGCTGGCGGCGTTGCCGCTGATCCACCCCGAGATCGACGATGCCACGGTCACCGCCGGCAACGCGGCGGGGCTCAACGACGCCGCCGCGGCGCTGCTCGTCACGTCCGCAGAGTTTGCGTCCGCGCACGGCCTGACACCGCGCGCACGGATCGTGTCGTGGGCGAACGTCGGCGACGATCCGGTGCGGACCGGTCTCACGCCGACGCTGGCCATCCCGAAGGCCCTGGACCGGGTGGGTCGGTCGGTCGGCGACGTGGACCTGTTCGAGATCAACGAGGCGATGTGCGTCGTGCCGGTGGCCGCCAGCCGGGCGCTGGGGATCGACCCGGACGCGCTCAACGTGATCGGCAGCGGCTGCGGCCTGGGGCACCCGATCGCTGCGACCGGCGCCCGGATGGTCGTCAGCATGATCAACCAGCTGCGCCAGCGCGACCTCACGGTCGGTTGTGTCTCGATGTGCGCCGGCGGCGGCATGGGCTCGGCGCTCGTCCTCGAGCGGCTCTGACGCCTGACACGATGGGCGGATGACAGACGTCGCGACCCGCGCCCGGCAGCTCCTCGCCCTCCACCACAGCGGCACCACGCTCGTGCTGCCCACGGTGTGGGACGCGTGGTCGGCTCGTGCTGTCGTCGACGTCGGGTTCCAGGCGCTGACCGTCGGCAGCCACCCGCTGGCCGACTCGCGGGGTCAGGGCGACAACGAGGACATGACGCTCGATGACGCGCTCGACGGCATCCGCCGCATCGCCACCGCGGTCGACGTGCCGGTCAGCGCCGACGTGGAGTCCGGCTATGACACGCCGCCAGCCGAGCTGGTGGCGCGGGTGCTCGAGGCGGGTGCGGTCGGCATCAACGTCGAGGACACGGTGCACAGCGAGGGTCGGATGCGCTCGCTGCGGGAGCACGCCGACTACATCGGTGCGCTCCGGGCAGCTGCCGACCAGGCGGGCGTCGAGCTCGTCATCAACGCCCGCACCGACGCGTTCTTCCAGAAGACCCAGGTGTTCGACGATCCGCTCGCCGAGGCGATCCAGCGCTTGCAGGCCTGCGAGGCGGCCGGCGCCCGGTGCGTCTATCCGGTGCGCGCCCCCGACGCCGACGCGGTGCGCACGTTGCTGGCCGAGCTGTCCGGGCCGGTCAACGTGATCGCCCATCCGGTGAACGGCTCGGCGGCTGGTTCACTCGACGACCTCCGAGCGCTGGGCGTGCACCGAGTGTCGTTCGGGCCTCTGCTGCAGATGGCTCTCGCCGCTCCGCTGCAGCAGCTCGTCGCGCCCTGGCGCTGAGCTGCGGCGGATCGTTCAGAGGCGCTTGACGTAGCCTCCGTCGACGACGACGGTCTGGGCGGTGACGAACGCCGCGTCGTCGGAGCACAACAGCAGGGCCGTGGCGACGAGGTCGTCGACCTGGCCCCAGCGCTTCACGAGTTGCCCACCGATCACAAGGTCCTTGTAGACGTCCTCGAGCCGTTCGATCACGGCATCGGAGCCGACCATGCCCGGCGCGATGCCGACCACACGGATCCGGTCGCCGGCGAGCTCTTGGGCCAGCGACAGCGTGACGGCGTTCAGCGCCATCTTCGAGACGCTGTAGGCACCGACGCCCAGGTACGAGGAGTTCGAGGACTGGTTGAGCACCACCCCGCCGCCGCGCTCTGCCATCGAGCGCCGGCACTCGCGGGCACAGAGCACGGCGCCGAACACATTGACGTCGAAGAGCCGGCGCCAGTCGTCGAGTGGCAGCGTGCTCGTCAGGTTGTACTGACCCATGTGCAACCCGGCGTTGTTGACGAGCACGTCGACCCCGCCGAACCGCTCCGTCGCGGCCGCCACCATCGCCACGACCGAGGCGTCGTCGGCGACGTCGACCGTCACCGCGAGCGAGCCGTCGATCTCGGCCGCAGCCCCTGCCGCCCGGGCTCCGTCGATGTCGGCGATCGTCACCGACGCGCCCTCGCTGGCGAACCCCCGCGCATACGCGAGCCCGATGCCCTGTGCTGCGCCGGTGACGATGACCGACTTGCCGACGAAGCGCGATGAGCCCATCGCGCCATGTTGGCGCAGCCGCTGCGATCTGGAGTTGTCGAGGTGCGCGCGGCCGGGGTGTTCAGGCGGCGTTGGGGTCGAAGAGTCGTGGTGGTGCTCGGCCCGGGGGCGGGCCGCCGGTGTCGGCGGCGGCGGCGGGTGGTTGCTGGTCGACGGGTCGGAGATCGTGCCGTTGTGCGAGCGGCGCCAGGGGTGTGGTGCGGTCGAGGGTGTGGTCGGGTCGGTACCAGCGCAGGGTGCGTTGGGTGTCGATGGTGACGTTCCAGCCGCCGTCGTGGACGAGGTGGTGGTGTTCGTAGCACAGCGGGAGCAGGTTGGGGATCTCGGTTGGTCCGCCGTGTTCCCAGTGGGTCACGTGGTGGATCACGCACTCGGTGAAGGGCACCGCGCAGTCTGGGTGGGCGCAGGTGCGATGCATCGCGCGCAGCACCCGGCGTTGCTCGCGAGTCGCCGTGCGTTGCGCGCAGCCGGAGGCGACGACGGTGCCGTCGGCGTCGAGGATCGCGGCGGTGACCTTGGCCTGGGCGCACAGGTTGACTGCCAGGTTCGGGGGCAGGGTGACGCCGGCTTCGGTCTCGCAGACCGTCGCCGGATGAGGTCCGTTGCGGACGGTGCGTTCGTCGACGATCACCACGACCTCGGGCACGACGGTGGCGGTGCCGGCGATGAGGTCGATCACGGCCTGGAGGCGCAGGTCGGCTTCGCTGCGCTGCTCGCTGGTGGTCTGGGCGCGGAGTTGGTTGACGCGCTTGGTGATCGCGTCGAACACCGCCGGGCCGCGTTCGGGATCGAGGGTGAGTGACAGGCGGTACATGCCGTCCTCGTCGACGCGGGTCCAGGCCTTGGACTCGCGGCGTTGGCGCTCCAGAACAGACCGACCGAAGTCACCGCGGGCCTGATCGATCAGGCGGCGCAAGCTCGCCCGGAACCCCTCCGGTGTCGACCTCGACGCCAGGCGCACCAGGCCCGCCTCGTCACCCAGCACATGGGCGACGATCGGGGCCTCCACCCGGTCGAGCGTCGATGCCAACACGTCGACCAACTGCGGGGACACGACGGCGTCGTGCAAGGCGTCGGCGAACAATGGGCAGCGCAGCAGCCACCTCGCGCGCAGCCGTTCACGGGCCGTGTCACGCGAGGACTCCGGCGGCAACGGCCGCACGTCATCCGCCGGGCCATCCCGGGAGGGAGGCGGCGCGGCTGGTTCGTCGGAAGGGTCCGTCGGCGGCGCGGCAGCAGCCTCGGCGAGGAGCCGTTCGTGCACCGCCCGGTAGGCGGCAGCGCGGGCGGCGACGAACGCTTCGATGCGGCGGGTGTCGTCGAGACGGGCTCGCACCACCCCCAGGTCGCACGACGCGGGTTCGGTGTGCAGCACCCGCTGGATGACCTCCCCGATCTCGGCAACCCCCGATGCCATACGCACATACTACCAACACACGTTCGACGAACGCAACGCTTCGAACAACTACTCTCGGTGCGTCATCGTCGTCACGTCCGACGGTGGCGGGCCCCGGTGGGTCCCGGGGGGTTCGCCGACCAGGCGCGTGAAGTCGCGGGTGAAGGATCACGCCCGACCGCGGAGGAGCTTCCGTCGCGTTTGTCCTATCGGCGACGGCCGGAGCGTAGGAAGCTGGTGCGGCAAGGAGGAACCCCATGACGACCCCCATCGCCGAGCTGAAGATGGTCACGCTCGACTGCCCGAACGCTCCCGAATCTGCTCGCTTCTGGTCCGAGGTGCTCGGGTGGAGCATCGCCCACAGCGAGGACGCCTACGCGATGCTGACCGGCCCGACCTCGGCGCTCGGGTTCGGCACCGTCGAGGACTACCAGCCGCCGGCCTGGCCGAACCCGAACGGCACGAAGCAGTTCCACTTCGACCTCGCGGTCGACGACCTCGCCGCCGCCGAGGCCCGTTGCGTGGAGCTCGGTGCGACCGTCCCCGACGACCAACCCGGTGAGACCTGGCGGGTCCTGCTCGACCCCGCCGGCCACCCGTTCTGCCTCACGCTCGCCGCCAACTGGGGCTGAGCCGCCAGCCCCTCAGAAGAGCTCGTCGGTGTAGGCGTTCGTGCCGTGCTTGGTGGGGATGAACGCGGCCTGCACCGCCAGCGTGCCCGCGCCCCCATCGGCGATGCGTTGCTCGCTCGACGCGAACCGCTCGTCCCAGCACTCGCGCGGGTCGCATTCGAGGAAGTGCAGCACGGCGACGACGTGTGACGAGCCGGGGAGCTCGTCGACGTGGGCCAACTTGTCCGGAGGCAAGGGCCGCGGTCCGAAGCGCAACGACGCGGCGACCGGCCCGCCGACGACGGTCGGCAGGTGCTCCTCGGCCAGCCAGCGGTCGAGGTCACCGCGCGCCGACGAGGCGTCGAGCACCTCGACCACCATCCCTTGGTAGGGCTGGACCAGCGTGTGCACGTCACGTGGCACGTCGTCGTCTCGGTACACCGGCCCGAGGTAGTCGTGGAACGCGGTGAACACGTGCCAACGCTCCTCGCGGGCGTCGGCACCGAGCCCGCGGTAGCTGCCCCGGCCCTCGGCGTGGAGGCGGTAGTTCGTGCCGAGCGACCACTGCTGATGGTCCTCGACCCGAGCCGTGTTCACCCAGTAGACGCCGATGTACTTGCCGGCGTCCAGCGGTGCCGCGACCCGTGAGTCGGCCGGTCCGCGCAGGTGCTGGATCCACGTCGGCGCCACGAAGCGCCGGCACGAGAACATCCACGGCATCGACATCGCGCCGGTGATCATGTGGTCGTCCTCGTACCAGCGGTTGTACCCGACGACGTGCTCGGGCACCGGCTCGACCCACGTGATCAGTGCCCCGCCGAGCGTCGGGGCGAGCGAACCCACCGTCGGCAACCGGCGATACGCCTCGTCGACCTCGTGCTCATCCGTCATGACATCCCCTCGTCGTCAGGTGCGCAGGAACCGTAGCGACCCGTCCGGGAGGACCCCGAACCCCGAACCTGCGGTCGGATCGGGCCCGGAACGGGCCCGATCCGACCGCAAGAACAGGGAAGGGGTGTGGGGTCAGCCGGCGGCGAACACGGTCTCCCAGTCGCGGGCCATGCTGACCACGACCCACCCGAGGCGGTGGCCGACATCGGTGATCGCCTCGTCCTCCTCGAACGAGACCGCCTTGCTGACGTAGGCGAACTCACGGGCCTCGTCGTCGTGGTCGATCAGCAGAGCGAGACCGCCACGAGGGTTGGCCTGCGCCCACTCCAGCATCTCGCGGTCGCCGCCCGAGTTGCCGATCGACAGCAGCGGGGCCCGGCCGACCTGGGCCTGGATGTGCTCGACCTTGGCACCACCCTCGTTCGCGGTCCCGAGCTGCTCGACCGTGCGCCGGAGCACCGGGCGGCCGTCCGAGTCGCGGTCGAACGTGTAGCCGATCAGCGTGCCGACCACCATGCCGGGCTCCACGCCGTAGAGGCGCTTGCTGACCTGGCGGACGAACTCGGTGCCGCCGCCGGTCACGATCCCGACGCTGAACTCCTTCGCCCGCAGCTCGTCGAGCAGCTCGAGCATCGGCTGGTACACGACTCCGCCCACGGGCGCACCGAGCGTGCGGTGGCGGTAGCGACCGAGGAAGTCCTCGGCCGCCGCGCCGAACTGCTCGGGGGTCTGGCCGTCGAACAACGCGGTCAGTGCACCCGCCACCTTGGCGAGGCCGATCTCCCCCACCGCGGCCATGTCGCCGCTGAGCACCGCGGCGAACTCCGGACGATCCGCCAGCGACGGATCGTCCTTCGTGCGCTGCTGCAGCGCGTCGACGAAGAAGTCGAGCTGCACGTACGACGGCTTCTCGCACCACATCGTCCCGTCGTTGTCGATGTAGGCGACCCGCTCGTCGATCGGGACGTCGTCGAGACCGTCCAGGAACGCGACGAGCGCGTCGCGGGTGGGTCCAGGGCGCCACGAGGGCAGGCGGTCACTCATGTTCTTCTCCTCGGAGGTGGATGTTCATCTCGGCCAGGCGCACCGGAACCCGACGTGGCTCATCCCGGTGTCGATCATCTGCGGCCGGCGCGCCGCCGGCCGGTAGCGCATGCAGTAGCTGTCCGCGCAGAGGTGCGAACCGCCCTTGACGACCTTGCGCGGGATCCGGAACTGTGGCTGCTCGGGGTCGTAGCTGCCGGCGACGTCGCCGCCGCGCGGGTTCTCGGGGATGCAGCACGGCTTGTCGGCGTCGGCGGCGTGCCGGCTCGTCCACCAGTCGTCGGTCCACTCCCAGACGTTGCCGGCCATGTCGACGAGCCCGTACCCGTTCTCGGGGAACGCGCCCACCGGCGAGGTGCGCAGCCACCCCGACTCATCGGTCGAGCGCCACGGGAAGTCCGTGCCGTCCCACGTGTTGGCCATCAACCGGCCGCCCGGCCGGGCCTCGTCACCCCACGTGAACTCCGTGCGGTCGAGGCCGCCCCGGGCGGCACACTCCCACTCGGCCTCGGTCGGCAGGCGGCCGCCCACCCACTCGGCGTACGCGGCCGCATCCTCGTGGGCCACATGCACCACCGGGTGATCACCGCGGTCGCCGACGTCCGATGACGGGCCTTCGGGACGGCGCCAGCACGCACCGGGCACCCACCGCCACCACTGGCTCAGATGGCGCAGGTCGACCGGACCCGGCGTCGGGGTGAACGCCATCGATCCCGGCACGAGGTTCTCCGGGGGCGCGCCAGGGAAGTCGTCCGGGTCGAGTGGCCGCTCGGCGAGGGTGACGTGACCCGTGGCACCGACGAACGCGGCGAACTGCGCGTTCGTCACCGGATGACGATCGATCCCGAAGGATCGCACGCGCACCAGGTGGGTGGGCGCCTCCTCGGGGTAGTGCTGGTCCGAGCCCATCGTGAACTCGCCGTCCGGGATCCGGACGACCCGGTGGCCGTGGTCGTTCATGTCGGCCGGGCACCTCCCCCACTCGCGTCGATCACCACCAGATCATGCCGCCACAGCCGCTCGACGAACGACAGCGCGTCCTTGCCGAGTGCCCCGATGGTGCGCTCGCCGTCGATCTCCTGGAATGCCCGCAGCCGCCGCCGATCGACGAACAGCACGAGGTCCGCGGCGGGGTGGGTGCGGTCGAGGAGTGCGGCGGCGGCACCGGGCGGCAGCCGTTCCGCGACGACGACAGCGGTCGGCGACCGAAGCGGCACCCAGCGCTTCGCCTCCGGTGACGAGAAGTCGAGCTGGCCCGATGCTTCGTCGTCGTCGCGGTGAGCGATGACCGTGTGACGCGTCAGCGTGCCCCGCAGCAGCTCGACCGCCGACCACTGCTCGGCGGGCGGCAGCGCGGCGATGCGCGCAGCATGTGGCGTCTCGGCGATCGACCCGCAGTCCGGCCGATATGGAGCCTGCTGCTCCCAGCGCCCGAACCGCAGCCCGGCTCCAGCGAGGAGCTCGAGCACCTCCGCCACGGTGTACGCCCGATCGCGCGGGTTGAGGAGGGCGTCGGCGAGCGCGTCGTCGTCGAGGAAGTCCCGCGACCCGCGCAGCAGCCGCTCGACGGGGTGGCCCGAGGGCAGCTCGCGCAGGGTCGCCACGAGATCGGCGACGTCGCGCCGGGAGGTCGTCAGGCCCAGCCGGCGGCAGTAGTCCTGGAGCAGGTGCACGCCGTAGCGCCCGTAGCGGGCGTACACCATCAGCGTCACCGCGCCCTGCGGTGCGAGCACCGAACGCAGGCGTGACAGCCCGAGCGCCGGATCGGCCAGGTGGTGCAGCACGCCCGTGCAGACGATGTGGTCGAAGCACTCACCCAGCTGCCCGACGTCCTCGATCGACAGCTGGCGCGCCTCGAGGTTGGTGAGCCCATGGTGCTCGGCGAGCCGGCGCGTGTGCTCGACCGCCGTGGCGCTGACGTCGATCCCCATCACGCTCGCGTCAGGGCGGCGCAGCGCGTGGCGGGCGGCCTGTGACGTGCCGCAACCGGCCACGAGCACCGATCGCACGGTCTGCGGATCCCGCCCGGGCCATATCCGGTGATGGGCCACTCGCTGAACGCGCCGGTCGCGGGCGCGCACAGCGAGCGACTCGAGGTCATCGACGGGCGGCGGGTACGGGTGTCGTTCGTAGAACGCGGCGATCGGGTCGTCGCCGGCCTCGGTCATCGCCGATCGCTCAAGAGCTGCCCATCGTCCCCGCCTGGAGCTTGGCGATCACCTTGTCGATGCTGAACGACGCCGGTTCCTGGCGCGCCGGGAACTCGGCGAGCGTCTGGAGCATCTGGGCCACGTACATCTGTGCCGGCACGAGCAGCCAGGCATGGCTGATCATCCAGTCGAAGTAGGTGTTCGACGTGATGTCGGCCCGCTCGAACGGGTCGGTCCGCAGGTTGTAGATCTTCGGGGTGCGCAGCTCGACGAAGGGCTCGATCCACACCTGGAGCGTGCCGGTCGCACGCTGCTCGAGGAACATGATCTTCCAGTTGTCGAACCGCAGCGCCGTGAGATCGCCCTCGTCGGAGATGTAGAAGTAGTGCCGGCGCGGGCTCTCGTCGGCCTGCCCGGTGATGTAGTCGAGCTGGTTGTAGCCGTCGAGGTGCACCCTGTAGGTCGTGCCGTCGAGGTCGGCACCCTGCTTCAGCTGATCAGCGATCTCGGGGTTGCCTGCCGCGGCGAGCAGCGTCACGAACCAGTCGTTGTGGCTGACGATGCCGTTGAGCACGGTGCCGGCAGGGATCTTGCCCGGCCACCGCACCATCGCTGGCACT
>CAZMGD010000110.1:0-13135 GCA_964565705.1 uncultured Ilumatobacteraceae bacterium | reverse complement strand
GTCGATGACGATCAGCGGGCAGAGCACGCTCGCCAAGGACGACATCGACCGCATGGTGCGCGACGCCGAGGCCCACGCCGAGGAGGACAAGCGCCGCCGCGAGGAGGCCGAGGTCCGCAACAACGCCGACTCGCTCGTCTACCAGACCGAGAAGGTGCTGCGCGAGCAGGGCGACAAGGTGTCCGCCGACGAGAAGGCTGCGGTCGAGCAGCCGCTGTCGGAGCTCAAGGCAGCGCTCGGTGGCAACGACACGGCGGCGATCAAGGAGGCCACGGAGAAGCTGATGGGAGCCAGCCAGGCGTTCAGCCAGAAGCTCTACGAGACCGCCGCCCGCGACGCCAACGCCGCTGGCACCTCGGCATCGGGCCAGGCCGACGGATCCGGGGCCGGCTCGGTCGATGACACCGAGATCGTCGACGCCGAGATCGTCGACGAGGAGAAGTGAGCGCGAGCTCATGACGGACCACACCGACCCCCCCGAGTCGGTCGGCGACGACGGCGAGGTCGAACGGGCCAGCGAGGTCGAGGACCTCTCCGGCCCGATCGACCGCCCCGTGTTCGGTGCCGACGGCGACGCCGCCGAAGCGGCCGCCGCCGACCTGGATCTCGTCGCCTCGGCGCTCGCCGAGCGCGACGAGTTCAAAGCGATCGCCCAGCGCATCCAGGCCGACTTCGAGAACTACCGCAAGCGATCCCAGGCGCAGGCCGCGGCCGATGCCGACCGCGTGGCGCTCAAGGTCGTCGACGAGCTGCTCCCGGTACTCGATGCGTGCGAGGCAGCGTTCGCCCACGGGGCAGACGGCGTCGAGCCGATCTGGTCCGCGTTGATCGGCGCGTTGCAGCGTCAAGGACTCGAGCCGCTCGATCTCGCCGACCAGCCCTTCGACCCATCCGTCGCGGACGCGGTCCTGCACGAGCCGAGCGACGAGCCTGGTGGCCCGGTCGTCAGCGAGGTGCTGCGCACCGGCTACCGCTGGAAGGGCAAGGTGCTCCGGCCGGCGATGGTGAAGGTGAGGGGATGACCGATGGCCCCGTCGCGTGAGTGGTTCGAGAAGGACTACTACGAGGTGCTCGGCGTCGCCTCGACCGCGACGGCCAAGGACATCACCAAGGCGTACCGGAAGCTGGCGCGGGAGAACCATCCCGATGCGAACCCGGGGAACAGCGCCGCCGAGGAGCGCTTCAAGGAGATCGCCGCCGCGTACGACGTGCTCGGCGACGAGGAGACGCGCAAGGAGTACGACGAGGTCCGGCTCATGGGCCCGATGGGTGGCTTCGGTGGCGGTGGGCCCGGCGGGTTCCGCTTCAACACCGGCGACGTCAACTTCGGTGCGGGTGGCCTCGGCGACGTCCTCGGCCAGATGTTCGGGCGCGGCGGCGGTCCCGGCCGTCGCGGTGCTGGCCCCGGCGCCAGTGGTGTGCAGCCGCGTCGTGGCGCCGACATCAACGCCGAGCTGACCCTCGACTTCGAGGACGCGGCGCGGGGCATCACCACGACGCTGCACCTCACCACCGACGCCCAGTGCGGCACGTGCGGGGGCAACGGCGCCAAGCCCGGCACCTCGCCGATCGTGTGCCCGCAGTGCGGTGGCCGCGGTGTGATCGACGACAACCAGGGTTTCTTCTCGCTGTCGTCGCCGTGCCCGCGCTGCCAAGGCGGCGGCGTCGTCATCGAGCATCCATGCCCGACCTGTCGTGGTACCGGCACCGAGCGCCGGCCTCGCGAGGTCAAGGTGCGCATTCCCGCCGGCGTCGCCGACGGCCAGCGCATCCGGCTCAAGGGTCGCGGCGGTCCGGGCCGCAACGGGGGCCCGAACGGCGACCTCTACGTCGAATGCCACGTCGCGCCGCACCGGCTGTTCGGCCGCGACGGGCTGAACCTCACGGTGCGCGTGCCGATCACGTTCGCCGAGGCCGCGCTCGGTGCAACGATCCAGGTGCCGACGCTCGACCACCAGGTCTCGCTGCGGCTGAAGCCCGGCACCCAGAACGGCTCGCGCCACCGGGTGAAGGGCAAGGGCCTCGACAACGGCAAGCACCACGGTGACCTGATCGTCACCGTCGACGTCGTCGTCCCATCCACACTCACCGACGCCGAGCGAGCTGCCGTCGAGCAGCTCGCCGAGGCGACGACCGCCTCACCCCGGGCCTACCTCGGGAGCTGATCCACCATGGCCATCCACCGTTCACGAACCCACGCCGTCTACGTCATCTCCGTCGCCGCCGAGCTGGCCGGGATGCACCCCCAGACGCTGCGCATCTACGAGCGCCGAGGTCTCGTGCAGCCGGCGCGCACCCAGGGCGGGAACCGTCGCTACAGCGATGATGACATCGAACGCTTGCGGCGCATCGCCGAGCTCGCCGGCGAGGGGATGAACCTCGAGGGCATCCGCCGCGTCATGGCGCTCGAGGCAGAGAACGCGCGTCTGCGCGCCGAGCTGGAGGCGGCTCAGTCGGCCGTCGCCCAGGCGACGGCCGAGGCCGAGCGCCGCACCCGTCGCGACCTCGTGCCCCTGCGCCAGACCCTCGCCGTGTTCGGGGAACGTTCTTGATGGCTCGCTTCGCTCGCGAAGCCTCGGTCACCTGCCTCCTCTCTCCCGCCCCGTTGCAGCACTGTTCTTGCGGATGTAACATCTGAATAGTTGTTCAGATGTTCGTTTCACGGGAACGGTTCTCAATGGCTGACAAGCTCGCCCTCGATCTTCCGGTGCTCTTGCCGGACGCGATCGACGGACGCGACCGCTGCGTCGATCGGCTGGTCGCCAGCCTCGACCGGCAGCCCGGGCTCGACGAGGTGCACGTGGTGGCGGCGACGGAGACCGATCCGGCGCGGTTGTGCCTGCACTACGACCCGGCGGCGACGGGACTCGACGAGATCCGCGAGCTGGCGGAGTCGGCGGGAGCCCATCTCACCGGCCGGTACCAGCACGTCCTGTGGCCGCAACGCTCTCGCTTGTCGGTGCGTCGCGCGGCGGCGATCGAGCGCGAGCTGGGGGCGCTGCCGGGCGTCGTCGAGCTGACGGTCACCGCATCGACGGTACGCGCCGAGGTCGACGTCTCCGAAGGAGCGCTCGACGCGCTCGTCGACTCGGCTCGCGATCTCGGACTCGACGTCGGCGGCCCGGACCACGACCACGACCACCACGACCACCACGACCACCACCACGCGGACCATCACCACGGTGGACGGGTCGAGCTGTTCAGTTCCATCGTCGCCGCCGTGCTCTGGGGTGCGGGCCTGGCGCTCGAGCTCGCCAGCTCGTGGCACGGTCTGGCAACGGGGCTTTTCGTCGCCTCGTTCGGCCTCGCCGGCTGGTTCGTGGCGCGGGAAGCGATCGACAAGCTGCGCGCCCGGACGTTCGAGATCGACCTCCTCATGCTCGTCGCCGCGCTCGGTGCCGCATCGATCGGGCGGTGGCACGACGCCGCGCTGCTGCTCGTGTTGTTCGGGCTGGGCCACGCGCTCGAGGGCTACGCGATGGGTCGGGCCAGGGGGGCGATCGATGCATTGGCCGAGATCGCCCCGGCCACCGCCGTCCTCCGCGACGGCGAGCGCGAGGTGCCCGTCGGCGACCTGCGGCCGGGCGACGTGGTCCTCGCCCGCCCGAACGCACGCATCGCCGCCGACGGATTCGTCATCCACGGCAGGAGCAGCGTCGACCAGTCGGCGCTGACCGGAGAAGGCATCCCCGTCGACAAGGCGGCGGTGAGCGACGTCGCCGAGGCTGCCGCTGATCCCGACGGGATCCCTGCCTCCGGGCGGGTCTTCGCCGGGACGATCAACGGGTCGGGCCGGCTCGAGGTGCAGGTGCTGCGCCGCGCCGGTGACTCGACGCTCGCCAGGGTCGCGGCGATGGTCCGCGACGCCGAGAGCGAGCCGTCGCCGACGCAGCGCTTCACCGATCGCTTCCAGCGCGTGTTCGTGCCCGCCGTGCTAGCGCTCGTCGTGGTGGTGCTCGTCGTCGGCATCGCGTCCGGCTGGGGCTGGAGCGACGCGTTCTACCGATCGATGGCGGTGCTGGTGGCGGCGAGCCCGTGTGCGTTGGCGCTGGCCATCCCGAGCGCGGTGCTCGCGGCGATCGCCAGGGCGGGACAGCGAGGCGTGCTCGTCAAGGGTGGAGCGGCGCTCCAGCACCTCGGCACCGTTCGCGCTGTCGCCTTCGACAAGACCGGCACGCTCACCGCCGGCCATCCGAGCCTGGTGGACGTCGTCACCGTGTCCGGTGTCGACCGCGACGACTTGCTCCGCGTGGCGATCGCGATCGAGCGGCACAGCGACCATCCACTCGCCCGCGCCGTCGTCCGCGATGCCAGGGCCCTCCTCACCGACCGCGGGCAGCAACGCCGGGATGCGGGCCTTCCTGCCCGCGGTTCGGATCAGCACGCGGCGACGGTGCACGCGCTCGCCGGGCGGGGAGTGGTCGGGCAGGTGGACGGCCGCGAGGTCGTGGTCGGCAATCCGTTGCTGTTCGGGGAGGGCCGCGGGCTCGATGCCGAGACGGTTGCGATCGTCGTCGACCTCGAACGTGCGGGGCGCACGATCGTCGTCGTGCAGTGCGATGGTCGGACACTCGGTGTGCTCGGACTCCTCGACGCGCCACGCGACCACGCCGCAGATGCCGTCGCCGCGCTGCGCGGGGTCGGGATCCGGCACACGGTGGTGCTGTCGGGCGACCACCAGGCAGCGGTCGACGCGGTGGCGACGACCGTCGGCGCCGACGAGGCCCGCGGCGACCTCCTGCCGGCGGGCAAGGTGACGGCGATCGAGCAACTGCGGCAGGCGCACGGCTCGGTGGCGATGATCGGCGACGGCGTCAACGATGCGCCGGCACTGGCGCGCGCCTCGGTCGGCATCGCGATGGGCGCCGCCGGTTCCGACGTCGCGCTGGAGGCGGCGGACGTCGCGCTCATGGGCGACGACCTCCGCCTGCTGCCGTTCGCGTTCGGACTTGGTCGGCACTCGTCGAGGGTGATCCGCCAGAACCTGTTCGCCAGCCTCGGCATCGTGCTCGTGCTCCTCGCCGCGACCGTGACCGGCGTGGCCGGGATCGGCCCAGCGGTCGTGCTCCACGAGGGGTCGACACTGCTGGTGGTCGCGAACGCGCTCCGGCTGCTGCGCTACCGCGAGCGGAGCTGAGAGCGCAGCTCCTTGCGCCACACGACCCGCAGCCCGGACCACACCTCCGAGATCGCGCACGATCCCGAGCTTCGTAGCCAGCGGCGTGCCCGAGTACCCCGCTGAAGCGCCGTGCTCGGCCGTTGGTCTGACCATCCGTCCAACCGTACCCGTCCTGACCTGGACGGTTGCCGAGTACGCGACCGGACGCAATACGATGCGGCGAGCGGGCGCGCTGCGCGTCCGCGACGTCCCGTGAGGTGCTGAGCTATGGCTGACGAATACGCACTGCATCCGCCGGTGGCCCGGTGGACCCACATCGCGGTGCCCTGCAGCGACATCGACGCGATGATCGACTGGTACATGCGGTACACGCCGCTCGAGCTGCTCGACAAGCGCGAGGACGCGGACGGCTACGGCGCCTGGCTCGGCCAGCGCGACATGGTCGAGAAGCCGTTCGTGCTCGTGCTCGTCAGCTTCTTCAAGGACCAGGACAAGAAGCAGCCGACGCTCGCGCCGTTCGCCCACATCGGCATCGAGATGACGAGTCGGGCCGAGATCGACGCGATCGCCGAGCGCGGCAAGGCCGAGGGCTGCCTGAGCTGGCCGCCCACCGAGATGCCGCCGCCGATCGGCTACATCTGCGCGCTGACCGACCCTGAGGGCAACGTCGTCGAGTTCAGCTACGACCAGGGTGTGTACGCGAAGGCGAACGAGGTCTGGGGCGGCGACACGGAACCTGCCGGCTCTTGACGCCGGCCGAGCTCTGCCGCTCGTACCTCGGGTCCTTCGCCACGGGTGACCCTGAGCGGATCGCCGCCCACGTCACCGACGACTTCGTCAACGAGCACACCGCCGCCCTCGGTGGTGGCTGCGTCGGGATCGACGAGTATCGCGAGCGGCTCCCCAAGTTCCTCGCGTCGATGCCCGGACTTCGCTACGACGTCGAGGACGTCGTCGCCGACGGCGACCGCGTGATGGCTGCGTACACGATGCGCGCCGTCGTCAACGACCGCGACATCGCGATCCGGGGCGTGATGCGCTTCCGCGTCAACGCTGAGCTGATCGCCGAGCGCGTCGACTACTGGGACAGCCTCGTCTTCCAGACCCAAGCAGGACTCGCATGAGATATCGCACACTCGGTCACAGCGGCATCGAGGTCAGCACGCTCTCGTTGGGCACGATGATGTTCGGCTCGTGGGGCAACTCCGACGAGAGCGAGTGCCACCGCATGGTCGACCTCGCGATCGATGCCGGCGTGACGTTGTTCGACACCGCCGACATCTACGACCAGGGGGTGTCCGAGCACATCCTCGGCGATGCACTACGCGGTCGCCGCGGCAAGGTGGTGATCGCCACCAAGTGCGGCAACCCGATGGGCGACGATCCGTCGCATCGCGGCCTGTCCAAGCGGTGGATCACCCAGGCGTGCGAGGACAGCCTGCGCCGGCTCGACGTCGAGTGCATCGACCTCTACCAGGCGCACCGCCCCGATCCCGACACGCCGATCGAGGAGACGATCGAGGCGTTCGAGGAACTGATCGGCGCCGGCAAGATCCGTGCCTACGGCACCTCGACGTTCAGTGCCGCCCAGCTCGAGGCTGCCCACCGCGCTGCAGCGGCGAAGGGCGCGACCGCCCCGACGAGCGAGCAGCCGCCGTACTCGATCCTCGCCCGCGGCATCGAAGCCGAGGTGCTTCCCGCACTCGGCCGTGCACACGTCGGCGCGATCGTGTGGGCGCCCCTGAACGGCGGCTGGTTGACCGGCAAGTACCAGGACGCCGCGGCTCCAGACGCCGAGTCGCGGGCAGAGCGCAAGCCCGACCACTTCGACCACGGCCAGGAAGCGATCCGCGCCGCGAAGCTCGCTGCGGTCGATCAGCTCCAGGCGATCGCCGATGCCGCCGGGATCTCGCTCGTGCAGCTCGCGCTCGGGTTCGTGCTCGCCGGCGAGGTCGTGTCATCGGCGATCATCGGACCGCGCACCCTGCCACAGCTCGAGCAGCTGCTGGAGGCCGGCCACGTCGACCTGCCCGGCGACGTGCTCGCCGCGATCGACGGCGTGGTCGCGTCGGGCGTGAACATCAACCAGGACGACGCCGGTTGAGCGGCGTCGTCACGTGAACGTGACGACCAGCTTCCCGAAGAATTCGCCGCTCGCCATCCGGGCCTGAGCCTCGGCCAGCTGCTCGAACGGCCACACGCTGTCGATCACCGGTGCGATCCCGGTCATCGCGTCCAGCATCTGGGGGAACTCGTCGCGCTGGTAGCCGCCCGCGCCGAGCAGCGACCGTCCCCACCAGTAGACGCTCGTCAGGGCGAGCTGCACCTCGGTGCCCGTCGTCGTGCCGCAGAACACCATCCGGCCCTCCATCGCCATCGCCTCGACCGACTGCTGGAACAGCGCCGGCCCGACGTGGTCGATCACCAGATCGACGCCGCGTCCGCTGGTGATCGCCAGCACGTCGGCCGTCACCGTCGCGTCGCGGTGGTCGACGCAGTGGTCGTAACCGGCCGCGAGCGCCCGCTCGACCTTCGCCGGACCGCCGGCCGTGCCGATCACGGTCGCGCCGGCAGCCTTGGCCAGCTGCATCGCGGCGACCGACACGCCCGATCCGGCGCCGTTGACGAGCACGGTCTCGCCAGGCGCCACCTCGCCGACGGCGACGAGTGCGTGCCAGGCGGTCATCGCTGCGACGGGCAGCGCCGTCGCCTCGACGGCGGACATGCCCGCGGGCACCGGGAAGCACGACGCGGCAGGTACGGCGACCTGCTCGGCGAAGCCGCCGGCGCGGGTCGAGCCGATCGTGCGCAGCGTCTCGCAGTACGGCGCCAGCCCGGACGTGCAGCGTTCGCAGGCCCCGCACGTGCTGACCGGATCGACCAGCACCCGGTCGCCGAGCGCGGGCCCGACCTCGTCGGGCAGGTCGGCCGAGCGGGCGACCACGATGCCGGCGACGTCCATCCCGGCGATGTGCGGCAGCGCGAACCCGCGCACCAGTGGGGCCTCGCGCTGCAGCAGGTCCAGCCGGTTGAGCGCGCACGCCTCGACGGCGAGCACCACCTCATTGGGCCCGGGTGCGGGGGCCGGGATCCGCTCGATCGAGCAGACCTCCGGCCCGCCGAACCCTCGCTGTACCTGGGCGCGAATCACGTCGCGCCGGAGATCACGGCCAGATGACCTTGCCGTCGTCGCCGTACGCGGCCTCGGCCGGGCCCGTCACGAACGACTCGATGAACTCGGGCGCACCGTCGGGCCAGACGCCGGCGGCGACGTAGGCGTCGTACTCGGCCCGGAACAGGGCGGGGTCGATCAGGCCGACCGGTTGGCCGTCGGGGGTCGACTCGAGCACGGCCTTCATCTCCTCCTGCCAGCGGAAGGTCTCACCCTCCTCGGTCAGGAAGTTCTGGTTGCCGGCGGCGTCGATCTGGGCGACCGACAACGCCACCGCGCCGTCCGGGTCGGCGATCGCGTCCTCCATGCCCTTGAGCGCGGCGCGGGCGAAGTCCTCGACGACCGTCGGGTTCTTCTCGTAGAACTCCTTCGACGTGTAGAGGATCCCGAACGTGCCCGGGATGTCGTCGGCGGCCGGGTCGAACAGGTGGTAGCTGACGCCGGCGCGGTCGAGCTGGCCGGGCTCGTTCGACTTGTAGACGGGCAGCGCGTCGATGGCGCTGGAGAGGTGCTGGACGGGGTCGAAGCCGTCGAGCAGGATCTCGTCGTAGTCCGATCCGCGGCTCAGGCCGTGCTCGGCGAGCAGGGCGACGATCGACGGCGGCAGGTCGCCCTTCACGCCGATCGTCGTGCCACGCAGCTGCTCGAGCTCGGTCGCGCCGTCCTCCGGGGTGACGAGCGCCTCGATCGGCTCCTTGCCGTAGTTGACGAACGCGACGTACTCGCCGCCGGTCTGGCTGAAGTTCAGGATCTCGGTGAAGTTGCCCGCCGAGGAGAACTGCGCCGTGCCGGCGGCGACGAGCGGGTAGTTGGACGTGGAGAAGCCGGGGACGAGCTCGACGTCGAGGCACAGCTCGTCGAAGTAGCCCTTCTCCTTGGCGACGACCACGTCGATGATCGACGCCGCGGCGGCGAAGTCGAAGCTGGACGCATAGGTCAGCTTGCCTGCCGCCTCGTTCGTCGCGCACCGGTCGGGGTCGATGCCGCCGCCGGCGGTCGTCTCGGGGGTCGCGGTCGTGTCGGTGGCGCCGTCGTCGTCGCCACCGCAGGCCGCGGCGGTGAGCACGAGGGCGGTCAGTGCCGCGGCCGCACGGGCGGCGTGTCGGCGGCGAGGTGTGCGGTTCATGGGTCGGGGGCTCCTTCGGTGTTCACGCTGGAGTGCTCGGTTGAGCGCTGGGTCAGCTGCGCTGGCTGGCGTGCCAGTGCAGGACGAATCGTTCGGCGATGGTGATCAGGGAGATCGCGACCGAGCCGAGGAAGGCGAGGACGAACACGCTGCCCCACAGCTGGAGCACCAGGCCGCGGTTCTGGGCGATCTTGATCGCGTAGCCGAGCCCGCTCGTCACACCGGCGAAGAACTCGCCGAGCACCGCGCCCATCAGCGCCATGCCGATGCCGATGCGGGCGGCCGAGAACAAGCTGGGCAGCGCGCTCGGCAGGCGCAGTTGCAGCAGCGTCTCGGCGCGGCTGGCGTCGACCGACCGGGCGAGCTCGAGGAGGTTGGTGTCGACCGAGCGGAGGCCGACGATGCCATTGACGAGGAACGGCGTGAAGCAGCAGATCGCCACGATGAGCACGACCGACTGGAATCCGAAGCCGCGCCAGATGACGATCGCCGGCACGTAGGCGATGAGGGGCGTGACCTGGAGCACGACCACCCAGGGCATCGCCGCCCGCTCGAGGAAGCGGGAGTGGGCCAGCACGACCGCGGCGATCACCCCGATGCCGCCGCCGATCACGAAGCCGACCGTCGCCTCCCACAGCGTCGGCTTGGCGTTGTCGACGTAGAAGGACAGATCGTCCCAGACACCCTGGATCACGTCCCAGGGCGCCGGCAGGACCACCTGCTTCACGTCGGCGACCTGCACGTAGACCTGCCAGATCGCGAGCGGCACGAGCACGCCGATCACCGGTGCGAACCCGAGCCAGACGGCGCTCCAGCGGCGCTCGGCCGGCGGGTGGCCGAGCTCACCGGCGACGTCGACCTGGACCCCTGGCGTGTCGACCATCGTCATGAGCCGTGACCTTCGCGAAGGTCGGCGCGCAGCACGCGGACCTGCTCGTGGAACTCGGCGGTGTCCTCCATCTCCGGCGTGCGGGGGCGGGGCAGTTCGACCGTGCGCTCGACTGCGATGCGGCCGGGCCGGGTGGCCATCACGACGACGCGGTCCGACAGGATGACCGCCTCGGTCACCGAGTGCGTCACGAACACGACCGTCGTGGCGGTGCGCTGCCAGAGGTCGAGGAGCAAGTAGCGCATGTCGGCGCGGGTGATCTCGTCGAGGGCGGCGAACGGCTCGTCCATCAGCAGGATCGGCGCGCCGAGCGCGAACGCCCGCACCAGCGAGGCCCGCTGTTGCATCCCGCCCGACAGCTCGTGAGGGTAGGCCTTCGTGAACTGGGCCAGGCCGACCGCCTCGATCAGCCCGTCGATCTGGTCGGCGGGCAGTGGCGCGTGCGTGCCACGGTGCAGCTTGGAGAGGAAGCGCACGTTCTGGCCCACCGTCTTCCACGGAACGAGTGCGGGCGCCTGCGGGACGAGGCCGAACTGCTGCGCCTGCCGGGCCCGGTCGGGGGCCAGGTCACCGATCGACACCACGCCGCCGTCGACCGGCTGGAGTCCGCCGATGATCCGCAGCAGGGTCGACTTCCCGCAGCCCGACGGCCCGAGCAGGCTGACGAACTCGCCCGAGGTGATCCGCAGGTCGACCGCGCGCAGCGCCTCCACCGTGCGTCCCCGCCGGCGGAACACCTTGCTCACCGACTCGATCGAGATCGGCGGCGCGCCAACCACTGTCATCGGGGCGCGACGCTACGCCCTCCGGCGGGCATCGCGCCCGCTCCCGAGCACGCGTCACCGGCCGTTCACAGAGAAAAAGTTGATATGACTCGTATCAACTTTGCTATGCGGGCGTATCCTTGGTCGCATGGTGCTCGACCCCAAGAAGTGGACCCTGAAGACGCAGGAAGCGTTCTCCAGCGCGATCGACATCGCGCGGGCGAACAGCAACCCGGAGCTGACCCCCGACCACGTGCTCGCGGCGATGGCGCGCCAGGACGACACGATCGTGCCCGCCGTCCTCCAGAAGTTGGGCCTCGCCCCGTTGATGGTGCGCAACCAGGCCGACGAAGCCGTCGCCAAGCTGCCCAAGGCCTACGGCGGCAGCGAGCCGCGCGTCGGCCGCGAGCTCAACAACGTGGCCGACATGGCCGAGCAGTACCGCAAGGACCTGAAGGACGACTACCTGTCGGCCGAGCACCTGCTGTTGGCGATGAACCAGCGCCTGGGCATCGGCAGCGAGGAGCTGCTCGGCGCCCTGCGCGAGGTGCGCGGCAGCCACCGCGTCACGAGCCAGAACCCCGAGGAGCAGTTCCAGGCGCTGGAGAAGTACGGGCAGGACCTGACCCAGCGGGCCCGCGACGGCAAGATCGATCCGGTCATCGGGCGCGACGACGAGATCCGCCGCGTGATCCAGGTGCTCAGCCGGCGTACCAAGAACAACCCGGTGCTGATCGGCGAGCCCGGTGTCGGCAAGACGGCGATCGTCGAGGGCCTCGCCCGCCGGATCGCCGACGGCGACGTGCCCGAGGGTCTGAAGGACAAGCGCATCGTCGCACTCGACCTGGCGTCGATGCTCGCCGGCGCGAAGTACCGCGGCGAGTTCGAGGAGCGCCTGAAGGCGGTGCTCAAGGAGATCACCGACGCCGCCGGCCAGGTGATCACGTTCGTCGACGAGCTGCACACGATCGTCGGCGCCGGCGCCGCCGAGGGGGCGATGGACGCCGGCAACATGATCAAGCCGATGCTCGCTCGTGGCGAGCTGCGGATGATCGGCGCGACCACGCTCGACGAGTACCGCAAGCACGTCGAGAAGGATCCCGCGCTCGAGCGTCGCTTCCAGCAGGTGTACGTCGGCGAGCCCTCGGTCGAGGACACGATCGCGATCCTGCGTGGCCTGAAGGAGCGCTACGAGGTGCACCACGGTGTGCGCATCCAGGACTCCGCGCTGGTCAGCGCGGCGGTGCTCTCCAACCGCTACCTCACCAACCGGTTCCTGCCCGACAAGGCGATCGACCTCGTCGACGAGGCGGCCAGCAAGCTGCGCATCGAGATCGATTCGCTGCCGACGGAGATCGACATCGTCGAGCGTCGGATCCTGCAGCTCGAGATCGAGAAGGTCGCGCTGAGCAAGGAGACCGACACCGCATCGGTCGAGCGGCTGGCCGCGATCGACACCGAGCTCGGGTCGCTCCAGGCGCAGAGCGGTCAGATGCGCGAGCACTGGGAGCAGGAGAAGAGCGCGATCGGGGCGATCCGCAACCTCAAGGAGGAGCTGGAGCAGCTCCGCACCCAGCTGGAGCGCGAGAGCGATCTCAGCGTCGCCGCCGAGATCCGCTACGGCCGCATCCCTGAGCTCGAGCGGCGGATCACCGACGCGACCGAGACGCTCGACGAGCTCCAGAAGGGCGAGCGGATGCTGAAGGAGGAGGTCGACGCCGAGGACATCGCCGAGGTCGTGTCGCGCTGGACCGGCGTCCCGGTCAGCCGGATGCTGGAAGGCGAGATGGCCAAGCTGGTTCACCTCGAAGAGCTGCTGCACCAGCGGGTGATCGGCCAGGACGAGGCGGTCACGGCGGTTGCAAATGCAATCAGGCGCTCGCGGGCCGGTCTGTCCGACCCCCACCGGCCGATCGGCTCGTTCATGTTCCTCGGGCCGACCGGCGTCGGCAAGACGGAACTGGCCCGCGCGGTCGCCGAGTTCCTGTTCGATGACGAGCGGGCGATGGTCCGCATCGACATGAGCGAGTACATGGAGAAGTTCTCCGTGACCCGGCTGATCGGC
>CAZMGD010000109.1:0-13205 GCA_964565705.1 uncultured Ilumatobacteraceae bacterium | reverse complement strand
GCCGCCTCGGGCGCGACGTGCTGATCGTCGACACCGCCGGCCGCCTCGCCATCGACGCCGAGCTGATGGAACAGGTCCGCCAGATCTCGGGCGTCGTGCAGCCGAACTACACGTTCCTCGTCCTCGACGCGATGACCGGCCAGGACGCGGTCGGCGTCGCCGAAGCGTTCCACCAGACCCTGGCGATCGACGGCGTGATCCTGTCCAAGCTCGACGGCGACGCCCGCGGCGGCGCCGCGCTGAGCGTCAAGGAGGTCATCGGCCGGCCGATCGCGTTCGCGTCGACAGGCGAGAAGCTCGACGCCTTCGAGCAGTTCCACCCCGACCGCATGGCCAGCCGGATCCTCGGCATGGGCGACATGCTCACGCTGATCGAGCAGGCCGAGCAGGCGTTCGAGAAGGAGCAGGCCGAGGAGGCGGCGTCCAAGCTGCTCGAAGGCCAGTTCACGCTGGACGACTTCCTCGAGCAGATGCAGCAGTTGAAGAAGATGGGCCCGCTCGGCGGGATCATCGGGATGATGCCCGGGATGCCGAAGGAGTTGAAGAACGCCGAGATCGGCGACGACGCGCTCAAGCCGATCGAGGCGATCATCCGCTCGATGACGCCCGAAGAGCGGGCCCGCCCTGAGGTGATCAACGGTGGCCGCCGGCTGCGCATCGCGAACGGGTCGGGCACCACGACCGCCGACGTCAACCGCCTCGTCAAGCAGTTCTCCGAGATGCAGAAGATGATGAAGAAGATGGGCGGCATGGGCTCGAAGAAGGGCAAGCGTCGGCTCGGCGGCATGCCCGCCGGCCTCCCGCAGGGCTTCCCCGGCCTCAACTGATGATCCGCGCGCATCCCCATGCCTGGCCGCTATCCTCGTCGGGTTCGGTTTTTGCGTAGGAGTTCGGTCCCCACATGGCAGTGAAGTTGCGCCTCACCCGCGTCGGCAAGAAGAAGCAGCCGCAGTACCGCATCGTCGCGGCCGACAGCCGGTCGCCGCGTGACGGGCGGTTCATCGAGATCCTCGGTCAGTACAACCCCCGCCAGGAGCCCTCGGTCGTCACCGTGAACAACGAGAAGGTCGTGAAGTGGCTGCTGCAGGGCGCCCAGCCGACCGACCGGGTGCGCAAGCTGCTCGAGATCTCCGGGGCCTGGAGCGACTTCGACACCGCCCGCGCCGCCGCCAAGTGACCCGATGAGCGACGAGCACAACTCGATCGACGCCCCCGTCGCGACCGCGGTGCTGACCCACGTGGTCCGCTCGATCGTCGACGACCCCGACGCCGTCCGCGTCGACGGCACGAACAGCCGCAACCGCGTGCGCCTCGAGGTGCAGGTCGGCCCTGGCGACCTCGGCCGTGTGATCGGCCGTCGTGGACGCACCGCGCAGAGCATCCGCTCGGTCGTGCGGGCGGCGGCGACCCGTGACGGCGTCGACGTCGACGTCGACTTCGTCGATTGACCCAGCGCCTGCTGCAGGTCGGCAGGATCGGCAAGCCGCACGGCCTCAAGGGTCTCGTCCACGTCGATCTCACCACCGACCGAACCGAACGACTCGATCCTGGCTCGCGCCTGCTCGCCGGTGACGAGTGGCTGGAGGTCGACAGCGCTGCCCGCCACGGCCAGACCTGGCTGGTTCGCTTCCTGGGCGTGGAGGGCCGCGACGGCGCCGAGCGCATCGCCAACCGCCCGCTGCGTGCGGAACCGATCGACGACCCCGATGCGCTGTGGGTGCACGAG
The DNA here is from genome assembly GCA_964565705.1 of uncultured Ilumatobacteraceae bacterium. Classification (GTDB taxonomy): domain Bacteria; phylum Actinomycetota; class Acidimicrobiia; order Acidimicrobiales; family Ilumatobacteraceae; genus CAZMGD01. The sequence continues at coordinate 11,479 of CAZMGD010000109.1, read as the reverse complement.
ATGGTCGGCGCGGTGGTCGTCGAGCGCGACGGCACGCCCCGCGGGCGGTGCACCGCCGTGGTCGCCAACCCCGCGCACGACCTGCTCGAGCTGGACACGGGCGCCCTCGTCCCCGTCACCTTCGTGACCGGCATCGACGATGGCACGATCACGATCGACCCGCCCGACGGGCTGTTCGAGTAGCCGTCAGTCGTCGAGCGTCGCCGGCGCGGCGTGGTGCCCGCCGAACATGAACCGGTCGATGATCACGTACTGGCCCAGCCACAGCGAACCCCATGCGGCGAGGTTGGCCAACTGGGCGGCAACCGTGCGGCCGAACGTCGACAGGCCCGATTGCTCGGCGTGGTGCACCGCGAACGCGACCGCGACCGTCGACAGGACCAGGCCGGTGAACGACATCGCCCAGAACGCGAACACCTCGCGGCCCATCGCCCGCTTGCCCCGCTTCTTCCACACCCAGGCGCGGTTCAGCTCGAACGAGGGGATGGTCCCCGCCGCGGTGGCGACCACGTTGGCGACCGCGGGTGACGTCAATCGTGTCGCGATGAGGACGCCGAGCACGACCATCGTGGTGACGGTCGACACGACGGACACAGCGGCATAGCGCGCGAGGCGGGGCAGGTGGTGTTTCACGCCGGGAGCTCGCGCAGCACGAAGGGGGAGGGGGTCGGCCGCGATGACGTCAGCGTATCGACCGAGTGTGCGGCGGGGGTGGCAGGTGCGTCCGTAGCCTGGCCGGATGCGCATCGACGTGTTCTCGATCTTCCCGGAGATGGTCGACGCGTTCTGCAGCGCGAGTCTCCTGGGCAGGGCACGAACCTCCGGCGCGGTCGACCTTCGGCTCCATGATCCCCGTCAGCACACGACCGACGTGCACCGCAGCGTCGACGACGCACCGTTCGGTGGTGGCGCCGGGATGGTGATGCGTCCAGAACCGATCTTCACTGCCGTGGAGGCCGCCCAGCCACCGCGCCCGCTGCTCCTGCTCGGGCCCGGCGGGCGGCGCTTAGACCAGGCGCTGGCCGTGGAGCTGGCCGCGACCAGCGGGTTCAGCTTGATCTGCGGGCGCTACGAGGGCATCGACCATCGTGTCCGCGAACACCTCGCCGACGGGGAGATCAGCGTCGGCGACGTCGTGCTGGCCGGAGGAGAGGTCGCTGCCTGCGTCGTGATCGAGGCCGTGACCCGCCTCCTGCCGGGTGTGATGGGCAACGACATCAGCCCGCTCACCGAGAGCTTCGGAGGCGCAGGGCTGCTGGAAGAGCCGCAGTACACCCGTCCGGCGGAGTTCCGGGGCTGGGCGGTGCCCGAGGTGCTGCGCAGCGGCGACCACGGCCGGATCGCCCGCTGGCGCCACGCCCAGGCCCTGCACCGGACCTGCCGTGACCGCCCCGATCTGGTCGATGCCCGCGGCGGGCTCACCGACCAGGACCGGCGACTGTTGGAAGAGTTCCCTGCCGTCCCCTATCCTTGAGCGTCCTTTTGCTGCTTGTCTGGAAGTCCCGCCATGAAGACCACTGACCTCGTCGACACCCCCAACCTGCGCTCGGACATCCCGGCGTTCGGGCCCGGCGACGAGCTCAAGGTGCACGTCCGCGTGGTGGAGTCCGGCAAGGAGCGCATCCAGGTGTTCCAGGGCAACGTCATCGCCATCCAGGGCTCGGGCATCGGCGAGACCTACAAGGTCCGCAAGCTCAGCTACGGCGTGGGCGTCGAGCGCACCTTCCCCTTCCACAGCCCCATGGTCCAGAAGGTGGAGGTCGTCAAGCGCGGCGACGTGCGCCGAGCCAAGCTGTACTACCTGCGCGATCGCATCGGCAAGGCCGCCCGCGTCAAGGAGAAGCGCGACCGCTGAGCGGCCGCCACCTTCGGCCCCAGGCCCCACATTGAGCAGCGACGATCTCGAGAGCTTCGAGGCCGAGCGAGAGCTCCAACTCGCGCAGGAGTACCAGGACGTGGCGGGCATGTTCCGCTTCGCCGTGGAGACCGAGCGCCGCTTCTATCTGGCCAACGTCGTCGAGGTGCACGTGCTCAGCGACGGTCCGCGGCCCCTCGTGGAAGTGAACCTGAGCGACGCATGGGTTTGGGACATGTACCGCAAGAGCCGCTTCGTGCCCAAGGTGCGGGTGCTGAGCTTCAAAGACGTCAACGTCGAGGAGCTGCCCTCGACCGAGCTGTAGGCCCGCCCACCGGCGGCGCCAACGGGGCCCGAGGCAAGTTCGGGGAGGATCTTGCAGCCCGCTGGTACGAGCGCGAGGGCTACACGGTGCTCGACCGGAACTGGCAGTGTGCGGAGGGCGAGATCGATCTCGTCGTCAGCCGGCCCGGGCTCGTGGTCATCTGCGAGGTCAAGGCCCGCGCGTCGACGCGGTTCGGCACGCCCGCCGAGGCGGTCACCTGGCGCAAGCAGCAACGCCTGCGGCGCCTCGCCGCAGCCTGGCTGGCGACGCACCCACACGACCGGGTCACCGTCCGCTTCGACGTCGCCTGCGTGCTCGGCACGAAGCTCGACGTGATCCAGTCGGCTTTCTGATGGCTCGCTGCGCTCGCTGGCGGCGGCTCGGCGCGGGGCTGCCTCGCTCAGGTGCCGGTGAAGGTGGCCTTGCCGGGACCGTGCTCGAGGAAGCTGGCGACGCCGGCCTGGCTGTCGTTCGTGCGGAACACCTCGCTGAACAGGTCGCGCTCGAGCGCCAGACCACCGAGCAGCGTCTGCTGCAGGCCCTCGTCGACGGCCCGCTTGATCGACGCCTGGGCCAGGACGGCGCCCCGGGCCACCTCGACCGCCAGCGCCAGCGCACGCTCGTGCAAGGCGTCGGGGGCGACGACCTCGTCGGCCAGGCCGATGCGCAGCGCCTCGTCAGCCTTCACCTGGCGACCGGTGATCATCAGCTCCTTGGCCCGGCTGGGCCCGATCAGGCGCGGCAGGCGCTGTGTGCCGCCACCGCCGGGGATGATGCCGAGCAGCACCTCGGGCTGGCCGAACACCGCCCGCGCACTGGCGATCCGGTAGTCGCAGGCCAGCGCGAGCTCGCATCCGCCGCCCAGCGCGTACCCGCTGACCGCGGCGATCACGAACCGGGGAATCGCCGCGACGTCGTCGAGTGCGCCGTGGAACCCGGCGCCGATCTCGAACGCCTCGCCGGGCCCCCCGAACTCGCTGATGTCGGCACCGGCGGCGAAGATCCGCTCCCCGCCGGTGATCACGACAGCGCCCGGAGGGTTCGCGGTCAGATCCCGGGCGACCCGTTGCAGCTCGGCCAGCACCGCGCTGGACAGCGCGTTCACCTTCGGGTTGTTCAACGTCACCACCGCGACCCCATCGTCGCGACGGTCCATCAGCACCAGATCGGGCATGTGCGGACGATACTGAACGCATGGGATTCAACCCACACCGCAAGCGCGTGCGGCGCGCTTCCGACTACGTGTTCGTCGCCGCCGGCGTCGCGGTCGCGTTCGCCCTCGTGCTCTGGGCCTTCCTCGGATAGCCGAGCGCCCCCGGGTCCGTACGAGCGAGCGCGAACGGCGCCGCCCGCCAACCAGTGCGGTTGGATCCCATGCCGATCAGTATCGTCGCCGCGCATGGAACCCGTCCTGGTCAGCCGCTCCGACGGCATCGTCACGGTCTCGCTCAACCGGCCCGACAAGAAGAACGCGGCGACGTGGGAGACGTGGCGCCAGCTCGCCACCGCCGCCCGTGAGGTGGCGATGAACCGGTCTGACCGGGTGCTGGTCATCACCGGTGAGGGCGGCGACTTCTGCTCGGGCGCCGATCTGTGGGCGGGGGAGGAGGTGCGTCCATGGCTCACGAACATGCGAGCGCTCGCCGACTGCTGCCTGGCCATCCAGCAGGTGCCGCAGCCGACGATCGCCAAGGTGCGGGGTGTCGCGGTCGGCGCCGGTGCCAACCTCGCACTCGCCTGCGACCTGGTCGTCGCCAGTGACACCACCCGGTTCTCCGAGATCTTCGCCAAGCGTGGCCTGTCGGTGGACTTCGGCGGCTCGTGGTTCCTGCCCCGCCGTGTTGGCATGCACGTGGCGAAGGAGCTTGCCTTCTTCGCCGACATCCTGCCCGCGGCCGAGCTGGAGCGGCTCGGGCTGGTCAACCGGGTGGTGCCCGACGCGGAGCTGGACGAGTTCGTCGATGGCTGGGCGCAGCGCCTGGCCAAGGCTCCGCCGCTGGCGATCATGCAGACCAAGCGCCTGCTCGACAACGCGATGTCGACCTCGCTGGAGCAGGCGCTGATCGCGGAAGGTTCGGCGCAGGCCGCGAACTTCGCGACCTCGGACACGGCCGAGGCGCTGGCCGCGTTCGAGGCCAGACGGGAGCCGAACTTCATCGGGGAGTGACGGTCCCGGCGAAGCCGGGGTCAGTAGCGTTCCCTCGGTGCAGGCGACGAGACGATCGAGGTGGGGCCCGTGGCTCTGCGCTGCGGTCGTCACCGGCTGCCTGATCGCCGGGCCGATCTCCTCTGCGGCGGCGACGCCCGACGATGACGCGGCACCGGCGCAAGACGCCGCCGCGACCGTTCCGGAGACGACGCTCGGCGTGGTGACCACGACCCTGCCGCCAGGATGCCCGGAGCCACCCGTCGCCGCGGCGGTCTTCCTCGGCACGGTGGTCGCGAGCGACGCGGCGACCGCGAGGTTCCGGGTCGAGCAGCTGCGCGCCGGATCGCTGGAGGGATGGCAGGTCGGCGGCCTGGTCGACGTCGACCTCTTCGACGACACCCGTTACCTGGACAAAGGCGAGCAGTACCTCGTCGGGGTGGCGCCCGACGAGACAACCCGTCGGCTGACGTCGAAGGTGGGCGAGGCCGCGCCCCTGTTCGGGGGCAACCAGGTCGTCGGGGTCAACGACAGCGGATCGTGCCCAGACGCCCAGGATCCGGTGCGCACCCTGCACACCGACGGGTCGGCGGTGGAGTCGGGCCTGCTGCATCCGCTCGTGTCGGACAAGTCCGGCCTCGCCCGAGCCCTGCTGCTCCCCGCGGCATGGGTGTTCCTGGCCTTGGTGATCCTCGCGTTCGTGAAGAACGTCGTGTTCGGCGGGGGCCGCGAGATGGTGCGGGTGGCTCGGCGCGAACCGCGAATCCGCGACGAGGACATCTGGCGTGACGCCGGCTACGGCGACGAGTAGCTCAATCGGGCCGGGCGGCCTCGGCGAGCGCGCGCAGCCCCTTCACGGCGTGACCGAGCCCGTCGGGGTCCTTGAACAGCGCGCTGCCGGCCACCAGCACGTTGGCTCCCGCCGCGGCGGCACCAGCGACCGTCGTCGGCCCGATGCCGCCGTCGACCTCGATGTTGACGACATCTGCCCGTCCGGCGGCCTCGATCAACGTCGCGACCTCGCGGATCTTCGGTTCCATCGTCGCGAGGTACTGCTGGCCACCGAAGCCCGGGTTGACGGTCATCACGAGCACGAGGTCGACGAGGTCGAGTACGTGGCTGATCGCCGCCGCGGGAGTCGCCGGGTTGAGCGCCACCGCAGCGGCCGCACCGAGCTCGTTGATCGCCCCCAGCGTGCGGTGCAGGTGCAGGCAGGCTTCGGCATGGACGATCAGCCGGCTGCACCCGGCCTCGACGTAGCGGTGGGCGAGCACGTCGGGCGTGTTCACCATCAGGTGGGCCTCGAACGGCAGGTCGGTGTGCGGTCGGCACGACGCGATCACGTCGGGCCCGAACGTCAGGTTCGGCACGAACTGGCCGTCCATGACGTCGAACTGGATGCGATCGACGCCGGCCTCGTCGAGGGCGACGATCGCCTCGCCCAGGCGCGAGAAGTCGACGGGCAGCACCGACGGGGCGATCTCGATCGGCAGGCTCACGACGTCACCCTAACGAGTCGTGCTGCGGGTGTCGCCGGTGGTTGAGTTGGTGCTGGCGGCCGAGAAGATGGTGGCTGGCGGTGACGCGCTCGCCCGCGACGCCGATGGGCGGATCGTGTTCATCACCGGCGCGCTGCCGGGCGAGTCGGTTGCGGTGCGCATCACCCGGACCAAGCGTGACCTCGCCTGGGCGGACATGATCCGGGTCGTCGAGCCGAGCCCGGACCGGGTCACGCCACCGTGCCCGCGGGTGGCGGCCGGTTGCGGGGGCTGCGGGTGGCAGCACGTCGCGCCAGATGGCCAGCGCCGCGCCAAGCTGGCGATCGTCCGCGAGTCCTTGACCCGCACGGGCAGGCTCCCCGATGCCGAGATCGTGCTCGGCGGCACGCTCCCGAGCGAGGCGGTCCGCACATCGGTCCGGATGGCGGTCGATCGGGACGGACGGCTCGGGTTCCGGGCGGCGCGGAGCCACGCGGTGGTGCCGACCGAGCACTGCCTCGTGACCCATCCGCTCCTGGATGCGATGCTCCCCGGGCTCCGGCTGCCCGGCGCCGAGGAGGTGAGCGTGCGCGTCGGTGCGGCATCCGGTGAGCGCACGGCGTGGTGGCGGTCGGCCGGCGAGGTGACACCCAGCGGGTTGGGCGACGACGTGGGGATCGGGCCGGAGGCCGTCGTCCACGAGGAGGTCGCCGGCCACCGCTTCCGGGTGAGCGCAGCGTCGTTCTTCCAGTCCTCACCGCACGGCGCGCACGCGCTGGTCGAAGCGGTTCGTGCCGCAGCGGGCGAGCTGGCGCAGACCACTCGCCGGGCGATCGACGCCTACTCCGGCGTCGGGTTGTTCGCGGCGACGGTGTTCGGACCGGGCGTCGAGGTCGTCGCCGTGGAGTCGTCGCCGTCGGCGTGCGCCGACGCCGCTGTGAACGCCCCCGGCACAGAGATCGTACGATCCACCGTCGAGCGCTGGCGCGCACCGCGAGCGGATCTGGTCGTCGCCGATCCCGCACGAGCCGGGCTGGGAAAGCAGGGCGTCGCATCGGTGCTCGCCGCTCGCCCCGAGCGTGTCGTGCTCGTCAGCTGCGATCCGGTGTCGCTCGCGCGCGACGCCCGCCTGCTCGTCGACCAGGGCTTCGGGCTCGTGCGCGGCGAGGTGTTCGATCTCTTCCCGCACACCCCCCACGTCGAGGTCGTCACCAGGTTCGACCGCGTCACATCATGAACTCGCCGCCGTTGACGTTCAGCTCGGCGCCGGTGATCACCTTGGCGAGGTCCGACGCGAGGAACGCGACGGCGTTCGCGCAGTCGGCGTCATCGGGGATGATGCCGAGGGGGATGTCCTTGGTGATCTCGGCGATCACGTCCTCCTTCGTGCGCCCGGCGGCGACGGCGTAGTCGACGTAGCCCTCGACCGGCGGGCCCCACATCCAGCCCATGAACGTCGAGTTGACGCGGATGTTGGAGGGGCCGAGCTCCTTGGCGAGCATCCGGGCGGCCACGGTGAGCGCGCCCTTCGAGCTGGCGTATCCCGACTGGGTCGGGAGCGGCTTCTTCTGGATCATCGAGTTGACGAACACGATCGATCCACCGCCGTTGTCGCGCATCGGCGCCACGCACTGTTGGGTGAGTTGCAGCGTGCCGAACACGGTGACATCGAAGGCGGCCTTCCACTCGCCGAGGTCGGCGTCTTCGAACATCGTGAACGGCGGCGGCAGGTAGGCGCTGTTGACCAGGCAATCGACGCGGCCGAACTCGGCGACCGTCGCGTCCACGAGCGCCTGGGTCTGGGCGGCGTCGGAGATGTCGGTCGGGCAGATCAGCGTGCGCCGCCCGGGGTACTGCTCGGCGATCACGCCGGCGACCTCCTCGAGCTTGGACCTCGTCCGGGCGGCGAGCACCACGTCGGCTCCCTCGCGGGCGAACACGTACGCCAACTCCTGCCCGAGCCCGGGACCGATGCCCGAGATGATCGCGACCTTGCCTTCCAGCATCACGGCGGTGACTCCCCTCACGGTGGCGCGCAGTCGCTGCGCCAGGCCGCAGAGTCGATCAAACCGGGCCCGGCAGCAACGAACCGAAGGTTCTCGGGAGCAGATCGGGTGCTCTGGCACCCGATCTGCTCCCGAGAACGATGAGGTCAGAGACGGGCGAGCTTGCGTTCGACGTCGGCGAGGAATGCCGTGCGCTCGGCGGCGGTCGACGTGTCCACGCCGTAGAGGGCGATCCACCGCACGCGGGTGCGCCAGCCACAGAGGAATCGGAGCGATCGCCGCACGAGGTGCTTGCCGGCATCGCCCTGCAACGCGTTGACCATCCGGGACGATCCGTGGGTGGTCACGACGACGATGCGGCCGATGTTCGTGAGCAGGGGGCGGAGGCGGTTCGATCCGTCGGGAAGGTCCCAGGCCACACCGTCCACCCACACCCGATCGATCCAGCCCTTCAGCATCGCCGGCTGCGCGCTCCACCACGTCGGGTAGACGAGCACGAGCGTGGTCGCCCACCGAAGGGCCTCGACGTGGGCGGCGATCGCCGGCTTCGTGTCGGGTGGATCGTGGTGGTGCTCGCGCTCCCAGGCGCTGAACACGGGGTCGAAGCCGAGGGCGTAGAGGTCGATCAGCCGTACGTCGTGACCGGCGGCTGCGAGGCCGGCCAACGCGCGGTCTCGGGCCGCTCCCACGAGCGAATCCTCGTACGGGTGGCAGTACACCACCAGCACCCGCTCGGTCATCGAAGTGCTCCGAGGGTGCGCTCGACGCGGTCGAGGAACGCCTGGCGGTCGGCCGCGGTCGCCGTGTCCATCGAGTAGAGCCCGATCCAGGTGAGGCGCGGCCGGGCCCGCCACGCCGACATCCGCAGCGCCCGCGACAGGGTGCGCCGACCACCGTCGACCTGCAGGAACACCTGGAGCCGGCTCGATCCGTAGGTGCTGATCCCGACGACCCGGCGCAGGTTGTCCAGCGACGCCTTGATCTTCCCCGTCCGCTCGTCGAACGTGAATCCGACGCCCGGCACCATCGTGCGCTCCAACCAGCCCTTCAGGATCGCGGGCATCGAAGACCACCAGGTCGGGTACACGAACACCATGGCGTCGCACCATCGGATCAACTCGATGTGCTCGGCCACCTGCGGATCGAGCACGGGGTGCTCGGACTCGTACGCACGCCGCTCCGCCGTGCTCATCGCCGCGGCGAAGCCGACCCGGTGCAGATCGATGGGGTGCACCTCGTGTCCGGCCCGTTCCAGCGAGCCGACCGCCCGCTCGAACACGGCGCGGTTGAAGCTCACCTCGCTGGGGTGGGCGAACAGCACCAGGACTCGCAAGCGGCCGACGGTAGTGGAGCGAGTCGGTTGAACGTCCAACATCGCGTCCGCCAACCCCGCCCGGTCGGCTATGCATGCTGTGGATGGAGGTGACGGCATGAGAACGAGCACCCGATGACCGACACCGACGAGCGCTACCAGCTCAGCGATCGCTACCGCCTCGACGGTGGCCGCGTGTTCTTGTCCGGCAGCCAGGCCCTGGCCCGACTCGCCGTCGACCAGCTGCGCGCCGACCGTCGGGTCGGATTGAACACGGCCGCGTTCATCTCCGGCTACCAGGGCTCACCGCTGGCCGGCTTGGACCGTGATCTCCACGCCGCGATCAAGGCGGTGCCCGAGCTGCCGGTCGTGTTCCAGCCAGGGCTCAACGAGGAGCTCGCCGCCACCGCCGTCATGGGCAGCCAGCTGGCGCCGACCCTCGGCGACTCGAAGTACGACGGGGTCGTCGGGCTCTGGTACGGCAAGGCGCCCGGCCTCGACCGCGCCAGCGACGCGCTCCGTCATGCCGCGTTCGTCGGTGCCGGCCAGTACGGCGGCGCGGTGGCGCTCGTCGGCGACGATCCCGCCGCCAAGTCGTCCACGCTGCCGTCGTCCAGCGACGCGTCGCTGTTCGATCTCCACATGCCGGTGCTGTTCCCCGGCGACGCGCAGGAGATCATCGACCTCGGCCGCCACGCCGTCGCCCTGTCCCGCGCCAGTGGCCTGTGGACGTCGATGAAGATCGTCGCCGCCGTCGCCGACGGCAGCGGCACCGTCGACCTGCGCGCCGAGCGGATCGCGCCGGTCGTGCCGACGGTGGAGGTCGACGGGCGGCTGTTCGTGCACCAGCCGTCAGGACGGCTGCTCACGCCGTACACACTCGAGATGGAGCGCGAGTTCCAGGAGATCCGCCTCGACCTGGCCCGTCGCTACGGCGTCGAGAACGACCTCAACCACATCGCCGTGGACTCGCCCGACGCGTGGATCGGCATCGCCGCCTCTGGCTACACGTACCGCGAGACGCTGGAGGCGCTGGGCCTCGTCGGGCTGAGGACGCCCGAGGAGATCCGCGATGCCGGCATCCGGCTGCTGCACCTGCGACTACCGATCCCGCTCGACACCGAGATCGTGCGCCGCTTCGCCGAAGGGTTGGAGGAGATCGTCGTCGTCGAGGACAAGAACCCGACGATGGAGATGCTGATCACCCACGCCCTGTACGCCTCGAACCAGCGCCCGGCGGTGGTCGGCAAGCACAACCCCGACGGCACCCGACTGCTGCCGGCCACCGGGATGCTCGATGCCGACATCATCGCCCCGGCGTTGCGCCAGCGGCTCGCCCAGCGCCTCGACGACGGCCGCCTGGCACCGCTCGCACCGCCGATCGAGGCCCGCCGGCTGATCCCGATCTCCACTGCTCGGGTGCCGTACTTCTGCTCGGGCTGCCCGCACAACACCTCGACCGAGGTGCCCGAGGGCACCCTGCTGGGCGTCGGGATCGGCTGCCACACCATGGTGGTCTTCATGGACAGCGACCGGGTGGGCGACGTCGCCGGCGTCACCGCAATGGGCAACGAGGGCGCGCAGTGGATCGGCATGGCGCCCTTCGTCGAGCGCGACCACCTCACCCAGAACATCGGCGACGGCACGTTCTTCCACTCCGGCAGCCTGGCGATCCGGGCCGCGATCGCGGCGAAGGTGAACGTGACGTACAAGCTCCTGTACAACGGAACGGTTGCGATGACCGGTGGTCAGGATCCGGAAGGGCAGATGAGCGTGCCCGCGCTCGTTCGTGAGCTGTTGCTCGAGGGCGTGGCCCAGGCATTGATCACCACCGATGACCCGGCCAAGTACCGCCGTGCCGACCTGCCCAAGGGGGTCGAGGTGTGGCACCGCGACCGGATGGTGGAGGCCCAGGAGAAGCTGCGCGAGATCCCCGGCGTCACCGTGCTCGTCCACGACCAGCGCTGCGCCGCCGAGCTGCGCCGCGACCGCAAGACCGGCGCGGCGAAGAAGCCGGGGTTCCGTGTGGTGATCAACGAGCGGGTGTGCGAGGGCTGCGGTGATTGCGGCGACGTGTCGAACTGCCTCTCCGTGCAGCCGATCGACACCCCGTGGGGTCGCAAGACCCACATCGACCAGACCAGCTGCAACTTCGACCTGTCCTGCATGAAGGGGGACTGCCCGTCGTTCACGACGGTGGTGCCGGCGAAGAAGAAGGACGGCGCGAAGCGCCGCAGCGAGCTACCCGACGTCACCGACCTGTCGACGCCGGCGGCGATCGTGCCGCGCGACTGCACGATCCGGATGTCGGGCATCGGCGGAACCGGCGTGATCACGGTCAGCCAGATCGTCGGCAC
>CAZMGD010000108.1:3737-13215 GCA_964565705.1 uncultured Ilumatobacteraceae bacterium | reverse complement strand
CGGCGCAGGTTCGTGGTGACCTCCAAGCCGTTCGGGAAGCTCGCTGCGCTCGCGAAGCGTCGGTGAACCAGTGACGCTCACGCTGTTGCTCGGCGGCGCACGGTCGGGCAAGAGCTCGCTCGCCGTCGAGATGGGTCGGCGCCGGGCGGCTGCGGGACAGGCGGTGGTCGTGATCGCGACCGCGCCGGCGGTGGACGCGGACATGGCCGCGCGCATCGCCGCCCACCGCGCCGGGCGGCCGGACTGGCCGACGATCGAGGAGCCCCTCGACCTCGCGGGCGCGCTGCGCTCGGTACCCCCGGGTGCGTTCGCCATCGTCGACTGCCTCACCCTGTGGGTGTCGAACCTGATGTGGCGCGGCGACGACGATGCGTCGATCGAGTCGCTCGCCGGCGAGGTCGCGGACGTCGCCCTGCGCGTCGACTGCGCGGTCGTGTCCAACGAGGTCGGGCTCGGGGTGCACCCGGAGACCGACCTGGGTCGCCGTTATCGCGATCTGCTCGGACGCGTGAACGCCTGCTGGGCGTCGCGTTCCCAGCGTTCGTTGCTGCTCGTCGCCGGCAGGGCCCTGCCGCTCATCGACCCCTGGGAGATCCTCTGATGGACACCTGGCTGCGGACCTCGCTCGCCGACCTGCCGGGCGGCGACGACGTCGCCGCCGCCGCGGTCCGGGAACGGGCGGCCACGATCCTGCGCCCCTTCGGCGCGCTCGCCCGGCTGGACGAGCTCGCCGTGTGGGTGGCGATGTGGCAGCGCACCGACCAGCCCGCGGTCGAACGGCCGGCGGCGTTGATCTTCGCTGCCGACCACGGCGTCGCCGCGGCGCGCGTCAGCGCCTACCCACCCGACGTCACCGCGGCGATGCTCGGTGCGTACCGCTCCGGCCGGTCCACGATCAGCGCGTTCGCCGCGGTGGCCGGCGCGACGGTCGACGCCATCGACGTCGGCGTCGGGCGGCCCACCGGGGACATCCGCTACGAGCCGGCGATGGACGTTGCCCGCTTCGACGAGGCCGCTGCCGCCGGCCGGGAGGCCGTCGTTGGGCTCGACACCGACTTGTTGGTGCTCGGTGAGATGGGCATCGGCAACACCACAGCGGCCGCCGCAGTGGCGGCCGCGCTCGGCGGTGGCGAGGTCGCCGCCTGGGTCGGTCGCGGCACGGGCATCGACGACGAGGCGCTCGCGCGCAAGCAGGTCGCAGTCCGCGAGGCCGTCGACCGCGTGGCGGGCATCACCGATCCGTTGGAGGTGCTGCGCGAGCTCGGTGGCGCCGAGCTGGTGGCGATGGCCGCAGCGGTCGTCACCGCCCGCCAGCGTGGCGTGCCGGTGCTGATCGACGGCTACGTGGTGACCGCCGCCGCGTTCACGCTGTTCGCCGCGTCGGCGGACGCCCTCGACCACTGCCAGGTCGGCCACTGCTCCGCCGAGCCCGGTCACCGCCGCCTGCTCGAGCGGATGGACAAGCCGCCGCTGCTCGACCTCGAGATGCGCCTCGGCGAGGGCACCGGCGCGATGGCCGCCGTCCCGCTGATCGCGATGGCCTGCGCCGGCATCACCCAGGTGCCCACGTTCGGCGAATGGTTCGGTTGACCGGCTTCACGACCGCGGTCGGGTTCCTGACGCGCGTGCCCGTGCGGGGCGCGCACGAGGACGTTTCCCGCGCCGCGCCGTGGTTCCCGGTCGTCGGCGCGCTCGTGGGGGTGGCCGTGGGCGGCGCGTTCGCGGCGCTCCACCACCTGGTCCCGGTGAGCGCGGCCGCAGCGGTCGCGATCCTGTTCGGCGTGCTGCTCACGGGCGCGTTCCACGAGGACGGGCTCGCCGACGTCGCCGACGCGTTCGCCGGCGGCTGGACGCCCGAGGACCGGCTCCGCATCCTGAAGGATCCCCGCCACGGCAGCTACGGCGTGGCCGCCCTCTGTGGATCGATCGTGCTCCGGGTCCTGACCCTCGCCACGTTCGGTCCCGCCACCGGCCTGGCCGCCTGCGTCGCCGCCCACACCCTCGGCCGTGCCGCGGCGGTCGGGACGATGGCCGCGACCCCGCCGACACGACGCGACGGGCTCGGGTCGCAGGTCTTCGCCACCGCCGGCCGGCCGGCCCTGCTGGCCGGCGCGCTCGCCGGGCTCATCATCGCCTCGGTCGCCACCGGGTGGTGGGCGCTGCCCGCTGCGCTCGCCGCGGCGGCCGGAGCCGCCGCGGTGGTGTGGCTGGCGATGCGCAAGATCGGCGGCGTCAACGGCGACGTGCTCGGCACGATCGAACAGGTCGGCGAGTGCCTGACGTTCCTCGTCCTCAGCGGCGTCGCCACCCGCCACCAACTCTGGTGGCTCCCCTGACGCGGGGACGGGGGTCAGCTGGCGGCGACGAGCTTGGCGATGCGGGTGATGCCCTCTTCGAGGTCGGCGTCGCCGAGGGCGAAGCTGAACCGGCCGTAGCCGGGCGTGCCGAACGCCTCGCCGGGCACGAACGCCACCTTGGCCTGGCCGAGGATCAGGTCGGCGAGCTCCATCGACGTGCTCGCCACCTCTCCTCCGAGGCGCTTGCCGAGCAGGCCGTGCAGGTCCGGGAAGCAGTAGAACGCCCCCTGCGGCTCGATGCAGGTCACACCGGGGATCTCGCTGAGCAGCTGGTGCATCACCCGGCCGCGGCGCTCGAACGCCGAGCGCATCATGGCGACGTCGTCGAGCCCACCGCTCACCGCGGCGAGTGCCGCGGCCTGGGCGACGTTGGAGACGTTCGAGGTCGAGTGGCTCTGGAAGTTGATCGCCGCCGCGGCGACGTCGCCCGGTGCGATCAGCCAGCCGACGCGCCAGCCGGTCATCGCGTAGGTCTTGGCGACGCCGTTGACGATGATGCAGCGGTCGGCGATCTCCGGCACCAGCGTCGGCATCGACGTGAACCGGTGGTCGGCGTAGGTGAGGTGCTCGTAGATCTCGTCGGTCACGACCCAGATGCCGCGCTCAGCGGCCCACTGGCCGATCGCCCGGACCTCGTCCTCGGGGTACACCGCACCCGACGGGTTGTCGGGCGACACGAACAGCAGCACCTTCGTGCGCGGCGTCGTCGCCGCCTCCAGCTGATCGAGCGTGACGCGGAAGCCGGCTGCGGCGTCGGTGGCGATCACGACCGGAACGCCCCCGGCGAGCATGATCACCTCGGGGTAGGTGGTCCAGTACGGGGCCGGCACCAGCACCTCGTCGCCGGGATCGCAGAGGGCGGCGAACGCACTGAACACGGCGTGCTTGCCGCCGTTGGTGACGACCACCTCCGACGCCTTTGCCGGATGGCCGCTGTCGCGCAGCGTCTTCGCGGCAACGGCCTCGCGCAGCTCCGGCAGGCCGGCTGCCGGCGTGTACCGATGGAACTTCGGGTCGCGGCAGGCGGCGACCGCGGCATCGACGATGTGAGCGGGCGTCGGGAAGTCGGGCTCGCCGGCACCGAAGCCGATGACGTTCTCGCCCGCCGCCTTCAGCGCCTTGGCCTTGGCGTCGACGGCGAGCGTTGCCGACTCGGCGATCGCAGCGAGGCGCGCCGAGACGCGATTCCGTTGAGAGACGTCGCTCATGGTTTGCCATGCTGGCACAGTGACCGCCCCTGATCCCCTCACGATTCGCATCCCCGACGAGCTGCTGCCGGAGGACGGCAGGTTCGGGTGCGGACCGTCCAAGGTGCGGCCCGAACAGATCGATGCGCTGGTGCGCAGCGCCGACGGCCCGATCGGCACATCGCACCGCCAGGCGCCGGTCAAAGGCGTCGTCGGCTCGATCCGCAGCGGCCTCTCGACCCTGTTCGGTCTGCCCGACGGTTGGCAGATCGTGCTCGGCAACGGCGGCTCCACGTACTTCTGGGACGTGGCCACGTTCGGGCTCATCGAACGGCGCAGCGAGCACCTCGTGTTCGGCGAGTTCTCCTCGAAGTTCGCCGAGGCGGCTGCGGCCGCACCGCACCTCGACGATCCCGTCGTGATCGAGGCGCCCGTCGGCGATCACCCCGCCGCCGAGCCAGCCGACGTCGACGTCTACGCCTTCACCCACAACGAGACCTCGACAGGTGTGGCGATGCAGCTGCAGCGGCCCGACGCGCCGGGCCTCGTGCTCGTCGACGCGACGTCGGGCGCCGGAGGCCTGCTCTGGGACCCGGCCCAGGTCGACGTCTACTACTTCGCACCGCAGAAGTGCTTCGCGTCCGACGGTGGCATCTGGCTGGCCGCCGTGTCGCCGGCGGCGATCGAGCGGATCGAGCAGATCGCGGCGAGCAAGCGCTGGACGCCGGCGTCGCTGAACCTCAAGACCGCGCTCGACAACAGCCGCCTCGATCAGACCTACAACACGCCGGCCGTGGCGACGCTGCTGATGCTGGACGCCCAGGTGCAGTGGATGCTCGGCAACGGCGGCCTGCAGTGGTGCGCGGCCCGCTCGGCCGAGTCGGCCTCGATCCTGTACGACTGGGCGGACGGACGGCCCTGGGCCACCCCGTTCGTGCAGGATCCCGCCAAGCGCTCGACAGTCGTTGGCACGATCGACCTCACCGGGCCCGGCGACGGGGGCGTGGACGCCAACGCGGTGTGCGCCGCGCTGCGGGCGAACGGCGTGGTGGACACCGACAGCTACCGCAAGCTCGGTCGCAACCAGCTCCGAGTCGGGCTGTTCCCGGCGATCGACCCAGCCGACGTCGCCCAGCTGACGCGCTGCATCGACCACGTCGTCGAGCGCTTGGCAGGCTGAGCGCCATGGAACCCGTGCTGCGCTGGGGGGCGACGCTCGCCCAGCCGTTGCACAGCCCCGTGCTGCTGATCGCGCTGCGCGGGTGGTTCGACACCGCCGGCGTCGCGACCGCGGCGCTCGGCCACGTCGTGTCGAACCGGGCGCCGACGACGATCGCCGAGATCGACCCCGACCCGTTCTACGACTTCACCGTGCTGCGCCCCGAGGTGGCGATGGACGGCGACACGCAGCTGATCACCTGGCCGCGCAACGCGTTCGACGCGGTCCACTTCCAGCAGACCGAGCACGACCTGGTCGTGCTCGACGGCGCCGAGCCGCACCTCCGCTGGCGCACGTACGTGGACGCCGTCTTGGAGGTCGTGCGCGAGGTCGACGCCGCGGCGGTGGTGACGCTCGGGGCGATGCCCGACGCCGTGCCCCACACCCGACGCCCGCCGGTGGTCGGCAGCACGCCCGACGCCCGACTCGCCCGCCGGCTGGGGCTCTCGGTGCCCACGTACCAGGGCATCACCGGCGTCATCGGTGCACTGCAGGAGGCGCTGGAGCGCGACGGCATCCCGGCGATCTCGCTGCGGGTGGGCGTGCCGCACTACCTCGCCAACGCCCACCACCCCGCCTCGTCGGCGGCGCTGCTCGCCCATGTCGAGCACGTGCTCGGCGTGCCGCTGCACAGCTCGGCGCTGGAGCAGGAGATCGCCGAGTGGCGCGAGTCGCACGACCAGGCCGTCGCCGCCGACCCCGACACCGCCGCGTACGTGCAGATGCTGGAGGCCGACTTCGATCGCCGCACCGAGGAGGCGATCCCGAGCGCCGACGACCTCGGCGCCGAGTTCGAGCAGTACCTGCAGGAGGGACGGCGTCCCGGCGACGACGAGGAGGCCGACGAGTGAAGGTGCGGATCGGCTACGGCCTCGGCGTGCGCACGCCGCTGATCGACGGCGACTTCGGCGCGGTCGTCGACGCGCTGGAGCGGTTGCGCTTCGACAGCCTGTGGCTGAGCGAGCGCATCGGCGGGGAGGCGCCCGATCCGGTCACCGCGATCGCCTATGGAGCGGGGCGCACGACCCGGCTGAAGTTCGGGATGAGCGTGCTCGTGCTGCCCGGTCGCAACCCGATCGTGCTCGCCAAGGAGCTGGCCACGATCGACCGCCTCTCCGGTGGTCGCCTCCTCCCCGCGTTCGGGCTCGGCGTCGCCGATCCGCACGAGCAGCAGGCGTTCGGCGTCGAGCGCGGCGAACGCGCCGCACTGTTCGACGAGGCGATGGCGGTGCTGCGCGGGGCCTGGGCGCCGGGCGCGCTCACCCACCACGGTCAACGCTTCCACTACGACGAGCTGCGCGTCCTGCCCAAGCCGGCGCAGGAGCACCTCGACGTGTGGCTCGGCGGCATCGCGCCCAGCGAGCTGCGTCGCGTCGGCCGTCTCGCCGACGGCTGGCTTCCGTCGTTCGTGACGCCCACAGAAGCTGCCGATGGCAAGATCGTTGTGGAGTCCGTCGCCGCCGAGCACGGCCGCACCATCGACCCGGAGCACTTCGGCGTGCTGGTGCCGTACGCGATGACGACGCTGCCCGAGGCGTTCCTCGCCGCGGTCGCCGCCCGCCGCCCCGGCCTCGCCGATGCCTCCGAGCTCGTGCCCCTCGGCTGGGACGCACTCGCCGCTCACCTCCGCCGCTTCGTCGACGTCGGGTTCTCCAAGTTCGTGGTCGTCCCCACCGAGGAACCCGCTGACGCCGACGGCTGGACCGCACACCTCGAGCAAGCTGCGGCGGCCCTGCTCCCCCTCGAGACCTGACCGCGCTCGATCCATGCGGCGAACAGCGGATCGCTGCTGTTCGACGGCGGCGACGGCCACCACGCGTCACCGTCCTGCGGCCGTGGAGCGTGTCGCGCCACGGCGTGCGCGCGGCCACACGTTCGACCAGCTCCGACACCGCGAGCATCAGGACGTGAGCCCTACCAGCCAGCGGTGCACGTTGTCGCCGATCGCGTCGATGTCGTAGCCGCCCTCCTGTAGCACCACGGTCGGCACGCCGAGCTCGGCCACCAACCGGCCGTGCCGCTCGTAGCCGTCGGCGGTGAGCGCGAGGTCGGAGATCGGATCGTCCCGGAACGTGTCGACGCCGAGCGAGACGACGAGCAGATCGGGCCCGAACGCGGCGACTCGCTCCAGCGCATGCGAGAGCGCTGCCGCGTACGCTTCGTCGTCCGTTCCAGCGGCGAGCGGTACGTTCAGGGTGTGGCCCCGCCCGGCACCGGTGCCGGTCTCGTCGGCGAACCCGGTGAACCAGGGATAGGCCCGCACCGGATCGCCGTGCAGCGACACGAACTGCACGGCGTCGGTGTCGTAGAAGATCTGCTGGGTGCCGTTGCCGTGGTGGTAGTCGACGTCGAGCACGGTGACCCGGCTCCCCGCGGCCGCTGCGCGCCGGGCGACGATTGCGGCGTTGTTGAAGAAGCAGAACCCGCCGTACGTGGCCGTCGCCGCATGGTGGCCCGGCGGCCGGCACAGGCCGTAGGCGCGCGGGATGCCGCTGAGCAGGAGGTCGGCGGCCGTGAGCGCGACGTCGACCGATGCCCGGGCGGCGGCGTAGGAGCCTTCGACCAGCGGCGTCGCCGTCTCGAAGCACCAATACCCGAACGCGTGCTCGGCAACGGTCGGCACTGGTGCCGGGCCCATGCCGGCGCGGAGCGCGCCGTGGTACACGACCTCGGGGAAGAACTCGTCGCGCCCGTACTGGGCGTGCAGGTCGCGCCACGCAGTCTCCAGGAAGCGCACCATCCCGGGTTCGTGCACCGCCTCGATCGGGCCGAGCCCGTGGTCGGTCGGGGCCTCGAGCCCGAACCGGGCGTCGGCGAGCAGCGCCTCGCGGATCTTCTCCGCCCGGGCGGGACGTTCGAACGTCGGGATCGGCTGCCCGAGGTTCACCTCGTGCCGCGGCGCATGCTCGCGGTGAGTCGGCGAGTACACGACCGGGATCACCCCGGCGAACCTACTGCCGCCTCACCCGCCCCTTCCGCAGTCAGGCGTCGAGGAAGGGCGGGCGGTCGCCGCCGCCGTGGACGAGGACGTTGGTGCCGGTGATGTAGCTGGCCATCGGCGAGGCGAGGAAGACGCAGGCGTCACCGATGTCGGCGGGTAGTGCCAGGCGCCCGATCGGGATCCCGGCCTCGACGCGGGCGATGCCCTCGGCGTCGCCGTAGAACAGGTCGGCCTGCTCGGTGCGGACCATGCCGCAGATCACGCCGTTGACGCGCACCCTCGGCGCCCACTCCTGGCCGGCGGTCACGGTGAAGCTGGCCAGTCCGGCCTTGGCCGCGCCGTACGCCGCGGTGGTCGGTGCCGGGCGGATCGCCACGACGCTGTTGATGTTGACGATCGAGCCGCCGTCGCCGGCCTGCATGTGGTGGTTGGCGCGCTGCGACGTGTAGATCGAGCTGAGCAGGTTGAGGTCGACGATGCGCTGTGTGAACCGCGCGGTCGCGGTCGCGGTCTCGGCCGGCGGCGAGCCACCGGCGTTGTTGACCAGCACGTCGATGCGCCCGTGCGCCTCGACCACGCCGTCGACGAACGCCGTCGCCGCCTCGGCGTCGCGGAGATCGGCCGGCAGGAACGTCCACCCGGCCGGCAGGTCGTCGACGGGGTTACGGGCGCCGACGACCACGGTCGCCCCCGCGTCGGCGAAGCGCTGGGCGATGCCGCGGCCCACGCCCTTGGTGCCACCGGTGACGACGGCGACCCGCCCGGTCATGTCGATCTGGATCATCGGCCTCGTTCCTCGTCGTCGGTGGGGCGATCAGCGATCGGTGGGCGCTGGCTTGCGCGCACTCGGCCCGGCAGCATGCAACGCGGCGGCCACCTGATCGAAACCGGGCCACTGCGTCGTGATGTCGATCTCTCGCTCCACCCGGAACGCCGTCTCGTGCGAGACCCATCCTCCGCCCGTCCACAGGTGGAGTGCGAGCTGCGACTGTTCGTCGGTGATCCCTGCGCCGACCCCGTCGAGGTCGAGGCGGATCTGCTGCCCAGTGCTCGGCGCGACGCTCACGACGGCACCGCCGATCGTCGCGGTCACCGAGCGGTGGATGTGACCGCAGACCACCCGCCGCGCGTTGGCGTGCCGGGTGAGCACCGCGGCGAACTCGGCCGCACCCTCCAGGCCCATCGCGTCCATCCACCAGATGCCGGTCTCGAACGGGGGATGGTGCATCGCGATCAGCACCGGCTTGGCGGCAAGGCGCTCCAGCGTGGCGTCCAACCACTCCAGCTGCGTCACGCCCAGCGCACCCTGGGCCGCGCCCCGGACCGTCGTGTCGAGCGCGACCAGCACCACCTCGCCGAGATCGACCACGAAGTCGAACGTGCCACCGGGCGTGGACCGCAGGTAGGCGTGGTCGGGGAACGCAGCCGCCATCACCACCGGGTCGTCGTGGTTTCCCGGCAGCAGGTACAGGGGGGCCTCGATCGACGAGAGCAGCGGAGCCAGCCGGCGGTACTCCCCGATCGTCGCGTCGTCGACGAGGTCGCCCGTGACGACCACGGCGTCCGGCCTCCGGCGCATGTCGTTGAGGCAGCGCGCAGCGGCGGCGAGGTGCGCGGCCGTGTCGACGAGCCCCTTACCTGGCCCCTCGGCGACGACGTGCAGGTCGGTGATCTGGGCGATCAACACGGACACCCCGCCACCGTACCCAACCCAAAACGAACCTGCGGTCGAACCACGCCCAAAACGGGATCAGAACAACCGCAAGTTGCCAAC
>CAZMGD010000108.1:0-3637 GCA_964565705.1 uncultured Ilumatobacteraceae bacterium | reverse complement strand
CAAAACGGGATCAGAACAACCGCAAGTTGCCAACCCCCACCACAAACCTGCGGTCGAACCACGCCCGAACCGGGATCAGAACGACCGCAGGTTGCCGAACCAGGTGGCGCCTTGCACCGCGCAGGCGCCGGCGAAGGCGGGGACGCCGCGCTCGGCGAGCACAGACGGGTTGAAGACCTCGGTCGCGATCACCGGGTCCGCGCCGGTGGACTGGAGCACGGCGGCGAGCGCGCCGGCGTCGACCACGCCGTCGCCGGGGAGCAGACGACCCGACATCGCCTCCTCCATCGACCGGCCGTCGCCCGGCGCGGCGTCGCAGAGCTGGACGTACCCGATGCGCTCGCCGGGGATCGTCGCCAGCAAGTCGGGTGCCGGGCCGCCTGGCTGGCGCTGCCAGTGCCACGTGTCGACCAGGATCCCGGCGCCGGCACCGAGCGGCTCCACCAGCCTCCACGCCGTGGCGAGATCGGGGATGCCGGTCCAGGGTAGGAACTCGACGCACGCCTGCACACCGGCCGAGGATCCGATCTCGACCACCATCGCCAAGCCCTCACGGGCGACGTCGAGGTCGCACGTCGGGTCGAGGCACACGGCCACCAGCTTCGTCGCGCCGTGCTCGGCGGCCTGACCGATCATCGCCTCGGCCTCGGCACGGGCGGCGTCGGTCGGACCAGCCGACCACGACGTCGTCGCCTCGACGACCGACACGCGCAGCCCCAACCGCTGCGGATCACCGAGCATCGCCAGCTGGTGCGACCACACCGACGTGTGCTCCACCCCGGCGGCGACGATCGCCTCCGCTGCGGCCAGCACCTCCGGCGGTCCCGCCATCATCGGATCGCCGATCAACGTGGCCAGACAGATCCCCACATCCCCCATGTGGCGTGACGTTACGTCGTGGCACGGACTCCGCAGAACATGGACACCAGATGGCCAGTTCTGGGGTGCACGATGCCAGCACACACGATCAAGGAGCCACCACCATGTACACCCCTGCCTGCGACGACGAGGTCACGACGATCGTCAGATACATCGACCAGCAACTCGAGGCCCTGCGCGCCGCGGCGATCGGGCTCACCGACGAGCAGACCCGCATGCAGCCATGTCGCAGCGCGCTGTCCATCGGCGGGTTGCTCAAGCACGCCACCCACTGCATGCGCGGCACGATCGACCGGCTGACTGCAGACCGCGGCAGCGAGGGCGGTCCCGACGCCGACGCGTTCGCCGCCTACGAGGGCAGCTTCGCCTTGACCGACACCGAGCGGGCGGCCGACGCGCTCGCCGACTTCGACGCGGCACGCGCCGAGTACATCGCGGCCATCCGGGCGACGGATCCGTCGCGGCCGATCGTCGAACCGCCGGCACCGTGGTTCGGCATCTTCGACGCCCGGCCTGCTGTCACTCGCTACCGCCTGGTGCACCAGATCGAGGAGATGGCTCGCCATGCCGGACACGCGGACATCATCCGCGAGCAGATCGACGGCATGGCCGTCCCGGCGATCGTCCTCAGCCAGGCCGGCGCGCCGGCCAACGACTTCTTCCAGCCGTACGCCCCGGCGCCAGGAACCCTCGGCGCTCCCCGAATCTGACACCCCGTCAGATCCGGCGCTAGGGTCGCCCGACTATGGGGATCACGACCTCCACCGACTCGCGCGGCATCGCCGAAGTCGTCATGGACTGCCCGCCCGTCAACGCCCTCACCGTGGCCCAGTGGTTCGAGCTGGCCGACGTGGTCAGGGCCCACGGGCAGGACAACGCGGTGCGGGCGGTCGTGCTGCGCGCCGAGGGCCGCGGCTTCAACGCCGGCGTGGACATCAAGGAGATGCAGAACACCGAGGGGTTCGGCGCTCTGATCGGCGCCAACAAGGGCTGCTACGAGGCGTTCGCCGCCGTGTACGAGTGCGCGGTCCCAGTGATCGCCGCGGTCAACGGGTTCTGCGTCGGCGGCGGCATCGGTCTCGTCGGCAACTCCGACGTGATCGTCGCCAGCGACGACGCGTTCTTCGGCCTCCCCGAGGTCGACCGCGGCGCGCTCGGCGCCGCCACCCACCTGTCCCGCCTCGTGCCGCAGCACAAGATGCGCTCGATGGTCTACACGTCGGCCAACGCCACGGCTGCCGAGCTGCACGCGTGGGGCTCGGTGCTCGAGGTCGTGCCGCGCGAGCAGCTGCGCGAGGCGGCGTTCAAGGTCGCCGAGTCGATCGCGGCGAAGTCCCCGACGGTGATCCGCGCCGCCAAGGAGAGCCTCAACGGCATCGACCTGTGGGACGTCCGCAAGAGCTACCGCTTCGAGCAGGGCTTCACGTTCGAGCTCAACCTGTCGGGGGTCAGCGACGAACTGCGCGATGCGTTCGTCGAGGGCCGCGACGCCGACACCAGCACATGAGAGTTCCGGCAAGTGAGAGGTCAGATGGCTGACAAGCTGACGACAGAGGCGGCCGCGGTCGCCACGATCGAGAGCGGCATGACGCTCGGCATCGGCGGCTGGGGCAGCCGGCGCAAGCCGATGAGCCTCGTCCGGGCGCTGCTCAACACCGGCGTGACCGACCTGACGGTCGTGTCCTACGGCGGGCCCGACGTCGGCCTGCTGTGCGCGGCCGGCAAGGTGCGCAAGCTGATCTACGGCTTCGTGTCGCTCGACTCGATCGCGCTCGAACCGCACTTCCGCATCGCCCGCCAGACCGGCACGATCGCCGAGCCGGTCGAATACGACGAGGGCATGCTGCAGTGGGCGCTGTACGCAGGGTCGCTGCGGCTGCCGTTCCTGCCGACCCGCTCCGGGCTCGGCTCGGGCGTGATGGAGGTCGTGCCGTCGCTGAAGACGGTCACCTCGCCCTACGACGACGGCGAGGAGCTGCTGGCCGTCCCGGCGATCCGCCTCGACGCTGCGTTCGTGCACCTCAACCGCGCTGACGCCCGCGGCAACGCCCAGTTCCTCGGGCCCGACCTGTACTTCGACGATCTGTTCCTCGGCGCCTGCGAGAAGGGCCGCCGCTTCCTGTCGGCGGAGAAGATCGTGCCCACGGAGCACCTGCTCGACGAGGGCACGTTCCACACCCTGAAGATCAACCGCAGCATGGTGGACGGCGTGATCGAGGCCCCGAACGGCGCCCACTTCACGACCTGCGAACCCGACTACGGGCGCGACGAGGCGTTCCAGAAGGCCTACGCCGCAGCGGCCGTCGATCCCGACGCGTGGACAACGTTCCGCGAACGCTTCCTGTCGGGCGACGAAGCCGCCTATCAAGCCGCCGTCACCGAGTGGAAGAAGGAGCAGGCCAGTGGCTGAGTTCGCAGACGTGGTCGTGATCGCCGCCGCCGAGTCGTTCCGCGGCGACGGGGAGATCTTCGGCTCGGGCATGGGCACGATCCCGATGCTCGGCACGCGCACCGCCCGCTCCACGTTCGAGCCCGACCTGCTGGTCAGCGACGGCGAGGCGTTCTTCATCGGCAACGAGCTGCCGATCGGCAGCACCGACAAGCTGATCGAGAGCTGGGCGCCGTTCCGCAGCGTGTTCGACACCGTCTGGTCCGGCCGCCGTCACGTGATGATGGGCGCCAGCCAGATGGACCGCTTCGGCAACAGCAACATCGCCAACATCGGTCCGTGGAGGCAGCCGAAGTCGCAGCTGCTCGG
>CAZMGD010000107.1:11714-13506 GCA_964565705.1 uncultured Ilumatobacteraceae bacterium | reverse complement strand
GCAGGCGGTCGTCGCCCACGTCGGCGGCGACGTCACGGTCGGCATCCACTGTCACGACGACACCGGCTGCGCCGTCGCCAACTCGATGGCCGCGGTGCTCGCCGGCGCCCGCCAGGTGCAGGGCACGCTGAACGGCCTCGGTGAGCGAACGGGCAACACGAACCTGACGACGGTGATCCCGAACCTCCAGCTGAAGCTCGGGTTCGAGTGCCTGCCCGAGGGGCGCCTCGAGCGGCTGACCGCGGTGAGCCATCACGTCGCCGAGGTGCTCAACCGTCCGCTCAACCCGCAGGCTCCGTACGTCGGCGCGTCGGCGTTCGCCCACAAGGCCGGCCTGCACGTCAGCGCGATCAAGCGGGCCAAGGACGCCTACGAGCACGTCGATCCGGAGCTGGTGGGCAACGGCACGCGCTTCGTCGTGTCGGAGATGGCCGGGCGGGCCACGATCCAGATCAAGGCCGACGAGCTGGGACTGCCGTTGGACGGCCCGGCGATCAACCAGGTGATCGACGACCTGAAGCGCCTCGAGCACGAGGGCTACCACTTCGAGGCCGCCGACGCCTCGCTGGAGCTGCTGATGCGCCGGGCCGCCGGCTGGCAGCAGGACTACTTCCGCGTCGAGAGCATGCGGGTCATCACCGACGAGCTGCCGAGCGGCGAGTTCGGCACCGAGGCCACGGTGAAGGTCTGGGTCGGTGAGGGTGCCGACGCCGAACGCCACGTCCGCACCGCCGAGGGCAACGGCCCGGTCAACGCGATCGACCAGGCGCTGCGCGCCGCGGTCGGTGCGTCGTATCCACACCTGGCGAAGGTGCACCTGACCGACTTCAAGGTGCGCATCCTCGACGGCGCCTCGGCGACGGGAGCGGTGACTCGCGTGCTGATCGACGCGACCGACGGCGAGCGCCAGTGGACGACGATCGGCGTCAGCCCGAACATCATCGAGGCGTCGTGGCGGGCCCTCGAGGAGAGCCTCGTCTACGGCCTCCTCCACGCCGACGGCTGAGACCGAGCCGGCCGATCAGGCGTCGACCGGATGCGTCAGCGCGGCTCGAGGACGACGACGGGGATCGTGCGTGACGTGGCTGCGGCGTAGTCGTCGAAGTTGGGCATCACCGCGGCCTGGGCGCGAAACAGCCGGTCGCGCTCGTCGCCTTCGGCCACGCGGGCCCGCACGGCGAGGGTGTCGCCGCCGACTTCGATCGTCACGTCCGGGTTCGCCCGCAGGTTTGCGTACCACTGGGGGTCCTCGGGCGCTCCGCCCTTGGACGCGATGATCACGAAGTTCTCGTTGTCGCGGGTGTAGACGAGCGGCGTCGTGTAGGCGGTGCCGGTCGTTGCCCCCCGATGGTTGACGAGGATCATCGGGGCACCCTCGAAGGCGCCGCCGACCTGGCCCTGGTTGGCCCGGAACTCCTCGATGACCTGGCGGTTGAAGTCGTGCGTGTCCGTCACGGGGTTCCTCTCGTTGCGTTCGCGAGCTGTCGAACCCCACCCCCGCCGCGTTCATTCCGTCGAAGTGCGCACCGTCGTGTCGGACTCGGTCACGGGACTGCGCACTTCGCCTGGGCGCCATGGCCTCTCAGCCGTACGTGCGACTTCACTACAGTCGTGGCGTGTCGTCCATGCCGTTCATCAACCGTGAGCTGAGCTGGCTGGACTTCAACGAGCGGGTGTTGCAGCTCGTCGAGCAGGACGGCATCCCGCTGCTGGAGCGGGTGAAGTTCTGCGCGATCTTCTCCTCCAACCTCGACGAGTTCTTCCAGGTGCGCGTCGCCGCGCTGAAAGATCA
>CAZMGD010000107.1:0-11704 GCA_964565705.1 uncultured Ilumatobacteraceae bacterium | reverse complement strand
GCTCCTTCACCCGTTCGCCCACCGCGGCCAGCGCCTCCGCCGCGCTGAAAGATCAGGTCGCCGCCGGCATCACCAAGCCGACGCCGGACGGGCTCGCGCCGGCGGAGGCGCTGGCCGCGGTGGGCGAACGGGTGAAGGAGCTCGCCGCCGCCCAGGAGACGCTGTTCATCGACCGCCTGCTGCCGGCGCTCGCCGACGAGCGCATCAGCATCTGCCGCTGGGCCGAGCTCGACGACGACGACCGCAAGTACCTGATGGGGGTGTACGACCAGCGGATCTTCCCGGTGCTGACGCCGCTCGCGGTCGATCCGGCGCACCCGTTCCCGTACGTGTCGGGCCTGGCGCTGTCGCTCGCCGTGATGGTCCGCGATCCCGAGACCGGTGAGGAGCGCTTCGCCCGGGTGAAGGTGCCGACGGTGTTCCCCCGTCTCGTGCAGCTGCCCGACGGGAAGCGCTTCGTGCCGGTGGAGGAGGTCATCGAGGCTCAGCTGCCGACGCTGTTCAGCGGGATGGAGATCCGCAACGCGACGTCGTTCCGCGTCACCCGCAACGCCGACCTCACGCTCGAGGAGGAGGAGGCCGACGACCTGTTGGCCGCGGTGGAGATGGAGCTGCGCCGGCGGCGCTTCGGCGGGGCGGTGCGGCTCGAGGTCGAGGACACGATCACCCCGAAGATGCTGAACCTCCTCGTGACCGAGCTGGACCTGGAACCCGGTGACGTGTCCTATCACCGGGCCCCGATCGATCTCACCTGCCTGTTCCAGCTGGCCTCGCTCGACCGGCCCGACCTGAAGGACGAGCCGTGGGCGCCCGTCACCGCCGGGCGGGTCGTGGCTGCCGAGGATGCGGAGCGCTCGTTCTTCTCGGTGATCCGCGAGCGGGCCCTCCTCGTGCACCACCCGTACGAGAGCTTCGCCAGTTCGGCCGAGGCGTTCCTGTCCGAGGCGGCCGACGACCCTCGGGTGCAGTCGATCAAGATGACGCTGTACCGCCCGTCGGACGACAGCCCGGTGGCGCGCAGCTTGATGCGCGCCGCTGAGCGCGGGGTGCAGGTCGTCGCGCTCGTCGAGCTGAAGGCCCGCTTCGACGAGGCCACCAACGTCGGGTGGGCCAAGGCGCTGGAGCGGGCCGGGGTGCACGTGGTGTACGGGCTGGTCGGCCTGAAGACGCACTCCAAGTGCGTCCTCGTCGTGCGCAACGACACCGACGGGCTGCGCCGCTACGTGCACATCGGCACCGGCAACTACAACTCGAAGACCGCCCGGCTGTACGAGGATCTGGGTTACATCACCTGCGACCCGGCGATCGGCGCCGACGTCACGCAGCTGTTCAACCACCTGACCGGCTACAGCCGCGACGAGCCCTACCGCACGCTGCTGGTCGCCCCGACCCACCTGCGGCGCCAGCTCAGCGAGCTGATCGAGAACGAGGCCGCCTACGGCAGCGACGGCCGGATCACGCTGAAGATGAACTCGCTCGCCGACGCGAAGATGGTGGAGCTGCTCTACACCGCCAGCCAGGCCGGGGTGCAGATCGACCTCATCACGCGAGGCATCTGCTGCCTGTTGCCCGGGGTGCCCGGCATCAGCGAGAACATCCGGGTGCGCAGCATCGTCGGCCGGTACCTCGAGCACAGCCGGGTCTTCCGCTTCGCCAACGGCAAGGGCCCGGGCGAGCCGGTGCACCTGATCGGCAGCGCCGATCTCATGCCCCGCAACCTGGACCGGCGCGTCGAGGTCCTGACGCCGCTGGCCCACCCCAAGCACCAGGCATGGGTCGATCAGGTGCTGCGCTTCGACCTCGATCCCGACGTCGTGCGCTGGGAGCTGGATCAGGCCGGCACCTGGCACCGCTGCGGACCGGAGGGCAACGAGCCGCACCCGCAGCACCTCCTCTACGACTGGGTCGCCGCCCGCCAGACCGGGCGCGCCTGATTCCCGTGCCGACCCTCGCCGTCTGGGCCGACCTCAAGGTGCCCGACATCTTGCGTTCCGTTCCCGGTGTCCTGGTGCGTGCGGGAGCGCGCGAGGCCGTCGACGACGTGCTGTACGACGCATCCGACCTGCGCCTCTTGCGCAGTGGCGTGCAGGTCCGCGGTGGCGACGATGCCTGGCACGTCTGGGTGGCTCCATCACCGTGGTGGCACGCGGACGTGGGAGACGACGTCGTGCTGCACGCCGAGCCGATCGTCGACGGGCGACCCCCCGACGCGGTGGCCGGCGTGTTGCGCGGTGCCCCCCTGTCGGCGGCGGTGACCGTGCGCGACCGGCGACGATCGTGGGACGTCGTGCTGCGCCCGCCGCCATCGCCGGCCCCCGAACCCGACGTCGTTCCCGAACGCTCCGATGTCGCCGACGACCCGGATTCCGTGGCGGAGGCCGCCGTCGCCGTCGCCGTCCCCGTCTCCGTCTCCGCCCCGGTTGCGGCGCCGGAGCCGCGGCGGGCCACCGTCGTGCTGGAGGATCTCGCCCTCTTGACCGGTCGGCGGGTCAGCGCCCGGCGGACGCTGGTGCACATCGACGGCGACGCGGGGCTGGTCGGCCAGCTCGTCGCCCGCTTCGAGAGCGCGGGAGCCGAGCACCTGGGCGACACCGTGCCGTTGCTCGATCTGCTCGGCGGGCGTGTGCGCCGGCCGGTGGTACCCGGTGACCCGGACGCGAGGTTGCCCCACGACGCGACCGCCGGCGATGTGGTGACGCTGACGATCACGCGCGCCGTGGCCCGCCTGCTCGCCAACGATCTGGCGATCCGCCTCGACCTCGGACCCGAGGGGGTGCACCAGGCGCGCGTGGCGACGCGCCGCCTGCGCAGCGACCTGCGGACGTTCGCCGGTCTGGTCGACGAGCAGTGGGCGGACGCGATCGCCGTCGAGCTGCGCTGGCTGGCCGACGTGCTCGGCGACGTCCGCGACGCGGACGTTCTGGGCAGCCGGCTCATCGACCGCGTCGGTGGCCTCGACGACGAGGACCAGGCGAACGCGATGTGGCTGATCGACGAGATCGTCGCCGAGCGCGAGCGAGCCGGCGAGGCGCTCGAGGCGGCGATGCTCAGCGATCGCTACCGCTCGCTGCTCGAGGCGTTGGTCGATGCCGCCAACCACCCACCGCTGACGCCCGAGGCCGATGCCGACGCGGCGGCGACGTTCGACGACCTCGCCCGGCGCTCGTGGCAGCCGCTGCGCAAGGCCGCTCGCCGGGTGGTTCGCGCCGACGATCCCGACGACGTCGCGATCGACGACATCCACCGGGTGCGGATCCGCGCCAAGCGGTTCCGGTACGCGGCCGACGCCGCGGCACCGGTCGAGCCGGCGGCGGCGAAGCACGCCGCGGTGCTCGCCGCGCTGCAGGACGAGCTCGGCGACCTCAACGACGCGGCCAACGCCGAAGCGTGGTTGCGCGAGCGACTCCCTGCAGCGTCGGCCGTCCAGGCGTTCGCGATCGGCCAGCTCGTCGCCGCCGAGCGGGCCGAGATCGACCGCCGCCGCCGCACCTGGCTGAGGACCTGGCGAGCGGTGGACCGCACGAAGCGACGCCGCTGGCTGCGCGCCTGACTGCGACCGCGGTCACATCACCTCAGGTCAGCGGCCGCCCCGCACGGTCGTTCGCTCAAGCTTTGACCGTCGTTCACCTCTCGTTCACCCGGACTCCGGGTGACCGACACCTGCGATTCCTACCGTCCTCGCGGTTGTTCCCCCCCACCTCGAAGGAGAGCCACACGTGAACACCTTCAAGCGGCGCCACCAGTTCCTGGTCGGCGCAATCGCCCTGTCGCTCATCGCCGCAGCTTGCGGCAGTGACGACTCGGGCAGCACCACCGCGGCGCCGGAGACGACCGCTGCTGCGGCGGGCGGCACCGAGACCACCGCCGGATCGGAGTCCACCAGCGCTTCGGCCACGGACGTCGACCTCGCCTCCTTGAGCGGCGAGCTCAATGGCTCGGGCGCGACGTTCCCGAAGGTGTTCTACGACGAGGCGATCGCCGAGCTCTCGGTCCTTGCTCCCGACCTGACCATCAACTACGGCGGCGGCGGCTCCGGCAAGGGGCGCACCGACCTCCAGTCGGAGGTCGTCGACTTCGCCGGCACCGACTCGACGGTGAAGGAGGAGGACCTCGCCAAGTTCAACGGTGGGGAGTTCGTCTACGTGCCGACCGTCGTCGCGCCGATCACGGTGTCGTACAACCTCTCCGACGTCGAAGAGCTGCAGCTGAGCCCGGCCACGATCGCCAAGATCTTCCAGACCGAGATCACGACGTGGAACGACCCGGCGATCGCCGCCGACAACGAGGGCGTCGACCTCCCCGACACGACGATCACCGTCGTCCACCGCGCCGACGGTTCGGGCACGACCGACAACTTCGCGAAGTTCCTCGAGGCGTCGGTCGGAGCCGAAGGCACCGCCGAGGCCGGCGTGTGGAACCTCGGCACGGGCTCGGAGCTGGAGTGGCCGAGCGGCACGCTCGCCGGTGACGGCAACTCGGGTGTCGCCCAGCTGATCACCCAGACCGACGGCGCGATCGGCTATGTCGACCTCGGCGACGCGGTCGCCAGCAACCTCGTCTACGCCTCGGTCCAGAACAAGGAGGGCGAGTTCGTGTACCCCACGGTCGAGGCCACCTCCGCTGCCGCCGCGGGTGCAGAGATCAACGACGACCTCACGTTCTTCGTCGGCTGGGCCGACGGCGCGGAGGCCTACCCGATCGCCGCCCAGACCTGGATCATCGCCTACACGACCCACGAGGACGCTGAGACCGCGGCCAACCTGCGCGGCTTCCTCACCTACCTGCTGACCGACGCGCAGGAGCTCGCACCCGAGCTCGGCTACGCGCCGCTGCCGGAGGAGCTGCAGGCGAAGGCGCTGGAGAACATCGCCAAGATCGGCGCCTGACCACCACCACCCCAACGGCGGGGCGGGCGCGCCGACCCCCCGGCGCACCCGCCCCTGTCGTGCTCGATCCCACCTTTCGACGAGAGGCCCGCCCGCCACATGGCCAGCCCCACCCTCAAGCTGCAACAGGTCGACCTGAGCGGCGGCAAGCGCACCGCCGACCGCAGCTTCAAGCTCCTCACGATCCTCGCCGGCGCAGCGGTGCTCCTCGTGCTCGCGCTGATCACGATCACGTTGGCCGACAAGTCCCGCTTGGTGCTGAGCGAGACCGGTCTCAGCTTCTTCACCGAGAGCCGCTGGGCACCCTCGCAGGGGGTCTACGGGGCCCTCGCGTTCATCTTCGGCACGGCGCTGACCTCGCTGATCGCGGTCATCCTCGCCGTGCCGGTCAGCATCGGCATCGCCCTGTTCACCACCCAGGTCGCGCCGGACTGGCTGCGCCGACCGCTCGTCAGTCTGATCGATCTCGTCGCCGTCGTCCCATCGGTCGTGTTCGGCCTCTGGGGCATCTTGTACTTCGGGCCGAAGTTGCAGGGCTTCTTCAAGGACCTGCACGAGTGGTTCGGCGACATCCCGGTGATCGGCCAGGTGTTCGGCCCGGCGCTGAGCGGGCGGGCGTTCCTCACCGCCGGGATCATCCTCGCGATCATGATCATCCCGATCGTCTCGTCGATCTCCCGTGAGGTGATCGAGACCACCCCCCAGACCGACCGCGACGGTGCGCTCGCCCTCGGCGCCACGCGCTGGGAGATGATCACCGGCGCCGTCATGCCCCACTCCGCCGGCGGCATCACCGGCGGCGTCATGCTCGGTCTCGGCCGGGCGATGGGCGAGACCATCGCTGCCGCGCTCGTCATCGGATCGTCGCCGACGATCACCGCCAACATCTTGTCGCCGGGCGACTCGCTGCCGGCCGTGATCGCATTCCAATGGGGCGAGGCGACCTCCGACGAGAAGCGCTCGGCGCTCGTCGCGATGGGCCTCACCCTGTTCGCGATGACGATCATCGTCAACCTGATCGCCACGTGGATCGTCAACCGGTCCCTGCGACGGCTCCGGGGCAGCGCCTGATGGCCACGATCGCCCCGATCGCCGACGGTGCACCGGTCGGCCTGCGCGAGGACCTGCGCGCGATCAGCGGAACGCGTCGCGTCAAGAACCTGGTGATGACGATCCTGATGGGGCTGTCGGTCGCCGTGGTCGTCATCGTGCTCCTGTTCGTGCTCGGCACGCTCATCAGCAAGGGTCTGTCGATCGTGTTGGCCGACTTCCCGAAGTGGTTCACCACCGACATCCCGCTCACGCCGCGCCGCGAGGGGCCCGGCATGAAGGCCGCGATCGTCGGCACGATCGTGATCACCGCGGTCGCCACCGTGATCGCCGTGCCGCTCGGCATCCTCGGCGCGGTCTACCTCAACGAGTACGGCAAGACGAGCGCGTTCGCGAGGGTGCTGCGCTTCCTGGCCAACGTCATGGCCGGTGTGCCCTCCGTCATCATGGGCCTGTTCATCTACCTGTTCTGGTTGGTGCCACACGGCGACCTCAACGCGTTCTCCGGGGCGCTGGCGCTCGCCCTGCTGATGCTCCCGATCGTGGTGCGCTCGGCCGAGGTGATGTTGCAGTTGGTGCCCCAGAACCTGCGCGACGCCAGCTACGCGCTCGGCGCCACGGAGAGCCGCACCACGTTGCGGGTCGTGCTGCCGAACGCGGGGCCCGGCATGGTCAGCGGTTGTCTCCTCGCCGTCGCCCGCGCCGCCGGCGAGACCGCGCCGCTGCTGTTCACGATCGGCGCCGCCAAGGCGTCGAACTGGAACCCCTTCGAAGGCGCCAACACCTCGCTGTCGATGCAGATCTACGGCAACGCCAAGGAGTCGTACGCTCCGGCTCAGGAGCGGGCGTGGGGTGCGGCGCTGACGCTCGTCGCCCTCGCTTTCCTGTTCACGGTTGCGGCTCGCATCGTGACTGCAAGACTTTCGAAGAACCGGTGACCCATGCTTGAGAGTGTGAACATGACGAGCGAGCAGACTGCTCACGTGTCCGTGACCGTCGGTGAGGGAGAGACAGCCGCCGAGGCCGCCCAGCCGGTGGTCTTCGACGTGCGCGACCTGGCCGTGTACTACGGCAGCTTCCGGGCCGTGCGTGAGGTGCAGCTCGACGTGAAGCGGCACGAGATCACCGCGTTCATCGGCCCGTCCGGCTGTGGCAAGTCCACGGTGCTGCGCTGCTTCAACCGGATGAACGACACGATTCC
Organism: uncultured Ilumatobacteraceae bacterium; assembly: GCA_964565705.1. Classification (GTDB taxonomy): domain Bacteria; phylum Actinomycetota; class Acidimicrobiia; order Acidimicrobiales; family Ilumatobacteraceae; genus CAZMGD01. The sequence continues at coordinate 4,567 of CAZMGD010000107.1, read as the reverse complement.
GGGGTGCCGCGTCGAGGGCACGCTTGACTACCACGGCATCCCGCTGTACGGCCCCGACATCAACGCGACCCAGGTGCGCCGCCGCATCGGCATGGTCTTCCAGAAGCCGAACCCGTTCCCGAAGAGCATCTACGACAACATCGCCTACGGGCCGCGCCTCGCCGGGATCCGCAAGAAGGCCGAGCTCGACTCGATCATCGAGCGGTCGCTCAAGGGGGCCGCGCTGTGGGACGAGGTGCACAACCGTCTCGGCGCCTCGGCCCTCGGCCTGTCCGGCGGGCAGCAGCAGCGGCTGTGCATCGCCCGCGCCCTCGCCGTCGAGCCGGAGGTGATCCTGATGGACGAACCGTGCTCGGCACTCGACCCGATCGCCACCGCTCGCATCGAAGAGCTGATGCAGGAGATCAAGCACGACTACACGATCATCATCGTCACCCACAACATGCAGCAGGCGGCGCGCGTCAGCGACCGGACCGCGTTCTTCACCACCGAGCTGGCATCCGACAGCGACCGCCGCACGGGCCTGCTCGTGGAGTACGACGCGACGCAGCTGATCTTCTCGAACCCGAACGACGAGCGCACCGAAGCCTATGTCACCGGCCGGTTCGGCTGAGGAGGCAGACGATGGAACCAACGCTCCGCAAGAACTTCGCCCACGATCTCGACGACGTCCGCAACGAGCTGGTGCGGATGTCGGCGTCGGTCACCGACAGCATCCCCCGAGCCACCTCGATCCTGCTCGAGCAGGACCTCGAGGGCGCGGAGTACGTGATCCTCGGTGACGACGAGTTCGACGCTCGCGCGCTCGAGATCGAGGACCGCTGCATCCAGCTGATCGCGCTGCAGGCGCCCGTCGCCGGCGACCTGCGCCAGCTCGTCGCCGCCCTCAAGATGATCCCCGAGATCGAGCGCACCGCCGACCTGGTCGTCAACATCTGCAAGGCGGCGCGCCGCATCTACGGCCACGACCTCGACCCGAAGCTGCGCGGCGTGATCACGAAGATGGGGCAGCAGGCCACGCAGCTGTGGACGCACACGATCGAGGCCTACGTGGAGAGCGACCCGGCGAAGGCGGCGGCGACCGACGACATGGACTCCTACCTCGACAGCTTGCAGCGGCAGTTCATCCAGCTGATCTTCGAGAGCCACGCCGGCGGGCGCATCGACCTCCAGGTCGCCGTGCAGCTCGCCGTCGTCGCCCGCTTCTACGAGCGGATCGGGGACCATGCGGTGAACATCAGCGAGAAGGTGCGCTACATCGTGGACGGCTGGACCCCCGAGCTGCTCGGTGCCGCGCGCCACCGCGCCCGGCTCGGTGATCAGCCGGCCCTCGACGCCGCCCCCATCGTCGGGGGCAGCGAGACGAACGGGACGTGAACCCGGCGTGACCTACCTGCTGTTGCTGGCCGGTGCAGCCGTCGGTTCGGCCGTGACCGCAGGGGTGTTCGCCACGCGGCGGACGCCGGCGCCAGCGACTGTGGTGGAGACCGCGATCGTGGCGGAACCCGACCCGCCGACGTTGGACGAGGAGCTGCCGGTGCTCGACGCGCTCGATGCCTTGCGCATCGGCATCGTGCTCGCCGGTACCGATGGCACGGAGGTCTACCGCAACGCGATGGCACGTGGTCTCACCGGATCCCGCCCGGCAGACGTGCTGGTCGAGGAGGCCCTGCAGCGCGACCTCGCGCTGGCCGCCGGCGGTCATCCGACGCGGCAGGTGCTCGAGGTGTACGGGCCGCCGCGCCGGGTCGTCGAGGTCCAGGCCACGACGCTCGACGGCGGGGGATCGATCGTGATCGTCGAGGACATCACCGAGCGGTCGCGACTCGATGCGGTGCGCACCGACTTCGTGGCGAACATCAGCCATGAGCTGAAGACGCCCGTCGGCGCGATCGCCGTGCTCGCCGAAGCGCTCGCCGACGAGGGCGACCCAGCGATCGTGCAACGCTTCGCCGCCAAGATGGTCGACGAGGCCCATCGCGTCGCACGCACGATCGACGACCTGCTCGAACTGGCCCGGATCGAGCTCGGTGGCGAAGCCGTGCGCGACGTGGTGTACGTCGACATGGTGCTCGCTGAAGCGCTCGACCGGTCGCGCCAGCTCGCCGAGCGGCGGGGCATCACGCTGCGGCTCGGCGACGTGTCGGAGTACGTGACGGTGCTCGGCGACCGGCGCCAGTTGGTGTCGGCCATCTCGAACCTCGTCGAGAACGGGGTGAAGTACTCCGAGGCGGGCACGGTCGTCACGGTGTCGACGGCGACCGACGGCGAGTGGGTCGACCTGCGCATCGCCGACCAGGGCATCGGGATCCCGGTACGCGACCTCGACCGCGTCTTCGAGCGCTTCTACCGCGTCGACCGGGCCCGCTCACGCGAGACCGGCGGCACCGGGCTCGGCTTGGCGATCGTGCGCCACGTGGCGACGAACCACGGCGGCGCCGTGCACGTCGACAGCACCGAGGGCGAGGGCTCGGTGTTCACGCTGCGGATCCCCGCCGGTCCCGGCCCGATGCCGGTCACATCCGCGACGGCTGGCTGAGAGGAACGCGATGTCGGTGCAGACCGTGTTGGTGGTCGAGGACGAGGAGAGCTTCATCGACGCGTTGAGCGTCGGGTTGCAGCGCGAAGGCTTCCGGGTGGAGGTTGCACGCGACGGCCTGGAGGCGCTGACCCGCTTCGACCTCGTCAACCCCGACCTCGTGCTGCTCGACGTGATGCTGCCGCGGGTGTCGGGCATCGACGTCTGCCGCCAGTTGCGGCGGCGCACGCAGGTGCCGATCATCATGGTGACGGCCAAGGGCGCAGAGATCGACACCGTCGTCGGACTCGAGGTCGGCGCCGACGACTACATCACCAAGCCCTACCGGTTGCGTGAGCTCGTGGCTCGCATCCGCGCGGTGCTGCGCCGGGCGCCGGGCGACCGCGAGGGCGCCGCCGGCGGTGAAGCGGGCGGGGCGCTCGTCGTCGGCGACGTCAGCCTCGATCCGATCGAGCACGAGGTGGTCGTGCGGGGCGAGACGATCTCCCTACCGCTCAAGGAGTTCGAGTTGCTGCACCTGCTGCTCGCCAACGCCGGGCGGGTGTTGACGCGCGAGACGCTGATCGACCGGGTGTGGGGCACCGACTACGTGGGCGACACCAAGACGCTCGACGTGCACGTCAAACGGGTGCGGGCGAAGATCGAGCCCGACCCCGCCAACCCCGTGCACATCGTCACGATCCGCGGCCTCGGCTACAAGTACGAGCGCTCGCGGGGGTAGCCCGGGCCGGGTCGGCCCTGCCTCCTAGCATGCGGCTGATGAGCGAGCCCCGGCCCCGTCCTGCGGCGCGCCAGCGCTACAGCATGGTCGCGCCGTTCCGGCGGTTGGCGCGGGTGCACGCACTGATGGCGGCGGGCGACGTGGCGATGGTCACCGCGCTCGCCGGGTCGCTGTTCTTGTCGATCAGCCCCGAGCAGGGGCGCACCCAGGTGCTCAAGTTCCTGGCGATCAGCCTCGCCCCATTTGCTGTGATCGCGCCGCTGATCGGCCCCGTGGTGGACCGGCTGCCCGGCGGCCGGCGCCTCGTCGTGGTGGGGGTGGCGACAGTGCGCGCCGTGGTCGGCCTGCTGATGGTCGGCACGCTCGACTCGCTGGTGCTGTTCCCACTCGCCTTCGCCCAGCTCGTGCTGCAGAAGACCTATGCGGTCAGCCGCGCCGCCCTCGTGCCGAGCGTCGTGCGCAGCGAAGCCGATCTCGTCGAGGCCAACTCGCGCCTCGGGGTGATCTCCGGGGTGATCGGCTTCCTCGCCGTCGCGCCCGCTGCCCTGGCATACCTGATCAGCCCCAAGCTGACCGTCGTCGTGATGGCCGCGTGGTTCGTCGCGGCTGCATTCGCGGCGTGGCAGCTGCCTGCGGATGCGGTGGCGCCGAAGCCGCAGACCGCGGCCGAGGTGCATGAGCTGCGGGCGATCCCGATCGTGCTCGCCGCGTCGGCGATGGGCCTCGTGCGGGCGTCGATCGGGTTCCTGTTCTTCCACCTCTTGTTCTGGCTGCGCGACCAGTCGAAGGGCACGCTGTGGTTCGCGGTCGGCGTCGCGCTCGCCTCGATCGCGGTGATGGCTGGGAACATCGTCGGCCCGCAGATCCGCCGCGCCGTTCGCGAGGACCGCATGCTCGTCGGCGCGCTCGGGCTGGTGGCCGTTGCCGGCCTGATCGCGACCATCCTCGGCGGAATCGTCGCCGGCCTGCTGCTGATGGCGCTGTGCAACCTGGCCGGCGCGATCGGGCGCCTCGCGTTCGACTCGCTGGTGCAGGCGGGCGCACCCGACGCCAACCGCGGCCGGGCCTTCGCCCAGTTCGAGACCCGCTTCCAGCTGGCCTGGGTGGTCGGTGGCCTGGTGCCCGTGATCTTGCACATCCCGGTCGCGATCGGGTTCTTGATCGTCGGTCTGATCGGCGCGTTCGGCGCGGGTACCTACACGCTCGGGCTCTGGCGGCTCAGCACCGGCCGCCAGATCCCGGACCCGCTGACGTCGAGAGCGCGCCGCGGTGTGCAGCGCAAGATCGCCGAGCGTCGGGGCACCCCG
>CAZMGD010000106.1:0-13765 GCA_964565705.1 uncultured Ilumatobacteraceae bacterium | reverse complement strand
CAGCTCGCCGTCGGTGGTCGCCACCATCAGGGTCGAGCGGCCGGCGACCAGGTACCGGACGTGCGACAGATCGAACGTGGCCCGGCGTCGACCGGTGCCGGCATCCACGGAGTCCTGCACGACGCGAGCGACGTCGAGGCCGCCGATCGACACCACGGCCGCGAGCCGTCCGGGCGGCGCCTCCACCTCGATGGTCAGCGGCTCGCCGAAGTCGATCGACCGGGGCTCGACGCCGACGAGGGTGATGCCTCCCTCCCTCGCCGGCGAGCCCAGTCCGAACAGGGCGAGCAGCACGGTCGCCGCGGCTGCGACCGCGGCGACGGTGAGGAAGCGCTTCGGTGACGGCGGCAGCACGGTGAAGGTCCGCAGCGGCACCTGTTCCTCGGGTGGGATCGAGGCTGCCGTGCCGCCGACGGGATGGCCGATCACGTTGGGCCGCACGACCGCACCCTCGGATCCGCCCGCGTACCGCCAGCCGTCCCCCCAGGCCGCCGCTGCCGCCGCCGACAGCGCGCCGCGGAGCTCGTCGGCGGTCTGCGGCCGGTCGTCCTGGTGACGGCTGATCGCGCGCATCACCACCGCCTGGATCTCCTCCGGCAGGTCGGGCGCGCGGTCGCCGAGCGGTACCGGCGGGGTGTCCACGTGCCGTCTCGCCGTGGTGAGCGGCGTGCCGTCCTCGACGTGCGGCAGCTCACCACACAGCAGCTCGTAGAGGATGACCCCGAGCGCGTACACGTCGGTCGCCGGGCCGACCCCCTGGCCGAGCACCTGCTCGGGGGCCAGGTACGCGGGCGTCGCGAGGATCTTCCCCTGCGTCGTGGCGACGGTGTCGGGTCCGCCGACGATGCGGGCCAGTCCGAAGTCGACGACCTGCACCTGCCCGTCGGGTCCGTACAGCAGGTTCTCCGGCTTGAGGTCGCGATGCAGCACACCGTGCTGATGGGCGGCGTGCACGGCGCTCGCTGCGTCGAGCAGCACCGCGCACGCCCGGCGGGCAGTCATCCCGTCGACGACGAACTCACCCCACACCGAGCCGCCTCGCGCCTGCTCCATCACCAGCGCGCACACGCCGCCGTTGGCGACGAAGTCGACCACCGCGACGACGTGTGGGTGACGCAGGCCGACCAGTCGCTCGGCCTCGCGCTCGAAGCGGTCGCGCACCGATCGATCGGCAGCGTACGCCGGGGGCAGCTCCTTGATCGCCACCGCTGCGCCCGACGTGCGATGGCGGCCGTCGCGCACCACGCCCCAGCCGCCGCGGCCCAGCTCGCCGCCCAGGTCGTAACCCGGCAGCGAGGCCGCCAGCGAGGCGCGGACCACGCTCACCGTTCGGCCGGGACGGTGGATCGGAGCGGCACCGCGTCGAACCTAGTGCGATCGTGGTCCAGGCGGGGCCCCCGACCCGGCGAGGCTGCGAACTACGCTCGCCCGGCAATGGCCACCGGCACCGTCGAGGACGACGTCGTCTCGGTCTCCGCCGCGCTGCGGGGCGACCCGACAGGTTTCGCCGCGCTGTATCGCCGCCACGTCGGCGCGGTCCGCATGGCGATCCGCGACAACGTGCACGACACCGAAGGCGTCGCCGATGCCGTGCAGGACACGTTCGCCAAGGCCTTCTCACGACTCGACGCGCTGCGCGAACCGGAGCGCTTCCGTCCGTGGCTGTTGCAGATCGCCCGCAACACGGCGATCGACCACCGCCGCGTACGGCGGCGCGTCGAGTACGACGACTACGCCGAGACCGAGCGGCTGCCCGACGGCGAGATCGGGCCCGACACCCGCGCCGAGCTGACCGACCTCGCCGCCCTCGTCAACGGCTGCGTCGCTGCCCTCTCGCCCCGCGACTCCACGGCGATCACGATGGCGACGAAGCTCGGGCTGGGCCCGACCGAGATCGGTGCCGCGCTCGGCGTCTCGACCGGCGCGGCCAAGGTGCTGCTGCACCGCGCCCGCCAGCGGCTGCGCGAGGCGCTCGTGCTCGAGCTCTCCCTCCGCGCCCAGCACAGTCCGTGCGCGACGTTCGCCGCACTGCGCGGCGATCAACCGACGAAGGTCGGGGCCCACGTCCGGGCTTGCCAGGTGTGTCAGGGCGCGGCCGAGCACGAGCTGTCGCTGTACGAGATGCCGGCGGACGCGCCGGCCGAGGGTCAGAGTCCCTGAATCGTGATCTCGCGGCCGCGGATCGCATCCGTGAGCGCGTTGGGCAGCACCGTGGCCACCGCCGTCGAGTCGAAGCCCTGCACCTCTGCCTCGCCGTAGGCGGCGGCGATCGCCGGGGCGATCAGTGCTGCAAACAGTGCCCGCTCCTCGTCGTCCAGGGATTCCGCCGCCAGACGGCGCAGCTTGTCGAGCAGGCGATCGGCGGCGGAGGGAGCGGGCATGTGCGGCGAGACGTCGGCGTTCGGTGCTGGTTACAGCGGTGACAGCGGTCGCTGTGACCGCTGACGTTACCCTGCCACACGTGGCTGCCGTCCCCACCAGCGACGAACCTCACCTCGTCGACCCCGCGCGCGTCGCCCTCGCCCAGGAGCGGCTGCCGAGCGCGGACGAGACCGACCGGCTCGCCGACTGGTTCCGGGTGCTCGGCGACCCGACGCGCACCCGCCTCCTCTACGCCCTGCTCGAGGGCGGCGAGCTGTGCGTGTCGGACCTCGCGTTCGCCGTCGGCGCCGCCGAGACGACCGTCTCGCACGCCCTGCGATGGCTGCGCCAGAGCGGCATCGTCCGCTCGCGCCGCGCCGGGCGCTTGATGTACTACGGCCTCCACGACGAGCACGTGCGGATGCTGCTCGACCTCGGCCGGGAGCACCTCCGCCACACCTGACGTCAGGCGAAGAGGTGTCGGGGGTCGGGCCCGATGGGGCACGATGGTGCGGTGAGAGAGGGCAGCGGACCCCGGTGAGCCAGCACCGCAGCCTTCGCCGGCGGGCGACCAGCGCGTCGGCACTGCTCGACGGGCGGGTGGGCGGCCGACCTCTGGCGATCTTCACGGTGTCGCACATGATCGCCGGGGTCGCCGACGCGTTCGTCACGGTGTCGCTCGCCGGCTCGTTGTTCTTCAGCCTCAGCCCGCAGGCGTCGCGCAACCAGGTGCTGCTGTACCTGATCGTCGCGATGGCGCCGTTCGCCGTGCTGGCCCCGCTGGTGGGGCCCGTCGTCGACCGCTTCCGCGGCTCGAGCCGGCTGCTGGTCGTCGGGTGCTACCTGCTGCGTGCGACGTGCTGCGTACTGCTCGCGATCACCCTCTACGACCTGACCTTCTACCTCATGGCACTCGCCCTCCTCATCAGCAGCAAGGCGAGCGGGGTCGTGCGCCAGGCGCTCGTCCCGAGGCTCGTGCGCGACCCCGAGCTGCTGGTCTCGGCGAACTCCAGCATCGCCCGCCTCGGCACGATCGCGGCCGGCGTCGGCGGTGGCATCGCTGCGCTGATCCTGGCCGCCACCACCCCGCGCTGGCTGCTGTCGATCGCCGCGGCCGTCTTCGTCGCGGCCGCGCTGGTCGGCGTCGCGGTGCGGGTGCCGGCGAACCGCCACGAGGTATCGAACGAGGTCGAGTACGCGCAGCTCCACATGCCCGCCGTGGTGTACGCCGCCGGCGGGCTGCTCGCGCTGCGCGGTGCCGTTGGATACTTCGTCTTCCTCCTCGCCTTCTCGCTGCGCCGATCCAGTGAGCCGCCATGGGTGTACGGCGTCGCCGTGTTCCTGTACGGCATCGGGTCGTTCCTCGGCAACGTGGTCGCGCCGAGGCTGCGACGGCGATTCCACGAGGAGCGGCTGCTCGCCGGTGCGCTGCTCGCGCCGGCGATCGCAACGGCGATCGGACTGCTCGGCGTCGCCCGACCGCTGATGCTGATCATCTCCGTGGTGGTCGGCGTGTCGGCGAGCGTCGGACGCCAGGGCTTCGACAGCCTGTTGCAGCGCACCGCTCCGGAGGCGATGACCGGCCGGGCCTTCGCCCGCTACGAGTGGCGGTTCCAGCTGGCCTGGGTACTGGGCGCGGCGCTGGCGACCGCGATCGCGCTGCCGATCGAGGCGGCGATGGGTCTCCTCGCCGCCGTGCTCGCACCGGCGGCGGTGCTCTACATCCGAGCGGCGAAGGTCGCCGAGCAGTTCCAACCGTCCGACGTCGTCAACCCGCTCTCAGCCGCCCGGACGCGCTTCGCGATGGCGCTGACGTGGAGCCATGGCGCGCCGCGCCACGCGGTCATCGACGCGATCTCCGCGGTCGACCTCGCTCGTGGCGCGGGTGAGGTGGTCGACGACGACCACGCGTTCGAACGGCTCGAGCACCTGCGCCACCGCGCGGTCGACCCGTTCGCATCGGTCGATGCGGCGACCGCCGAGGAGGCGATCAGGCTGGCGAGCAGCCTGCTCGGGGTGCTACCCGACGGATCAGAGCCCGTGCAGGAGGACGGCTCCGACCCCGGCGAGGACCGCTGACGAGCGTCAGCTCGGTGGCACGGACGTCGCGACCGTCCATCCGGTGCCAGCGCGAGTCAGGGTCACGTCGATGACCTGCTCGTTGGTCTCGTCGAAGTACAGCACGACCTCCACCTCGACCGTGTCGGACTGCTCGTCGGGCAGCGGGCTGACCGTGACGAGCATCCCGTGATCCCTCACCGGTGCGTCGGGCTCGTCCTCGAGGATCACATCGGCGGTGTCATCCTGGATCTTCAGGTCGGCGTCGTCCTTCACGGCACCGATCACGAGCACCTGGACCTCGGCCCTGATGCCGCTGCCATCTGCGGTGGCGAGATAGATCGTCGGCTTCTCGGACTCCGGCATCGCGGCCTGCGCGGGCCCGAGGGCCACGTCGCGCAGCACGGTCTCGAAGACCGACGCCTTCCACTCGGCCGGTCCGAGCTCGGTGTCGGGCGAATCGTCGCCTCCGCACGCCACTGCGAACAGGGCGAGCACGGCGGCGAGCAGCGCGAGCGCACGGACCGACCTCCTCCCCGATGCCATCGTGCCACAGTACGACAACCGAGATGGCCGCTCCGTGTCCCATACGATGGTTCCGACAACCCAGGGGGCAGGGTGGGCAACGCATCCAACACGCAGACGACCGGGGCGGCAGCGGAGACCGTCTGGCTCGGCGACGACGAGCAGGCAGCCTGGCGGGGCCTGCTGTACATGCACGACCGGCTGATGGCCCGACTCCACCACGAGCTGCGCTGCGAATCGGACCTGTCGGGTCCGGACTACGCGGTGCTCGTCGGTCTCTCCGAGGCACCCGGCCTGCGTCTGCGTGCCCATGAGCTCGGTGCCCTGCTGCAGTGGGAGAAGAGCCGTCTCTCCAAGCAGATCACCCGCATGGAGGAGCGCGGCCTCGTGCAGCGCCAGGTCTGCCCGACCGATGCTCGCGGCTCGTATGTGGTGCTCACCGACGTCGGGCGGGACACGATCGAGCGCGCCGCACCACTGCACGTCCGCCACGTGCGCGAGCTCTTCGCCGACGTGCTCACGGCCGACCAGCTCGCGCAGCTGGCGAGCATCGCCGCGACGGTCGTCGCCCACCTCGGCTGCGACGGCCCGCCACCGACGGACTGACCCGCGCGGCCGCTGTCACGCCGCGCGTCGGGCGGCCGGGCCGCCGATCGCCCACCGCAGCGCGATCGACATCGCGGTCGCCGCCACCTGGGAGGCTTGATCCTCCACCAGCGCTCGCCGTTGCAGCGCCAGCATCTCGCGCGCCCAGCCGGGCAGCAGCCCGACCGCGGCGCGGCCGATCACCTCGAACGCCGCACGCTGCAGTGGGTCGCGCTGGCGCGGCACGAGGAGGTCGCGCGCGGTCTCGATCGCAGCCGGTGTGGCCGCGAGGTCGGGACGGACGGCGTCGAAGTACTGCTCGACCTCGGCGACCGAGTGCGGCACGTCGGTCGCGCCGAGGGCCTCACCGGTGCGGGCGACGGCAGCGAGGTAGTGGTCGCGCTCGGTCGTGGTCAGCGCCGGGAAGCCGTAGCGCTGGTAGGCGCGCAGGAACTGGAACACCTCGGCGACGTGCACCCACCGCAACAGCTCGGGATCGTTGGCCTCGTACGGTCGCCCATCGGGTCGCGTGCCGCGGACGTTGGTGTGGATGCCGCGCACCATCGCCACCGCGGCCTCGGCCTCGGCCCCCGTCCCGTAGGTGGTCGCGGCCAGGAACCGGGCCGTGCGCTGCAGCCGGCCGCGCGGGTCGACCCGCCAGTTGGAGTGCTGGTCGACGCCAGCCATCGCTCCGGGGTGCAGGGTCTGGAGCAGCAGGCTGCTGACGCCACCGATCAGCATCGCCGGCACGTCGCCGTGCACACGCCACACCACCGATCCGGGACCGAACCAACCCGGGTCGCGGTCGTCGGCCCACCCCGGCGGCGGCTCGGCAGCCTCCGCCGGCGCCGCACCCAACGAGCGACGAAGGGGCGCGGCGATCGAGGCTCGCAACGCGTCGATCACCGGGAGCTGCATCCCCCGAACACTCTCACGTGCCGGGACGGTGGCGCGGGCGGGCCGTCAGCGCACCACGACGGCCGGCCGTGGCAGGCCCGCGGCTTCACACAGCGCGTAGTAGGCGGCGAGCGAACCGGCGCCGTCGGAGATGCTCGCGATGTTGCCGTCGTCGTCGAGGTTGAGGTTGCAGCCGTACATCTGGAACCACACCTGGGTGTCGTCCTCGATGCAGGTGAGGGTGTGGATCGACCCGGCGGGCTCGAACAGGAACGATCCGGCGCGGTTCACGTAGTCGTACTCCTTGTACTTCCACGCCCCCGAGACCGTGTAGCCGTACACGGGCCCGGTGTGCTTGTGGGTCATCACCTCGAACCCGGCCTGGAAGATGTTCTCGATGATCCAGAGGCCCTGGCCCTCGTCGACCATGATGACCTTCATCTTGTTGCCACCGCCGATGTCGACGAACGGCAGCTCGTCGGCTCCCTTGTGCACGGCCTCGGGTGCCACCTCGATCACGCTCATCTGTTGCTGCCCCTTCGTCACTGGTGGATCGAGCGTAGAAGATGGGTGCGGGTGGATGTCGAGGCCACCGGCGCCGACGTCTTGACCTGTCCGCGTCTGAAAGAAGTTGCGGGTCCGAAAGAACATCGGTCGTCGCCACCTCGTTCACAGCGCTCGTCGTTCTTTCGAACGCGGCGGTTCTTTCAGACGAGGACACCTGGAATTGCTCGTATCGTCGTCGGGGCGTGAACGACGAACCTGGCACACCCGACACCGAACCGGCAGAGCTCGCGCCGGGCTTCGCCGATCTCGGGCTGCGGCCGGAGCTGTTGAAGTCGCTCGCCGGGCTGGGCTACGAGGAACCCACCCCGATCCAGCGGGAGACGATCGAGCCGCTGCTGGCCGGGCGCGACCTGCTCGGGCAGGCGGCGACGGGCACCGGGAAGACGGCAGCGTTCGCGCTGCCGATCCTGCAGATGCTGACCGACGGCGACGGAGACGCGCCGGTCGCGCTCGTGCTCGTGCCGACGCGTGAGCTCGCCGTGCAGGTGTCGGAGGCGATGTACAAGTACGGGCGCCACCTCGATGCGCGCGTCGTGCCCGTGTACGGTGGCCAGCCGATCTTCCGCCAGCTGAAGGCGTTGGAGCGCGGCGTGCACGTCGTGGTCGCCACGCCGGGGCGGGCGGTCGACCACATCAAGCGCGGGTCGCTCGTGCTCGATGACGTGCGCACGGTCGTGCTCGACGAGGCCGACGAGATGCTCGACATGGGCTTCGCCGAGGAGCTCGAGCAGATCCTCGCCGCCGCGCCGACCACGCGCCAGACGGTGCTGTTCTCGGCGACGCTGCCGCCGCGCATCGACAAGATCATCCGCACCCACCTGAACGATCCGGTCCGCATCCAGATCCGCCAGCAGCCGACGACGACCGATGCAGCCCCGCTCGTGGAGCAGCGCGCGTACATCGTGCTGCGGGCCCACAAGGCGGCGGCGCTCGGCCGCGTGCTCGACATCGAGGCGCCGGGAGCAGCGATCGTGTTCTGCCGCACCCGCGGCGAGGTCGACACCTTGACCGAGACCCTGAACGGGCGCGGCTACCGGGCCGAGGCGCTGCACGGCGGGATGGGCCAGGAGCAGCGCGACAAGGTGATGGGTCGGCTGCGCGCGGGCACGACGGAGCTGCTCATCGCCACCGACGTCGCCGCTCGCGGCCTCGACATCGACCAGTTGACCCACGTCTTCAACTTCGACGTCCCGTCCGCTCCCGAGGCATACGTGCACCGCATCGGCCGAGTCGGGCGCGCCGGGCGCGAAGGTGTCGCGATCACGCTCGCCGAGCCCCGCGAACAGCGCCTGCTCGGCAACATCGAGCGACTCACCAAGCAGCAGATCGCGATCCACAGCGTGCCGTCGGTCGCGGCGTTGCGTGCCCGGCAACTCGAGCTCGCCTTGGACGAGGTGCGCAACGCGGTGGCCGACGGAGGGCTCGACCGCTTCCGGTCGATGGTCGCGACCCTCTCCGCCGAGCTGCCGGTCGAGGACGTCGCCGCCGCCGCGCTGAAGCTCGTCGACGAGGCCAACGGCGCCGTCGTCGACGAGGTCGAGATCCCCGAGATCACCCAGCGCCCGAAGCGCGACGCGGGCGACGGCACCAAGCGCAAGCACGTCGAGCGCTACGACGGCCCGTTCACCACGCTGCACTTCGACATCGGCCGCAACGCCGGCATCCGCCCGCAGGACCTGGTCGGGGCGATCGCCAACGAGACCCGCGTCCGCGGCAACCAGATCGGCAAGATCCTCGTCCAGGACCGCTTCTCGCTCGTCGACGTTCCGCGCGACTCGGCGGACGAGGTGATGGACGCGATGCGCCGCGCGCTCGTACGCGGCAAACAGGTCACCGCTCGCCCTGACCGCAAGTCGCCCCACACCCGCGGCAACTTCCCGAAGGCTCGCCGGCACGACTGAGGATCACCCGGCCCGGCGTGCGGCCACGCATATGCTCGACCGCAGGCGGCCCCGACCGCCAAGGGAGGGAACCAAGGCGTGAGCAAGCTGCCCAAGATCGTCTCGATCATCCTCTACGTCGCCGGCGGGTTCATGATCATCGCCGGCGGCATGACCTACTACCTCGTGCACCGCGAACTCGCCGACGAGCACATCACCGTCTCCGACGACGCCCAGAACTTCGCCGGCGAGCCCGTCGAAGGGCCGTTCACCGCGTACTCCCAGGCGACGGTGATCAAGACGCACGCGTCGGAGATCGCCGACGGCCTCACCTATGCCCAGCTGGACCAGGACGATCCCCGGCGGCCGACGATGATGAACTCGTCGTTCCTCCGCGCGTCATTGTTCACGTCGGTCGTCGCGTTCGGCGTCGCCGCACTCGTCGTCGGCCTCGGCCTCTTGTTCATCGCCATCGGCCTCGCCATCATGGCGATCGACCGCAAGACGACGCGCGTCATCGAGCCCGACCCGACACCCCCGGGAGGCATCACGATCGCGCCCTCCGACGAGCCGACACCATCGCCTGCCTGATGCCCGTCCTCGCCACCCGGCGTGCGTAGTGTCGCACCTCGATGACGCGGCTCGACCATCTCGATCTGACCCCCGCCCTCAGCCGCAAGGAGTACCAGAGCCGGCTGCTCGCCGCCCAACGCCGGTGGCTGCAGCTGCGCCTGCACCTCGGCGGTGAGATGGGCACCGGTCTGCCCGGACCCGGTCTGATGGTCGTGTTCGAAGGCCTCGACGCCGCGGGCAAGGGCGGCGCGATCAAGCGACTCGTCGACCCACTCGATCCCCGCCACTACCGGGTGACGTCGTTCTCCAAGCCGACGCACCACGAGAAGCGCCACCCGTTCCTGTGGCGCTTCTTCCCACAGGTGCCCGGCCTCGGCGGCATGACCGTGCTCGACCGGAGCTGGTACGGGCGCGTGCTCGTCGAGCGCGTCGAGGGGTTCGCCACGACCGAGGAGTGGGGGCGGGCGTTCGAGGAGATCGTCGCGTTCGAGCGGATGCTCGCCAGCGAAGGCGTGATCCTCGTCAAGTTCTGGCTGCACATATCGGCCCATGAGCAGCTCGTGCGGTTCCACGACCGTGAGCAGGATCCGCTGCGGAAGTGGAAGATCACCGACGAGGACTGGCGCAACCGCGACAAGACAGAGGCGTACGCCGTCGCCGCGGAGGAGATGTTCGAGCGCACCGACCACCACCTCGCACCCTGGGACGTGCTGTCCGGCGAGCAGAAGCGCTACGGGCGAGTCGCCGTGATCGAGACCGTGATCGGCCGGGTCGAGCAGGGGATGCGCCGCTGCGGCATACCCGTGCCCTCCCCCGCCGAGATCAAGAGCTGAAGCGCGACCGCATCGGACGGGCGCTGTGCTGGTCGACTCAGCCGGCGGCGGTATCGGGGAGGTCACCGAGCCGGGCCAGCACATCGGCGTACCATGAACTCGCTGGGTCGCTCGCGTCCAGCACCTCGCGCAGCGCCCCGCGGGCCGGGTGCTCCCAGCCGTAGATCGCCGCGACCTCGACGCCGAGCAGCGCCAGCCGCGCCGCCAGCTCGACCTGGCCGGCGCGACAGAGCATCGACGCCGCGCCGCACACGGCGAGCACCGCCCAGGTCGGGTCGTCCCCGAACGTCGAATCGAGGATCTCGGCGATCTCGTCGCGGCGGTCGGCGAGTTCGGCGCCGGCGGCGGGACGGATCCGTGAGCCCGGCGTGAGGCGGGCGTCGTGGTGCAGGATCATCTGCTCCATCTCGCGCAGCTCGGCGCCCGGCTCGAGCCCGGCCCGGTCGCGCAGGACGCGCCCGGCGGCGCTGCCGACGCGCAGGGCCTCGACCTGGTTGCCCATCCGGTACAACGCCTGCATCAGCAAGACGTAGCTGTGCTCGCGGAACGGATGGCGCTCGAGCTGCGTGCGCAGAGACGCAACGACGGTGGCCGCGTCGTCGAGCATCAGGCCGGCCTGGGCACGCAGATCGACCGCCTCGGCGTGGAGGTCGGCGAGCTCTGCCGCGGCGCGAGCGAGCCGTGGGAAGCCGTGCAGGTCCACGAACGGTTCGCCGTGCCACAGCGCCAATGCCTGGTCCAACGTCGCTGCGGCGGCCCGGGCGTGGCCCGCCGACACGGCGTGGCGCCCACGGGCGATCGCCGCCTCGAATCGCGTCACGTCCACCGACATCGGTTCGATGTCGAGGCGGTAGCCACCCTGCGTCGTGGCGACCACGTCGATGCCGAGCTGGCGCCGGAGGCGTGAGACGTGGGTCTGCAGGGCGTTGTTGGGATCCGTCGGTGAGCGCATCGGCCACAACGCCTCCGCCAGCGCACGACGCGACCGCACCGTGCCGGGCTGCAGTGCGAGCAGCACGAAGAGGGCCCGAACATGGGGGCCGTTCAGCGGGATGTCGCCGTGCTCCCCCGCCACCCGCAGCTGTCCGAGCAGGTGTACTTCCACCGCGGCCAACGTAGCAACCACCTACCGACCCTTGTCGGTGTCGGCCACGGTCTCGACGAGCGCGACCGGCTCGGGCACGCCGGTGATCGGCAGCAGTGTGTCATGGCCCTGGTGGTACAGGTGGTTCGGCAGCGTCGCTGCCGACACCAGCGCGCCACCGGCGGCGACGAACGCGGAACCGACCAGCGCAACGCGGATCGCGTGCGCCTCCTCGGCGATGCTGCGCACGATCACGCCCGCCGCGCCGGCGGCACCGCCCGAGGCGGCGATCCCAGCGAGCACGGCGAGCCCGATCGCACCGCCGATCTGCTGCGACATCCCGTACACGCCAGCGACCACGCCCTGGTCGTCGTCGGCCACGCCCGTCGTCACCGTGGTGATCAGCGGGATCAGCGCGAGCCCCATCCCGACGCCGATGCCGAAGAGCCCCGGCAAGTACGAGGCGGCGAACGAGCCGTCGTCGGGGGTTCTCGCCAGCCACAGCGACGAGGCCGCCACCACGGCGAAGCCGAGCACCGCCTGGTGGCGCATGCCGATGCGGTCCACCAGCCGGGAACCGACGTTGACGCCGATGCCGAACCCCACCGGCAGGCCGAGCACCGCGGCGCCCGACGTGCTCGCGCTGTAGCCGAACACGTGCTGGAGGTACAGCGCGCTGAGGTAGATCGTGGCGTTGCCCAGGACCGCCAGGAACGTGAGCGGCACGATGGAGAGCGCGTTGCGCCGGCGTAGCACCCGCATCGGCAGCAGCGGGTTCGCGGCGCGGGCCTCGATCAGCACGAACAGGCCGGTCAGTCCGAGACCGAGCACCAGCGGGACGTTGGACGCCGGCGACGTCCAGCCGTGGGTCTCGGCCTGGCCGACGCCGAGGATCACGAGCGCGCTGCCGAGCGTCACCGTGACCGCTCCGGGCAGGTCGAGCGACTGCCGCGTCCGCGCCGATGGATCCTTCGGCAACCAGGTGATGGCGCAGACGACGGCGAGCACCCCGATCGGGCCGTTGATGAAGAAGATCGAGCGCCAGCCCAGCGCGGACGTCAGCACGCCACCGAGCAGGAACCCCACCATGCCACCGATCGAGCCCGTCGCCGCCCAGAGCCCGTACGCGCGCTGGCGTCCTCGACCCTCGGCGAAGGTCGAGGCGAGGATCGACAGCGTGCACGGGGAGATCACCGCAGCGAACAGGCCTTGCCCGGCGCGCGCCGCGATCAGCTGCAGGGGCGACTGCGCCGCACCAGCGACGAGCGACGTGACCGTGAAGCCGGCGATGCCGATGACGAACAGGCGCCGCCGCCCGTACAGGTCCGCCATCCGCCCACCGAGGAGGAGGAAGCCGCCGAAGGTGAGCGCGTACGCGGTCAGCGTCCACTGGAGGCTGGCACCGTCGAACCCCAGACCGGTCTGGATCGACGGGTTGGCGACGGCGACGATCGTGACGTCGATGCTGAGCAGCAGCTGCGAGAAGCAGAGCACGGTGAGCACCACGTACGGTCGACGCACCGGCACCACGGGCGCAGATGTGCCGGGGACGACGACGTGCTCCATGCGCTGCTTTCCGGGCCGGCCGCGCCCGTGGATGTGCCGTGGCGAACCTAGCGAGATGTGGCCGCGCGAGCCGCCTCGAACGGCTGTACGCGCAGGAGGCCGGCGAACCGCCTGCCCCGATCCCTCGCGGCGTCAGACGTTGCGGCGGTACCGGCCACCGACGTCGAACAGCGTCTGGGTGATGTCGCCGAGGCTGCACGTCCGCACGGCGTCCATCAGCACCGCGAACAGGTTGTCGCCGCGCAGGGCCGCTGCGCGCAGCGCGTCCAGGGCTGCGTCGCGCGGCCCACCACCGGCCTCCTGGAACGCCCGCAGCCGGGCCAGCTCGCGCCGGCGCTCGTCGTCGGTGCCACGCGCCAGCTCGAGCGTGGTGGGCACCGCACCGGAGTCGGGACCGCGGAACGTGTTCACGCCGATGATCGGCAGCGAGCCGTCGTGCTTGCGGGTCTCGTACAGCATCGACTCGTCTTGGATCTTGCCCCGCTGGTAGCCGATCTCCATCGCACCGAGCACGCCACCGCGATCGCTGATCCGCTCGAACTCGGCGAGCACCGCCTCCTCGACCAGATCGGTCAGCTCCTCGACGACGAAGCTCCCCTGCAACGGGTTCTCGTTGCCGGCGAGGCCCCACTCCCGGTTGATGATCAGCTGGATCGCGAGCGCTCGGCGCACCGAGTCCGCCGACGGCGTCGTCACCGCCTCGTCGAAGGCGTTGGTGTGGAGGCTGTTGCAGTTGTCGTAGAGCGCGCCCAGCGCCTGCAGTGTGGTGCGGATGTCGTTGAACGACATCTCCTGCGCGTGCAGCGACCTCCCGGACGTCTGCACGTGGTACTTCA
>CAZMGD010000105.1:0-14035 GCA_964565705.1 uncultured Ilumatobacteraceae bacterium | reverse complement strand
CCCGGGGTGGCAATGCTCATCCCGGTCGGGCGCTCGGCGGGTTCATCCGCGAATGCGCGGCGGCGATCCCCGCCGCGGTCCGAGCCGACAAGCAGCTGTGGGTGCGGATCGACTCGGCCGGCTACCAGCAGCAGGTGTTCGCCGCCTGCGAGCAACTCGGGGCGGTGTTCTCGATCACCGCCCCGAACAAGACGAACGTGCGCTCCAGCGTGCTCGGCCTCGCCGCCGATCCGGCGACGTGCTGGGTTCCGGCGTTGGGCGCGGAGAACGAGAAGGGATCCGAGATCGCCGAGACCTCCATCGAGGTCGGCTGGCCGCGCCGCAACGAGCGGCCCCGGCTGCTGCGACTGATCGTGCGCCGCCAGCGGACCACCGCCGGGAACCAGTTGTCCTTCGACGATCTCGACGGATGGCGGTTCCACGCGATCGTCACCAACATCGACGACCTCGCCGCTGCCGAGATCGAAGCCCACCACCGGCTGCGCGGCGGGATCCCCGAAGACACCATCCGCCAACTGAAGGAGGACTTCGGGCTGATCCACGCGCCCGTGCAGAACTTCTTCGGGAACTGGCTGTGGTGGCACGCCTGCGCCCTGGCACACAACGTCTCGCGCTGGATCCGAGATCACATCCTGCCCGCACAGTTCCACCGCTGCCGCGGCAAACGCTTGCGCCTGGCCTTCTTCAACGTCGCCGCCCGCGTCGTGCGCCACGCCCGCCGGCTGTGGCTGCGCCTCCCGCGTTCGCACGCCTGGGCCGACGCCTTCATCGCCGCCCTCACCCGTATCCGGGCACTGCCCGCGTTCGCCTGAACCGGCCAGGCCACCACCGACCAGCCCGGACAACCAGCACCACCACGACCCCGGGCCCCAAACGCGCCCCCACCCACCCCGCCGTATCGGCAAACACTCGACAACCGCCTCCAGAACCGAGCCGACACCGTCAGCGCCCGATCACCACCATGGCTGCAATATTCGGGTCTGATCGAGCTCCATCGCGTCCTCGAACCTGAGGGGCATCTGCTTCTGGCGTTCCAGTCCGGCGGCGGCGAGGCCATCCTGCGTTCCGATGCGTACGGCACAGGCCTTCCCCTCACGACTTACCGGCACGGCGTCGCCGATGTCACCAAACGACTCGAAGCAGCCGGCTTCGGAGTGCACTCAACGACCGAGCGCATACCCGAACTCGCCCATGAGACCACCCCACAAGCATTCGTCCTCGCACGTCGTCGGGCTCGCGTGTGATCGATGCAAAGACAACGCCTGCCGTCCGGATCCAGAGATAGTCCTGGGGCCAGTCATCTGCATCCTGCGAAGGGACCCTGACCGCCACGTGGAGGCAATACGCGTGCGAGGTCGTTGGCAAATGGGTCCACACACATCCGACCGCAGTAGCCGCACTTGTTGAGGCGACGATGAACGACGACGCTCCATCCGTGCGGAAGAAGGCCGGCTGGACATCCCCGGCGGCACGATCTACAAGAAGACCACACCAAGGGCTCGTTTAGGGTTTGCGCGCAGTGACTTCGATCTCGATCTTCATTGCGTGCTCGGACAGACCGACGACCATCATGGTCGCCGCTGGTAACTCGATGCTGAAGTAGTCGCGCAGCAGTGGCCAGCACGGCTCGAAGTCGTCGGCATCCGTGAGTAGGTATCGGACCCGGACGACGTCGGCGGCGCTCGATCCGGCACGAGTGAGAGCATCCTCGACGTTGGCCAACGTCTGTCGGCACTGCTCGACCACGTCGTCGCTGATCGTCATCGTGGCGTAGTCGTAGCCGGTCGTGCCTGACACGATTACCCATCGCCCATCGACCACCGCACGCGAGTACCCGATCTGCTGTTCGAAGGAGCTGCCTTGGGAGATGCGTTCGCGCGACATCGGCAGATTCTCCGTCCACGCTGGGTCATACACACCCCATCGTCGCGTCTGCGTGACCAGCTGATCGCGTCGATTGCTGTCCCCGATGTGCCGGTAGGGGGCGACCGCGCCCGCCAGCTGCCGACGAAGGCACGAGCGATGGCTGCCGGCCGTCCCGGCAGGGGTGCGCGGATCGGGCTCCCGTCGGGTCCGCTCACCCTCGACCTGGAGGGTTGCAGTTGAAGCGACGTTCGAGCGCCCGAAGTCGGCCTGCCGCTCGAGAGGACGGCAGTCCATGCGGCAACCCGTGCCCGGCCGAGGTAGCCGCTCGACGTCCCTCGTCACCGGATTCGGGGCGCCTGTTGGACCTGGGCGGCAGTCGTGAGCGATTCCTCAGCCGGATCGCCAGACCTCTCCTCCCAAGCTCCTCCCAATCGGAGCGGAGAATCGGGGTTCTTCACGGTCACTGCCGGGTAGACATCCGATCGTCTGACCAGGGAGAATGTCCTGGTCAGGGCGGAAATCGTCGAGTGCCCTCGGCAGGATTCGAACCTGCGCACACGGCTCCGGAGGCCGATGCTCTATCCCCTGAGCTACGAGGGCGGGACAGGGCGAGCAGACTAGCGCCGACGGGCCCGACCGTGCCCGTCCGATGTCCCGATCTCCGGTGGGCCGTGGCAGCATCGAACGCCGTGACTGCAGCACCGTTCGACGTCGATGCCGTGAAGGCGTTCCAGATGACCGGCCAGGACGTGCCCTGGCTGTTGAACCACTGGGCCACCAACACGCCCGACCACCCGTTCCTGATCTGGGAGCCGCGCGACGGCAACGATCGCACCTGGACGTACGCAGAGTTCGTGGCCGAAGCCAAGAGCATCGCCGCCGGCCTCGCCGACCGCGGCGTCGCCCGCGGCGACAAGGTGCTGATCCACACCGACAACTGTCCGGAGATGGTGCTCAGCTGGTTCGCCTGTGCCCTGCTCGGCGCGGTCGGGGTCACCACGAACACCAAGAGCGCCGGGCCCGAGATCGAGTACTTCGCCGGCCACACCCGCTGCGTGGCGGCGATCACCCAGCCGCAGCACGTCGAGATCGTCGCTGCCAACGCCCAGGCGGTCAAGTGGATCGCGGTCACCGTCGACGACAGCGGCGAGCCCGCTGCCGAGGCCGAGACGTCGTCGATCGGCGCCGAGCGGATCACGTTCGCCGACCTGCACGGCGACGGTTCGTCGTTCCCCGACCGTCCTGCCGAACCGATGCTCCCGGTCGGGATCATGTTCACGTCGGGCACGACATCGCGTCCGAAGGCCGTCGTGCACACCCACGCCAACGTCATCTGGTCGTCGCGCGTCGGTCCGGACAACATCCGGATCGGCCCAGGCGACCGCTACATGATCTACCTGCCGTACTTCCACGTGAACGCGCAGAGCTGGTCGACGTGGTCCGCGCTCGGCGTCGGCGCCTCGATCGTGCTCACGCCGAAGTTCTCGGTGTCGAACTTCTGGAACGTGGTCACCAAGCACGACGTCACGCACTTCTCGTTCATGCCGTTCGTCGTCAAGGCGGTGATGGGCAACCCGATCCCGCCCAACAAGCTGAAGGTCGGGGCGTTCGGGTTGATCTCGCCACAGCTCGAGCAGTTGATGGGCGGCATCCGCCTGACATCGAGCTGGGGCATGACCGAGACGGTGATCCACGCGACCCGCAACCAGTTCGACCAGCACTACCCGCAGGGCACGATGGGCCGCCCGACGCCGGGCTACGAGATGCTCGTCGTCGACACGGAGAACGACCGCATCTGCGAGCCGGGGGCGAACGGTGAGCTGTTCGTGCGCGGCACCCGCGGCATCCAGCTGTTCCTCGAGTACTACGACAACGACGAGGCCAACGCCAAGGCGTTCACCGCCGACGGCTGGTTCAAGACCGGCGACCGGGTGATCATGTCGCCCGACGGCTTCTTCTTCTTCCAGGACCGTGACAAGGACTCCTTGAAGGTCGGCGGCGAGAACGTGTCGGCGAAGGAGGTCGAGGACGCCTGCCGCTTGGTGGGTGGCATCCAGGACGTCGCGATCGTCGGCCAGGAGCACGACTTCCTCGGCCAGGTCGCCGTCGCGTTCGTGATCCCGGCACCGAACGCGCCCGACGATCTCGCCGACCAGATCATCGCGATGTGCAAGTCGCGCCTCGCCGAGTTCAAGTGCCCGAAGGCCGTCTACCTCGTCGACGACTTCCCCCGAGCGACGCTCGACAAGGTCGCCAAGAACAAGTTGCGCGAGCTCGCCGACAGCTACGCCAAGCAGTAGCCAGCGCACCCGACGCGATCCCTTGTTCTCGGTCGGTTTCTGGTCGCCAGAGCGACCAGAAACCGACCGAGAACTCTGGTGGGCGGGCATTCGGACGGACCCGGCGAGCGTCCGTCCGTAGGCTGCGCGGGATGGGACGCGACGGCAGCGCCACCCGCGACCGGTTGTTGCGCGCCGGCGAGCGGGTCTTCGCTCGCAGCGGCGTGGGCGGCGCGAGCCTGCGTGAGATCAACGCCGAGGCGGGGCAACGCAACAACTCGGCGCTGCACTACCACTTCGGTTCGCGCGACGGGCTGCTCGGTGCGATCGGTCGCAAGCATCAGCGCGAGATCGACGCCGAGCGCATCCGCCTCCTCGATGCCCAGGCGGCCCCGCACGGATCGGTCGGGTTGGGTGAGAGCATCGCGATCTGGGTGGCGCCGATGGCGGCGAAGCTCCGGACCGACGACGGACGTGACTACCTCCGCATCCTGCCCGCTCTCGTGCATCGGTTGGGGGGCGTCGTGGGCGTCGGCGCCGCTGGCGCCGGCGACGAGATGGACTTGCCTGGCCTGCGGCGCGTGTTCGGCGCGATCAGTGCAGCGATGCCTTCGTTGACCGACGAGATCGCCGCAACACGCCTCATCGAGGCGAGCCACTTCCTCGCCGCGTCGCTCGCCGCCCGCGCCACCGAGCTCGCCTCGGGCTCGTCGCCGCTCGTCGATGACGCGGCATATCGGACGAACCTCGTCGCGATGCTGACCGGTGCCCTCAGCGCTCCACCGGCCACCTGAGCCGCTCGAACGGTACTAAGCTAAGCGCTTAGAAGTTGGACGATCGTTGGGAGATCCGCAGATGGGCATGAAGGTCACGCCGTTACCGCAGGCGCTCGGGGCACGGGTCGAGGATCTCGACCTGTCGGCCGGGCTCGACGAGGAGACATCCCTGGCGCTGCGGCGTGCCTGGCTGGATCACCAGGTGCTCTTCTTCCCCGGCCTCGCACTGACCGATGAGCAGCACATCCTGCTCGGCTCGGCGTTCGGCGCCCTGGCCGCCACGACCACCGGCGGCGGCGATCACCGCCGACACCACACGCTCGGTCCCAACGGCGAGATCCTCGTGCTCGACGGCTCGGAGCCCGGCGGTCGTGCCAATGCGTGGCACACCGACGTCACCTTCGTCGCGACGCCGCCGTTGGGCTCGCTGCTGTCCATGCAGGTGTGTCCCGACCGGGGTGGCGACACGCTGTGGTCCAATCAGTACGCCGCGTACGACGCTCTGTCGCCCGCGACGCAGCGCTACATCGACGAGCTCCACGCGGTGCACGGCCGCCCCGGGGTCACCGATTCGACCACTCACCCGGTCGTGATCACGCATCCCGAGACCGGCCGCCGCGCGCTGTACGTGAACCGAGGGTGGACGACCCGCGTCGTCGGCCTCAGCCAGATCGAGAGCAGCGGCGTGCTCGCGATGTTGTGCGACCACGCCGAACGGCCCGAGTTCTCGGTGCGCTGGACGTGGACGGCGGGCGATGCCGCGATGTGGGACAACCGCTGCACCATGCACTACGCCATCGACGACTACGGCACCGCGGCGCGCATCCTCCACCGGGTCACGATGCACGAGCCGGCCGCGGCGGGCTGACGTCGGCCTGGCCGCTGCCGGGCGTCGATTCGGCCGCCGCCACGTCGAGGTCGTCCTCCCCCTCGCGGGAGAACAGCAACGCCGGATGCGGCGCCGAAGGGGCACAATGGGCGGGCCATGGCCGACCCCCTCGCAACGATCGCCGACCTGCTCGCGCCCGCCTTCGGGGCGCTCGACCCCGGCGGGCCCGCGCCCGACGCCGTCGTGCGCCCGAGCGATCGCGCCGATGCCCAGGCCAACGGTGCGCTGCCCCTCGCCAAGCGGCTCGGGCGGCCGCCACGTGACGTCGCGGTCGAGGTGCTCGCCGCCGCCGAGTCCTCGATCACGGGCGTCGCGTCGGTGGAGATCGCCGGGCCCGGCTTCTTCAACCTGACCTTCGACGACGGCTTCCTCGCCCAGGCGCTCGTCGAGGTCGCTGCGGACGAGCGGCTCGGGGTTCCGGCCGCCGCCGCGCCGCTGCGCATCGTGATCGACTACTCGGCGCCGAACGTCGCCAAGGAGATGCACGTCGGGCACCTCCGCTCCACCGTGATCGGCGACGCGCTGGTCCGGCTCGAGACGTTCCGCGGGCACGACGTGATCCGTGAGAACCACATCGGTGACTGGGGCACGCCCTTCGGCATGCTGATCGAGCACCTCCTCGACCTCGGCGAGACCGAGGCGGCCGACGAGCTGAGCCTCGGCGACCTCGACGGCTTCTACAAGCAGGCGCGGGCGAAGTTCGACGGCAGCGAGGAGTTCCAGGAGCGCGCCCGCCAGCGGGTCGTGCTGCTGCAGGGCGGCGATCCCGAGACGTTGCGCCTCTGGCGGCTGCTCGTCGACCTCTCCACTCAGCACTTCAACGCCGCCTACCGCACACTCGGCGTGCTGCTGACCGACGACGACCTCGCCGGCGAGAGCACGTACAACCCGTTGCTGCCGGAGGTCATCGATCGCCTCCGCGGCAGCGGCCTGCTGACCGTCAGCGACGGTGCCGACGTCGTGTTCCCGCCCGGCTTCAGCAACCGTGACGGCGACCCGCTGCCGTTGATCGTGCAGAAGCGCACCGGCGGGTTCAACTACGGCACCAGCGACCTCGCCTGCGTCATCGACCGCGTCGAGCGGCTGCACGCCGACCTTCTCCTGTACGTCGTCGGAGCCCCGCAGTCGCAGCACCTCCAGATGGTGTTCGAGGTGGCGCGCATGGCCGGCTGGCTGCGGCCGCCGACCGAGGCGATCCACGTCGCGTTCGGCAACGTGCTCGGTCCCGACAAGAAGATCCTGAAGAGCCGCAGCGGCGACACGGTCAAGTTGTCGGAGCTCCTCGACGAGGCACTCGAGCGCGCGGAGGCATCCGTCGCCGCCAAGAACCCCGACCTGCCGGTCGACGAGCGCGAGGCGGTCGCCCGCGCGGTCGGCATCGGCGCCGTCAAGTACGCCGACCTCTGCAGCGACCGCATCCGCGACTACGTGTTCGACTGGGAGCGGATGCTGTCCTTCGACGGCAACACCGCCCCCTACCTCCAGTACGCCCACGCCCGCATCTGCTCGATCTTCCGTCGCGCCGAGGTGGAGCGAGCGAGCGTCCGCGGCGTCACGCCGACGCTCGGCGAACCGGCCGAGCGGGCACTCGCCCTGCGCCTGCTCGCATACCCGACGGCGGTCGCGTCGACGCTCGCCACCTACAGCCCGCACACGCTGTGCACCCACCTGTACGAGCTCGCCGGGGACTTCACGACGTTCTACGAGCACTGCCCCGTGCTGCGGGCCCCCGACGACGCGACTCGGGCGAGTCGCCTCGCGCTCGCCGACCTCACGGCGAGGATCCTCCACCACGGCCTCGGCCTGCTCGGCATCGACACCCCGGAGCGGATGTGACCCCCTCCAGCGAACCTGCGGTCGGATCCGGCCCGGATCGGGCGCGTTTCGACCGCAGGTTCGGGTCTCGTGGTGAACCCGCGGTCGGATCCGGCCCGGATCGGGCGCGTTTCGACCGCAGGTTCGGGTCTCGTGGTGAACCTGCGGTCGGATCCGGCCCGGATCGGGCGCGTTTCGACCGCAGGTTCGGCAGAGGCGGGGGTGTCGGATGAGTCCGGTGCCGTTGCGATTGCTGCCGGACAGCGTCCGCATCGACGACACGGGGGCGCTGTCGATCGGCGGGTGCGACGTCGCCGAACTGGCCGCCGAGCAGGGCACGCCGCTGTTCGTGTACGACGAGGTGCACCTGCGCGATCGGTGCCGCGAGGCGATCGGTGCGTTCGGAGAGGGCAACGTCGTCTACGCGACCAAGGCGTTCCTCTGCACGGCGATGGCCCGCCTCGCGCACGAGGAGGGCCTGCTGCTCGACGTCGCCACGGGCGGCGAGCTGCACACTGCGCTCGCCGCCGGCGTGCCGGCCGATCGATGCGTGCTGCACGGCAACAACAAGAGCGATGCCGAGCTGCGCCTGGCGCTCGTCGAAGGTGTGCGCCAGATCGTCGTCGACGGCTTCGACGAGCTCGACCGCCTGGAGGCGCTCCGCGCGGAGGGACTGCCCGCACCCCGCGTCCAGGTGCGCGTCACGCCCGGCATCCATGCCCACACCCACGATTACGTGGCCACGGGCCAGGACGACTCGAAGTTCGGTTTCAACCTCGCCAACGGCGACGCCCTGCGGGCGATCGAACGTATCCGCGCAGGGCGCTTCGCCGAGCTCGTCGGCGTGCACTGCCACATCGGATCGAACGTGTTCGAGGCGTCGAGCTTCGCCCGCGCCGCCGAGGTGATGGCCGAGTTCTTCCAGCCGCTGGGCTTGCCCGAGCTGACCCTCGGCGGGGGGCTCGGCGTCGCTTACGTCGCCGACGAGGAAGCGCCGACCATCACCGAGTGGGGGCGGGTGCTCGGCAAGGTCACCAGTGGCCTCGGTGCACGGGTGCTGGTCGAACCCGGCCGGTCGATCGTTGCATCTGCAGCGATCACCGTCTACACCGTCGGCACCGTCAAGCGCATCCCCGGGATCCGCACCTACGTCGCCGTGGACGGGGGGATGAGCGACAACCCGCGCCCGGTGCTCTACGGCAGCGGGTACGAGGCGCTGCTGGTGCGGGCTGCGGACGCCGATCGCACCGAGGTCGTGCGGTTGGTCGGCAAGCACTGCGAGAGCGGCGACGTGCTGATCCACCACGCGCACGTGCCCGCCGACCTGGTCGTGGGCGATCTCCTCGCCATGCCGGTCACCGGCGCCTATGGGCACTCGATGGGCTCCAACTACAACAAGGTGCTGAGGCCCCCGGTGGTCTTCGTGCGCGACGGGGAGTCGCGCCTCGTCGTCCGCCGCGAGACGTACGACGACCTCCTACGCTGCGACGTCGACGAATCGTGAGGGAGTGCTTGCCATGCCGCTGAAGGGCATGTTCCGCAGAGCGATGGACACGCTCACCCGGCCTGCCAAGCGCCGCCAGACCGAGGCAGGCGTCGCCGTGCCGAAGCCCACCGACGAGGCGCCGAGCACCGACATCGCCGACCTGAACGGGATCACGTTCACCTACGCGCCCGAGCCCGGGCGCGAACCCGATCCGGGCGAGGTGGTGTGGACGTGGGTGCCCTACGAGGACGATCCGAGCCAGGGCAAGGATCGACCGGTGGCGCTGTTCGGTCGTCGCCGGGGCGATCTCGTCGGTGTCGCGCTGACGACGAAGGAAGACCACCCCCACCAGGTTCTGGTCGGCACCGGCGCGTGGGACCGCGAGGGTCGCCCGAGCTACGCCAAGCTGGAGCGCATCCTCGACGTCGATGCCGACCGCGTGCGTCGCGTCGGCGGGGTCCTCGACAAGAAGCGCTTCGACGACCTCGTGTTCGCCTTGCGCCGCTTCTATTCCTGATCGCTCGCCGCGCTCGCTGTCTGCGCCTGATGGGCTCGCCGGCTCGGCTCGCTGCGCTCGCGTGGGCGGCTGCGGCGCAGGTTCGTGGTGGCGTTCGTTGTGTTCGGGGTGCTCGCTGCGCTCGCGAAGCCTCGGTGACGCGGCGGAACGCACTTCCGGCGCGGACGTTCCGTCGCCTACCCTTCCCGGCCGTGACGCTCCACTCCGACGCAGCCGAACCCGGTCGCTCGGTGCGCATCGGCGTACTGGGCTGTGGTCACGTCGGCGCCGCGTTCGTGCAGCTGATCGACGCCCAGGCCTCGACGATCGCCGCCCGCACCGGGCTGCACCTCCAGATTGCCCGCGTGGCCGTGCGCAACGTCAGCCGGGAGCGTGCCGTCGACCTCCCCGAGGGCGTCTTGACCCGCGACGCCCACGCGCTGATCACCGATCCGGGCATCGACCTCGTCGTCGAGGTCATCGGTGGCATCGAGCCCGCACGCGAGCTGATCACCACGGCGCTGCAGCTCGGAAAGCCGGTGGTGACCGCCAACAAGGAGCTCCTGGCCAACGTCGGCACCGAGCTGTTCGCCGCCGCCGACGCCGCCCAGGTCGATCTGCTCTTCGAAGCCGCCGTCGCCGGCGGCATCCCGCTCATCCGGCCGCTGCGGGAGTCGCTCCGGGGCGAGCCGATCCGGCGGGTGCTCGGCATCGTCAACGGCACGACCAACTACATCCTCACCAAGATGAGCGAGGACGGGGCGGACTACGCCGTGGCGCTCGCCGAGGCCCAGCGCCTCGGCTACGCCGAGCGCGACCCGACCGCCGACGTCGAGGGGTTCGACGCCGGGGCCAAGGCCGCGATCATCGCCTCGATCGCGTTCGGGGCCAAGGTCGTCGCCGGCGACGTGTACCACGAGGGCATCAGCGGGGTGACCGCCAACGACATCGCCGTCGCCGCTCGCCTCGGGTATGCCGTCAAGCTGCTGGCGATCGCCGAGCAGGATCAGGACACGCACGAGGTCGCGGTCCGCGTGCACCCGGCGATGGTGCCCCTGCACCACCCGCTGGCCAGCGTGCGCGAGAGCTACAACGCAGTGTTCATCGAGGGTGACGCAGTGGGCTCCTTGATGTTCTACGGCCGCGGCGCCGGCGGCTTGCCCACGGCCTCGGCAGTGCTCGGCGACGTCATCGACGCCGCCGTCAACCTCGCCAAGGGCACGCATGGCACGATCGGCACGTTCACCCGGGCGAAGATCCGGGCGATCGACGAAACCCACGCCCAGTACCTGCTGACCCTCGACGTCACCGACGAGCCGGGCGTGCTCCACGCGGTCACCGGCGTGTTCGCCCGCCATGCCGTCTCCATCCGGGCGATGGAGCAGGAAGGCATCGGCGCCGAGGCCCGGCTCGTGTTCATCACCCACCTCGCTCGCGAGGCCGACGTGCAGGCCACGGTCCGCGAGCTGCGCGATCTCCCGGTCGTCACCCGGGTCGGTGGCCTGCTGCGCGTGGTCGGCGACTAGCAGGTGAAGTACCTCTCCACCCGGGGCCGGGCGCCGCAGCTCGGCTTCAGCGATGCACTCCTCGCCGGCTTGGCCAGCGATGGCGGGCTGTACGTGCCCGAGGACTACCCGGCGCTGCGCGATCTGCCCGTCGGTGACTACGCGACCATGGCGGCCGCCGTCATCGCTCCCTATGCGACCGGGCCTGGCGGCGTCACCCGCGTCGCCCTCGAGCAGATGTGCGCCGATGCGTATGCAACGTTCGACCACCCGGCGGTGGCGCCGCTCGTCCAGATCGGGCCCGACGAGTGGTTGCTGGAGCTGTTCCACGGCCCGACGCTGGCGTTCAAGGACCTCGCCCTCCAGCTCGTCGGGCGGTTGTTCGACCACGTGCTCGGCCAGCGCCAGGAGCGGATCACGATCGTCGGTGCGACGAGCGGCGACACCGGTTCTGCGGCGATCGACGGCGTCCGCGACTGCGAGCACGTCGACATCGTGATCCTCTACCCGTACGGCCGGGTCAGCGAGGTGCAGCGGCGACAGATGACGACCGTGGACGCGCCCCACGTGCACACCCTGGCGATCGACGGCACGTTCGACGACTGCCAGGACCTCGTGAAGGCGATGTTCAACGATGCCCCGTTCCGCAGCGACATGGCCCTGTCGGCGGTGAACAGCATGAACTGGGCCCGGGTGATGAGCCAGATCGCGTACTACGTGATCGCGTCCGACGCGCTCGGCGGACAGCCGCTGACGTTCAGCGTGCCGACGGGCAACTTCGGCAACGTGTTGTCCGGGTGGATCGCCCGGCAGATGGGCACGCCGGTGCACACGCTCGTGGTCGGCTCCAACGCCAACGACATCCTGACCCGGTTCTTCGACACCCGCACGATGGTCGCCGACGGTGTCGTCCCGACGCTCAGCCCGAGCATGGACATCCAGGTGTCGTCCAACTTCGAGCGCTTGCTCTGGGAGATGAACGGGCGCAACGGCGCGGTCACCGCCGAGCAGCTGACGTCGTTCCGTTCGAATGGCGAGCTGCGCGTGTCCGACCAGGAGTTCGACCGGTGGATCGCCCCGGTGTTCCGCGCCGCCCGGTTCGACGACGACCAGACCCTGGCCACGATCGCCGAGGTGCACGCGTCGACGGGGACGTTGATCGATCCGCACACAGCGGTCGGCGTCGCCGCCGGGCGTGCCCGCCGCCACCCGGGCGTGCCCGTGGTCACGCTGGCGACCGCACATCCCGCGAAGTTCCCCGACGCCGTCGAACGAGCCACCGGTGTGCGCCCGCAGCTGCCCCCGGCGCTGCACGATCTCTTCGCCCGGCCCGAGCGCCTCGAGCGTCTGCCGAACGACCTGGTCGCGGTGCAGGACTTCGTCCGCACGGTCGCCCGCCGCCCGGATCGCTGAACGTTGCGCCGAGAGGGCGCACTGGCTATCGTGACGTCGTCCGGATCGCTCCGGACCTCCCCGATCGCCTCGTGAGAGCGGCACGGACCCCCCGTCCAACTTCCTGCTCAGCGCGGTCTCGGGGCGAACTTCCTGCCTGCGGTGGGGCTGCCGGGCCGTCGACTGAGTTCATCTCCGCGACACCCAGAGGCCTCCCACGGCACATCTCACTTCCGTCCCGGGGAAGCACATCAGGAAAGTTGGTAATCCGTGACAGCGGAGGCCCTCGAACAGTCGGTGCTCGAGTCGAAGGACAAGGAGCAGCTGACTGCGATCGCCCAAGCGTTGGGCATCAAGACCACGGCCCGGTTGAAGAAGGCCGACATCATCGTCAAGATCCTCGAGTCGACTGGCGCGCTCCAGGCGCCGACCGCCAACGGCTCGAGCAGCCCCCCGGCTGTCGAGGCTCCGGCCCCGGACGTCGCCGAGCCCACGCTCGAGCGCGAGGCCGCGGTCGAGGCACCCGCCCCGACCACGAACGGCGTTGGACCTGCCGCTGGCGGCGAGTCGCCCGCGCCCGTCGCGACCGACGCCGAGGTCGTGCTCGGTCCCGACGGCGAACCGCTCGCCGAGTGGGAGATCGAGCTCCTGCACCAGGGTGTGGACACCACCACGACGGAGGCGTCGCCCGACGCTGCCACCGAGGCAGCACCGGCCGGCGCCGACGCGGACGCCGGCGTCGAGCCCGACGACCGCGCTCCGGCTGAGTCCCCGGACGGGGAGGGGGAGAGCCGCAGCAGCCGCCGTCGGCGCCGCCGCCGGGGCAAGAACCGCGACGAGGGCCCGCAGGGCGTCGACGCCGCGTCGCCGTCGGCCAACCAGGGCGGCCAAGCCGGCCAGGGCAGCCAGGCGGGCCAAGGTGCCGAGCCCGCCCCCAGCACGGAGCCGGTGCAGGTCAGCGGCTACCTCGATCTGCGCGACGAGGGCTACGGGTTCCTGCGGGTCCGGGGCTACCTGGCCAGCAAGGAAGACGTCTACATCTCGGTCAAGCAGACCCGCCAGTTCGGGCTGCGCAAGGGCGATCACATCACGGGGCTGTCTCGCGTCGCCGGGCGCAACGAGAAGAACCCGGCGCTGCTCGACGTCCACTCGATCAACGGTCAGGATCCCGAGAAGCTGCGCCACCGCCCGCGGTTCGAGGATCTCACGGCTCTGTTCCCCGACGAGAAGCTGAAGCTCGAGAACCCCCTCGACCCGACCGACATGACCACGCGCATCATCGACCTGGTGTCGCCGATCGGCAAGGGTCAGCGCGGCCTCGTCGTGTCGCCCCCGAAGGCCGGCAAGACGACGGTTCTGAAGACCGTCGCCACCGCCATCGAGCGCAACAACCCCGAGGTCAAGCTGATCTACCTGCTGATCGACGAGCGGCCCGAGGAGGTCACCGACATCCGCCGCTCCGTGCGCGGCGAGGTGATCTCCTCCACGTTCGACCGCCCGAGCGACGAGCACACGCACGTCGCCGAGCTGG
>CAZMGD010000104.1:0-14046 GCA_964565705.1 uncultured Ilumatobacteraceae bacterium | reverse complement strand
TCCGTACATCTCCCCGAGTGGGTCGGAGAGCAGCTCGATGCGCTCGCCGTCGGGCCCGCGGAGGTACATCGACACGCCGTCGACGTCGTGGTGCTCGATGCCAGCGGCATCGAGGCGGTCGCGCAGGATCGCCCACTGCTTGGGTTCGACGCTGATCGCGAGGTGGTGGTGACCACCGAGCACCTCGGCGTACGGCCCGACGTCGAGGCCGGGGAAGTCGAAGAACGCCAGCGCGTTGTCGCCGCCGATGTCGAAGAAGAAGTGCGTCGATCCCTTGTAGTCCCGGTTCTCGAAGATCTCGGTCAGCGGGAAGCCCAAGACGCCTTGGTAGAAGTCGATCGTCCGCTCGACGTCGGAGGAGATGTGGGCCGTGTGGTGCACGCCACGGGCGGTGCTCGGCGCCCGCTCGGCCTTGGGGACGATGTACTTGTCGCGCAGCGCCTGCCACTCACCGGTGCGGTCGACCTGCCCCTCGGTCATGCCCCGAGTGTAGGAGCGCCCGAACATGAGGTACAGCCCCGGCGGGCAGGTCACCCGACGAGGCCTCGTCGATGTCGTCGGGCGGTTACCTGGGGCGGGTCAATTGCCGTTCGCGTCGATGCCGCCGGGGCCGACGCTGACCGTTGGCACGCCCCAGTCGGCGATCAGCGGGACGTCGCGGTCATGGGACGACCGGCTGCTGGGATGGTGGAGGGCGTACTCCATTGCGTCGGTGGAACGGGAGGCGCACACTGATCACGACGCTGAAGCCTGATGGGGATCGGGATTGGGATGGGCTGCGAGCGTCGGACTCCGAGGAGGAGAAGCGCATGGCTCGAACGACGAAGGCAACGTCCACGCGGAAAGCGGGCGCGGCAAAGCGGACGCGCACGCCGACTGAGAAGCCCGCCCGATTCGAGCTGGCGATTCGCTCAGCGGCGTTGGGCGAACAGGACCCGGAGCTCGGGAAGGTTCAACGGTTTCTCACACGATTTGGGTACCTCTCGTCGGTTGTCACCCCGGACACATTGGATGAGCCGACATCTGAAGCGATCGCCGTGTTTCAGCAAGTCCACCAGTTGAAGTCCACGGGGAAGCTCGATGCCGCGACGGCGGCGGCGATGGAGACCCCGCGCTGTGGTACGCCGGACCTGGCCACCGTCGCCCGAGTCACGGGTGGTGCGTCCAGCAACTTCGTCTTGCGCGGTTGCAGTTACACCGACACGAGTTTCACGTACAGGTTCGTGAACGGCACTGCCGACATCACCGGCACGCAGGAACGTGACGCGATCAGACAGGCGCTGGCGACATGGGCCAATGCGCTGTGCGGCGTCACGTTCACCGAGGCCACCGGGAACACGGATTTCGAGTACGGGTGGTTCAGCGGGGGTCACGGTGACGGGTCGGCATTCGACGGAGCCGGAAACACTCTGGCCCACGGCTTCTATCCGCCCCCGTGTGGCGGAGACCACGCTGGCGAATGCCATTTCGACGAAGCGGAGACCTGGAGCTTGACCGGAGCCGGCTCGACGTTCGACCTCGAGACCGTGGCCCTGCACGAGACCGGTCATCTGCTCGGACTCGATCACTCGACGGTGACTGGTTCGGTCATGTTCCCGAGCTACGGGGGTGTGAGGCGGGCGTTGTCCCAAGACGACCTGGACGGCATCCGCCGCCTGTACCCGATGTTGTGTCGTCGGGGCGACAGTGGGGATCAAGCAGGCTTCGTCGCGGAGATCGCCGCGGCACGCCACCGAGAGCACCAGATCATCAACGCCGTCCGGACGCAGTCAGGAACCCTGAAGTTGATCGCCTGGAACGTGGCCGCCGGCGGCGCGATCAGCCGCACCGGCGACAGTGGCGATCAGGCGGGCGCGGCGACGTCTCTGGCGATCGCCCGCGACACCTCGGGTTCCCGCTTCGTCACCGCCTGCCGTACCGCGAACGGCTCGCTGAAGCTGATCTCGTGGGAGGTCAACGATGCGGGAACTTCCATCAAGCGTCTCGGCGACAGCGGTGATCAGGCCGGGTCGGCGAGTGTGATCCGCATCGTCGCCGTTTCGTCGAACCGATTCGTCACGGCCTGCAAGGACGCCAGCGGAGATCTCAAGCTGATCGGCTGGCGGCTGCAAGCGAATGGTTCGCTGACGCGATTGGGCGACTCCGGCGATCAAGCTGGCGCCGTCTCTGAGATCGCCATGACACGCCTGACCAGCAACCGAGTGGTCACGAGTGTGCGAGCCGCCAACGGAAGCCTGAAGCTCATCTCCTGGAACGTGACGAGCAGCGCGGTCACGCGCCTGTCCGATAGCGGCGACCTCGCCGGTGCCGCCACGATGATCCGCGCCGTCGTCGACCAGGCGGGTCATCTCGTCACCGCGGTGCGCACCGCATCAGGCACTCTCAAGCTGATCGTCTGGCGGGTGACGGCCGCCGGAGTCATCACCAGACTCAACGACAGCGGTGACTTGGCAGGCGAGACCGGCGGTCACGACATCTCGATGTCGGGCGGGCGGGTCATCACCGGAGTCCGCACCGCGGCAGGACCCCTCAAGGTGATCGCCTGGCAGACGGCCAACAATGGCAGCGTGTCGAGGATCGGCGACAGCGCCTTTCTCGCCGGGTCCGCCAGCCTCATCACCCAGTGCGAGGAGTTGACCGGCGCGCCGCCGATCGTGACCTCCGTCAGGACCACGACGAACAGCCTCAAACTCATCTCCTGGAAGTGAAGCTCGCCGGCAGGGGTGTCGAGATCCGGGTTCGGAACGAGACGACGTTCGATCTCGAACGGGTGCTGGCCCGCTTCCCGGACACCGAAGAGGTCGATTACGGCGCACTCCCCAGGGGTCGGTCGAGCGATTTCCACGCCACCACACGCGCGTACCCCTACGCACCCATCCGGGCGGCGACTGCGGACGGGGACCTCGTGTTCCAACCGATGGACTACGTCGGTGAAGAGCAACTCCGCCCGGGTCGCTACACCTACGTACTGGGCGTCGACGGCGGCGTCTTGACCGTCACCCTCGAGCCCGCACAGGCTGAGCCAACGGGCGGGTGAGGTCCGATCGAGGTCTCGATCCCCTGCGTTCTTGTTCGTGAGGTCGCTGACGTATGTCACCAACCGGCACTGTGCCTCCCTCGATGACGCCGTAGCTCGGTCCCGGGCCGATCTCACCGACCCAACCGCAGAGCTTCTGTCCGTGGATGCCCCCGACCTCTCGATCGACGGTCGCTACCGGCGCCAGGTGAGCAGTTCGCCTTGCCCGCCGGTCATGATCGTGCCGGGCATGACGCGCAGTCGGACGGGCTGCAGGCGGAGCACGCCGAACTCGGGCGCCTCGGGCGACGTCCACTGCGGAATGATCGCCGGGTCGTATCCGACCGGTTCGGGCGCATGCAGGAACCGGTCCCAACCCTCCTGACGCCCCTGCGGTGTGTCGTCCCACGACGTCGAACAGTCGGCGGTGCACGTGTCGTGGTTCGGCGACCAGTACGTCAGCGACAGCGCCGGCAGCGTGGCGAGGTGCTGGGACTTCGGCGAGTTCGGGCTCGTCGCGATCCAACCGGTCAAGTCGTTGCCGTGCCACTCCCACACCGGGTGGAGGACGCGGGTTGCGGGCTTGCCCGATCGATCCGTCGTGGCAGCGACGCACCAGACGATGCGGTGGGCCATCTCCACGAACGCCGGTGCCACGGTGGCGAGGTCGGTCATCACTGCTCCCCTTCGGTTCGGGCCGTTCGATCAGGATGCCACCGAGCGTCAGCACGAGGCGCAGCCCTTGCTCACCAGCGCTCCTCCTCGCCGGGGATCTGACGACGGTGTGACCGTCGTCACGCGCCTAGGCTCTCGGCTCGAACAACACGACGTTGCACCACCACCCCGGAGCGAGAACCCGATGCGCCTTCCCCTGCTGTCGCGCCAGTGGTCGCGGTCAGCGCGTTGACGACCGGAACGGCCGACCCCGGCTGTGATCGATCCCACTCGGGCTGCAAGCTCTCGGGCGTGGGCGTCGCCGGCGTCGACCAGCAGACCGCACTCGCGACACATCGTGCGATGTCGCAGCGCTGGCGTCGCCGCGGCATCGACCCGCCGCTCAGCCGCGAGTGCGTGATCGCCATCGCCGAGACCTACGTGCAGGGCCTGCTCGTCGACGACCGTCCCGATGACACACTTCTCGACGACGACGTGGTGCGCTGGACCCAACAGAACCACGCCGAGACGCCTCGCGACACGAGCGCCGAAGAGATCCGTGAAGCCACACGGCAAGGCGCGGAGGCCACCGTTGACGACATCGTCAACCGGCGGTGGTTCGTCGACGGCAACGAAGCGATCTTGATCGCCGACATCATCGTGACCGGCCTCGCCGAACCCGTCAGCCTCTACGAACGATTCCTCATCCGCCA
Organism: uncultured Ilumatobacteraceae bacterium; assembly: GCA_964565705.1. Classification (GTDB taxonomy): domain Bacteria; phylum Actinomycetota; class Acidimicrobiia; order Acidimicrobiales; family Ilumatobacteraceae; genus CAZMGD01. Next base: position 9,663 of record CAZMGD010000104.1, on the reverse strand, counting down.
CGGGCAGATCGCAGAGATCGAAGCGATCTTCCTCGCCCCGTCCTGACCCTGCGACCGACATCAGGAATCGTCATACGTGTTTCACTCGACGTCTGACAATGCTCAGCTTTCGCGTCGATGCCGCCGACGCGGACGAAGCGCGACGTTGGGCGGAGACGCTCGGCGTGGACCGGTCCGAGCTCCTGCGTGAGGCGTTGCGCCGCCATCTGGACCGCCTGCGGTCGGAGCATGACGCCGACCGTTGGCACGCCCAGCCGCTGGACGCAGGCGAGCGGGCCCTGGCCGACATCGCCGACTGGGGTCTGGCGGAGGATTGGTCGGATTGGGCCATCGATGCAACGCGGTGAGATCTGGTTCGCGGCGACGCCTGGCGGCGATCGGCCGGTGCTCGTGTTGACCCGCGACCCCGTCGCCGACCGCATCGGCGCCGAGCTCGGGTTCGGACGGCGGCGACACGACAAAAGAGCCGCTGACAAATCGACCCGCGTCAGTTACAAGCAAGCCCTGTACCCAGAGGCGCTGCTGTAGCCAGATCGACACCGCCCATAGTGGCGCTTTCAGCGCCTCGGATCAACCGGTCGCAGTCACCGTGACGGCCAGACCGCGTGCTCTCGCCGCGGTCGCCAGTTCTGCGTCCCCGGTCGCGAGCACGAACTCCTCGTCGGCGACCGATCGAGCCGCTGCGAGATGCACGGCGTCGTGGCCGCGCAGTCCGTGTTCCTCGGCGAGCTCGCCGGCCGCGTGCGCGAGCTCGGCGGTGAGTTCGATCAGATCGATCTCGGCAACGATCGAATCCAACTCCGTCACCGCCGCGGTGAGCTGCGGACGCGTGAGGCGGCCCGTTCGCTGGGCCCGTGCGAGCGCGGCGCGCGCCTCCGGGTAGAGCAAGCGCACGCTCACGATTCGCGTCGATTCGTTCCAGATCCGATTGCACAGCTCGGTGCCTGCTTCGCCGACGACGAGCGGGACGACTGACGATGTGTCGAAGTAGGCGATCACCGACGTTGCTCGGCGACCAGATCGCTCACCGTGCCCTTGGCCTTGATGCCTCGACCACGTCGCGGGCGCTTCGGCTGGCGACTCGGGGTGACAAGCCCTTCTGCGATCAACCGGTCGAGCGGACGCGGTTGATCGAGAGGCACGATGCGCGCGACTGCCGTGCCGTGGTCGGTGACCGTGACCTCGTGACCGTCGCGCACGAGCTCGAGATATCGGCTGAGGTGGTCACGGAGCTCTCTGACGCCTGCTTCCATGGCGCCCAGTATGGCGCCTTTCCCAACAGAATTCTCGCCACATCAACCTCAGGTCGTCCGACGGCCCCGGGTCCGGGGGCTGGTCGGCAACCACGGGTCCGTGTCAAGTGTCGGCAGGCAAGGGCGGCGGTGTTGAATCTCCACCTCTGCAAGGACTTCGAGGTCATCGCAGGAATCACCGGACAGCCCGTCGAACGGCTCGCGATCCCGTGATTCCTCGGGGTCTGTGTGGCACCACAGTGATCTGCCGTCGCTGACGCGCGAAACCTGCGCGGGTTCCGACCGCGTCGCTGATGAACAGTTGTCGACCGTCACCGACAAGCGTCGTCGACAGGGCCGCGTTGCCGGGTCGGCAGCAGCGTGCACCGGGCAAGGTTGGGTCAACAAGCCCGCGATGTGGGGCACCCTTCGGACCTCGGTCGACTCGACGATGCGAAGGTGCGTGTTGTGGCGGCGTGGATCGCGCGATGCCGCCACACGAGGTGGCGTCCTCATCGCGTCCTCCCCTCGGCCAGACTCCAGCTGACCATGGCCATCAGGAGGCATCAGTGACTGACAACGAGCGATCGCAAGGCATCTGTGGTCCCTACGAGCCGTTCTTCCACGTCGGCGTCATCGTCGCAGACGTCGACGAGGCACGTCGGGCGTTCCGAGAGCTTCTCGGTGTGGAGTTCCACGATTCGTTGCGTTTCGATGCCCCCGCCGTTGACGACGGTGAGACGCGCTCGGTCACGGTCGAGGCCTGCTTCTCAGTCAACGGGCCGCCGTACTTCGAGATCCTCAAGGGCGACGGGAAGGGGATCTATGCGTGCGAGGGCCGCTGGGCGCTGCACCACGTCGGCCTGTGGACAGCCAGCTGCGTCGATTCCTTGCGTCGGGCGTCTGCGCTCGGCGTGCGATCCGAGGCGGTGATGCGCGACGACAGCGGCCAGCCGGAGTTCTTGTTCACCGACCCGGCCGACACCGTCGGGATTCGCTTCGAGGTTGTCGACGCCGCGAACCGGGAGGCGTTCGAGACGATGATGCGCACGGGGACGTTCCCGACCTGATCTGCCAGCCGGTTCACGAGTTTGTCGATCACCGGCGCCGGGGTCACCGACGAGGGAGAGGGCAGCCGTTCGTCGTGTGCCGACGGCGTCAGCGGAGATAGGCCTGGCCGCCGTCGGCCATGATCGTCGTGCCGGTGATGTATGACGCATCTGGGCCGCAGAGGAAGACTGCGATGCGGCCGATGTCGGTCTCGCAGTCGCCGACCCTCTGCAGCGGCACGGTCCGAGCGAAGGCCGCAGCCTCCTCGGGCCGTGCGGCCTCCCAGCCCTGGTAACCCGACGATGCAGCGAGCGGCACGAGGTTGACGACTCGGATCCCTGCAGGTCCCCATTCGCAAGCGGCAGCCCGTGTGAGCGTGCGCATCGCCTCCTTCACGGCGCCATAGACGCCGTAGCCCTCGGTGTCGGGGCGCAAGCTCGATGACGTGGCGAGGTTGATGATGACACCACCGCCGACGAGATGCGGATGGCACGCCTTCATGTAGCTGAACGCGGCGAGCGGGCCCGATCGCCACGCATCGTCGAGATCGTCGCGCGACATCTCGAGCAGGGGCCCGAGCGGAACCTGCTGCGCGTTGTTGACGAGGATGTCGACGGCGCCGAGCTCGCGCACCGTGGCCGCGACGCTGGCTTCGATGTCAGCGTCGTCCTTCACGTCGCCCGGCAGGGCGATCGCACGCACACCACGTGCCTCGATCTCCGTCACGGCGGCCTCGAGCGTGGACGGTGTGCGACCGGTGATGGCGATCGACGCGCCCTCGGACGCCAAGGCGAGGGCGATCCCTCGGCCGACCCCCTGGCCGCCGCCGGTGATCAGCGCGACCTTTCCGTCCAAAATGCCCATCTCGATCCCCTCGCCTCACGTGGTCGCAACAGTCCAGCAGGATCCCCTGCCCCCGGTCGGAGCGAGCGTCTTCGGACGCCGGGCCGGCGTCGGGGCCCGACACTCAGCGGCGCTGGCCGAGTCGTTGTCGCCGAACGATGAGTGTGCGGCGAATTGGACAGTGGCGATACGACAAAAGAGCCGCTGACCTGCGACGATAGCAGGTCAGGGGTTGGAGGCGGCGCCGGGAATCGAACCCGGGTACAGGGCTTTGCAGGCCCTTGCCTCAGCCACTCGGCCACGCCGCCAGGACCGGGTGAGGCCCGGTTCCGGAACCAGTGAAGCTACTCCGACCGGCCCTGGACCGGGCAACCAGGCGGTTTGAGCGGCCGGGGTGACGGGAATCACCGGCCGCTCGCATCATGACCGGCGCCATCCTGCGTCGAACCTGGTGACGGCCAACAGCGAGGAGCGCCGACGTGGACACGCGACCGAACCTGCAGCACGTGACACGCCAGCTCGAGTGGCGCGTCGAGCGGCTGCACGAGGCCGGGTGCGACGGCGCCGACCTGGAGGCGGAACTCGCCGCGCTCGACGCCGATGCCGACGCTCCGTGCATCCGCGAGCGAGTGACCGGCGCGTTCCTGGCCCAGGTCTGGGCGTCGATCGCCGGGCTGCTGCGCGCCGAGTCGACCGCCCAGGCCTGACGTCCGTCACATCCGGAGTGCCGTCGTGGCCGAGGCGTGCCGCCGTAGGCTCGCCAGCCATGTCCGGACGGTGGAAGGTGTGCACGCTCGTCGCAGCTGCCGGCGTCCTGGCACTCACCGGCTGCACCAACGGCTCCGAGACCAACGCCAGCTCGCCCGGCGACGGCACCGCCGCATCCACCGTCGTCGTCACCGCCACCGTCGCGCCCTTCGGGCCCCGCGACATCATCATCATCGGCGACTCGATCAGCGTCGGTTCCGAGGAGGAGTTCCACGACGCGCTGCCGCTCGACAACGTGACCGTCGTCGCGACCAGCGGCATCCGTCTCCGCGGCCAGCGCGACGCCATCGAGTTCGCTGCCGCCGCCGAGCCGGACGTGCTCGTGATCGAGCTCGGCACCAACGACGTCCCGATGGGTGAGCCGGAGTTCCTCGACGAGATCGACGACGTGCTGGCCGAGACGGACAGCCTCGCCTGCGTGCGCTGGGTCACGGTGTACGCGCCCAACTTCGAGGAGGAGGTCGCGGCGATCAACGACCACCTCCACGACGCGGCCGAGTCGCACGAGAACTTGGAGCTCGTCGACTGGTTCCAGATGGTGCAGGACGATCCCGACCTGCTGTCCGACGACGGGCTCCACCCGAACGACGCCGGCTCGGTCGCTCTGGCCGAGGCCGTCGCCGCCTCCACCTCGACCTGCACCTGAACCGCCGCTGCAGCTGGCACCCTGGACGTCATGAGCGATCGCATGCCCGTCGTGTTCTTCGGCCACGGCACCCCGATGAACGCCCTCGACGACAACCGCTACACACGGGCGTGGGCCGACTTCGGTGCCTCCGTGCAACCGACCGCGATCCTGGCGATCTCCGCCCACTGGTTCATCAACGCCTCGGCCGTCACCGCGCAGGACCAGCCGCGCACGATCCACGACTTCTACGGGTTCCCGCCGGAGCTGTTCGCAATGGAGTACCCCGCCGCCGGGTCGCCGTGGCTGGCTGGCGCCGTCGCCACCGCCGCCGACCCGGTGTGGATCGGCGAGGACATCGACACCTGGGGCCTCGATCACGGCACCTGGTCTGTGCTCGTCCACGCCTTCCCCGAGGCCGACGTGCCGGTGGTGCAGCTCTCGATCGACGCGTCCAAGCCCCTCGCCTACCACCTCGACCTCGGGGCCCGCCTCGACCCGCTGCGCGACCAGGGGGTGCTGATCGTCGGCAGCGGCAACATCGTCCACCACCTCGGCCGGCTCGACATGTCGCAGCCCGACGGCGGCTACGACTGGGCCCACCGCTTCAACGAGGCGGTCGTCGGCGCGCTGGTGGACGGCGACCCCGACTCGATCCTCGACCTCGAGGGCACGCCCGACTACCACGCGTCCGTGCCGACGCCCGACCACTTCCTGCCCGCCGTCTACGTCGCCGGCCTGGCGAAGGCGTCCGGTGAGCGGGCCCGAGTGCTCGTCGACGGTTACGCCTTCGGCAGCCTCAGCATGACCTCCCTCACCATCGGCTGAACCCACTCCGTTCTCGGGAGCAGATCGGGCGTCAGAGCACCCGATCTGCTCCCGAGTTCGATGGTGGGGTCGCTACAACGGCAGGTCGCCGGTGGCGGTTCGGGTGGAGCCGTGGTCGCGCCAGGCGGCGATCGTGCGCTGGGCGATGCGCATCTGGTGCACCTCGTCGGCGCCGTCGGCGAAGCGGGCCCAGCGGGCGTGCTGGAACATCGACGCCAGCGGCGTGTCGGTGGAGTAGCCGAGTGCGCCGTGCACCTGGATCGAGCGGTCGATGATCCGGTTCAGCGAGTTGGCGACGAAGTGCTTGGCCATGGACACCTCGCTCGTGAAGTCAAGGCCGCTGTCGATCTTGTAGGCGGCATGCAGCACCATCAGCTTGCACTGGTACAGCTCCATCGCCGAGTCGGCGATCAGCCATTGGATGCCTTGCTTCTCCGCCAGCAGCGACCCGTGCGCGTACCGGCGCAGCGACCGGTCGACCATCATGTCGAGCGCCATCTCGGCCTGGGCGATCCACCGCATGCAGTGCGCGAGGCGCGCTGGCCCCAGCCGATACTGGCCGAGGCGATGCCCCTGACCGCGCTCGCCCAGCATGTTCGCCGCCGGGATCCGCAGATCCTCGATCACGATCTCGGAGTGGCCGCCGGGCCCGTGCATCGTCTCGATCTCGCGGACCCGGTCCCAACCGGGAGACGGCAGGTCGACGATGAAGCCGGTGTTGGCCGCCTGGGGCAGCTCGGGATCATCCTCCGTGCGCGCCATCAGGATCGCGAAGTTCGCGCGCCGGGCGTTGGAGATGAACCACTTGTGCCCGTTGACGACCCACTCGTCGCCATCGCGCACGGCCGTGGTGCGGATGAGGGTCGGGTCGCTGCCGGCCACCTCCGGCTCGGTCATCGCGAAGCACGACGTGAACGTGCCGTCGCACAGCGGCCGGAGGTACTTCTCCTTCTGCTCGGGCGTGCCCCAGTGCAGCAGGGTGTGCATGTTGCCCTCGTCGGGCGCCTGGCAGTTCAGCACCCACGGCCCGTAGCGGCTCTTCGCGGCCTCGGCCTGCACCATCGCCAGCTGCGTGTGGCCGAGCCCCATCCCCCCGTACTCGGCCGGCATGTGCGGCAACCACAGTCCCGCCTTGGCCGCCGCCTTGCGCATCCGCACGAGCGTGCCGACGTACTCGCCGCGCTCCATCCCCTCGGCGATCGCCGCCTCCGCCGGGTGCACCACGTCGTCGATGAACCTGCGCACCCGCTGCCGGATCTCCTCCAGCTCGGGCGACAACGAGAAGTCGATCGCCATGGCCGGACCGTAGCCCGACACAGTTCTCGGTCGGATTCTGGTCCCCAGAACGACCAGAATCCGACCGAGAACTCAGCGGTGGGGGGAATCGGCGCCCGGGTGATCGACCGGACCTGAGCCAACCGGTCGATCACCCGACGCCCGTCTGGGTGGATGATCCACCGAGAACGTGATCATCTTGGCAGTCCCATCACCGTCTGTCAAGCAATCCTAACATCCTCGCCGACGTCCTCGATCACGACGTCGTCCTCCCGGGCCACGTTCACGTGGCGTCCGATCGGCAGCACCATCGGCGTCCCGGAGACCGGGTCGGTGATGACTTGGGGCTTCAATGACGCAGTGTTCGCCCGCCGGTGGGACCGCTGGTCGCGAGCACCCCCTCGACCCACGTGCGGCACTCCTCCAGCGTCGGCGCGACCCACGCCGGGAAGGGGTACGCGTCGGGGTGGGCGGCGATCAGCTCGCGGTTGCGGGCCAGCGTGGCCTCGGGCACGACCATCGCGCAGCCGACCACGTACCGCGTCGCCCGCACTCGATGCGTCTGCAACCAGGCGGCGAGCACGCCCTGTTCCTCCCGGCTCTGCTTGCCGACGTCGAGGACCAGACCGAACCGTTCGCGGCGGTCGAGGAGTCCGCCGAGCTCAGCGACGAGCGCACCGTCGGCTCCCCCGTCGTCCGCGGTGATGCAGGCCAGCGGCCAGTCGCTGACATCGACGTCCAGAGCCACGCCAGCACTCTATTAGGTTCACCTAACATCCGTCCACCCGACGCGATTCGGGCGGGTACGGCGACGGTTCGTACGATTGCGACACGATGGACGACGACACGCTGCACCTGGCCAGCGCCTTCCCCACGCCGACCCGGGCGCAGTGGCTGGCCGCCGTCGGCAAGGTCCTGATCAAGGGTGAGAGCACGATCGAGGACGCGGAGGCGGCGCTCGCCAAGCGCCTGACCACGCGCACCGCGGACGGGATCACGATCCAACCCCTCTACACCGACGGTCCCGCCGCCGGCCTTCCGGGGGTCGCGCCGTTCACCCGCGGCGGGCGCGCCGAGGGCGGGTGGGAGATCCGCCAGTGGATCGACCTCGACGGATCGGCGACCGCGGGGCTCGTCGTCGGCGAACTCGAGCGGGGCGCGACCGCCGTGTTCCTCGGCGTGGCCGGGGCCGGCGATGTCACCGCGGCGACCCTCACCGCCGCGCTCGACGGCGTGCTGCTCGACGTCGCCCCGGTCGTGCTCGACACGGGCGCCGACTGGGCGGCTGCCGGTGCTGCGCTGCTCGACGTGTTCGACGCCCAGGGGGGCAGCGGGGTGCTCGGAGCCGACCCGATCGGGGTGCTCGCATCCGCCGGTGTCGCGCCCGATCGGGATGCGCTGGTCGCCCTCGCCGCCCGGGCTCGCGGCCGCGACGGCGTGCGGACGATCGTCGTCGACAGCACTCGCTATCTCGGCGCCGGCAGCTCCGACGCCGAGGAGATCGCCTGCTCGCTGGCGACCGGCGTCGAGTACCTGCGCTGGCTCACCGACGCCGGCTGGTCCGTCGCCGACGCCGCCGCTCAGATCGAGTTCCGGATCGGCGTGACCGCCGACCAGTTCTCCACCATCGCCAAGCTGCGCGCCGCCCGCCAGGGTTGGGCGCGGGTCACCGACGTGGCCGGGGCCGTCGCCCCCCAGCGGCAGCACGCGGTGACGGCGCAGGTGATGCTGACCCGCTACGACCCGTGGGTGAACCTGCTGCGCGGCACCACGGCGTGCTTCGCCGCCGCGGCGGGCGGCGCTGACGCGATCACCGTCTCGGCGTTCGACGCCCTGCGCGAGCCGGGTGGTACGTCGATGGGCCGGCGCCTCTCCCGCAACACCCAGTCGATCCTCGCCATGGAGTCCAACGTCGGCAAGGTCGCCGACCCCGGCGGCGGCTCGTGGTACATCGAGACCGTGACCCAGGAGCTGGCCGAGTCGGCGTGGGGTGGGTTCCAGGCGATCGAGGCCGCCGGCGGCATGGGCGCCGCGCTGGGGTCGGGCCTCGTCCAGGACACGATCGCCACGACCTGGGCGGCCCGCAAGGCGCGGCTCGCCACGCGCCGGGATCCGCTGACCGGGCTCAGCGAGTTCCCCGACATCGACGAGAACCTGCCCGCGCTCGCCGAACCGCGCCCGCCCGGTCCGGCGGGCACGCTGCCCAGGGTCCGCTACGCGGAGGTGTTCGAGGACCTGCGTGACCGGGCCCGGGGCATCGCCGCGCCGCGGGTGTTCCTCGCCAGCCTCGGCACGCCGGCGGTGCACACCGCCCGCTCCACGTTCGCCAAGAACCTGTTCGAGGTCGCCGGGATCCGGGCGATCGGCACCGACGGCTTCGACTCACCCGAGGCGGCCGCCGCGGCGTTCACCGCCGACGGCGCCCGCATCGCCTGCATCTGCTCCAGCGATGCCATGTACGCCGAGGCCGCGGCCGCGGCCGCCACCGCGCTGAAGGCGGCCGGCGCCGAGCGGGTGTACCTCGCCGGCAACCCCGGCGACCGGCGCGGCGAGTACGTCGCCGCCGGCGTCGACGAGTTCGTGTTCATGGGCGTCGACGCCGAGGCGATCCTCGGCGCTGCCCTCGCCACGTTGGAGGCCGCATCGTGATCCCCGACTTCAGCACCGTCCCCCTCGGTGAACCGGCAGGGCCCGCCGACGCGCCGGCTGGCGGCACGCCGTGGCTGACGCCCGAAGGCATCGAGGTCGACCCCGTCTACGGTGCGTCCGCGCTCGACGGTCTCGACTTCCTGTCGACCTACCCCGGGATCGTGCCGTTCCTGCGCGGCCCCTACCCCACCATGTACGTCAACCAGCCGTGGACGATCCGCCAGTACGCCGGGTTCTCCACCGCCGAGGACTCCAACGCGTTCTACCGCCGCAACCTCGCCGCCGGCCAGAAGGGGCTGTCGGTGGCGTTCGACCTCGCGACCCACCGCGGGTACGACAGCGACCACCCGCGGGTGGCCGGCGACGTCGGCATGGCGGGCGTGGCGATCGACT
>CAZMGD010000103.1:0-14059 GCA_964565705.1 uncultured Ilumatobacteraceae bacterium | reverse complement strand
GCGGTGCCCGTGTCGTTGCTGTGGTTCGACGCCGTGCTGCAGCGATCGAAGCCTGCAGTCGCCACACCGACGGCGAGCTCGTACGGGGCGAGCAGGCGGTTGCCCCCGTAGGCCGAGCGGCCGAGGTTCGCCGGTGCCTCGCCCGGACGTCCGGTGGGCAGTTCCATGTGGCAGATCGCGAGGTCCGCACCGGTCACGATCGGCGCGATGGGAGCCAGCAACGCGCCGAAGTCGTAGCGCTCACCGGGCCCGGCCTCGCGCTGGCCCGCGGCGAGCACTGCGCTCTCGGTCAGCGGATCACCCGCGGCGACGACCGAGAACGTGCGCGCCGGAGGCGCCACGCGCGAGGCCGGCGCGCCGGCGACGGCAGGACCGTGGATCGGCGCGTCCGGGGTCAGCCCGGCGTGCACCACCGCGATCCCCACCGCCGAGACGATCGCCGCGACGGCCACCCCGACCGTCCCCCGCCCCCAGCGCATCGCGCATGGTACGTCGCTTCTTGCGCGCCGCCGGGCAACTGATTGACTGGCCGGAGTCCACCGACCGAGGGGGAGGACCCATGCTGTTCGAACGCTTCGGGGTGATCGATGTCGACACCCACATCACCGAACCCCCCGACACGTGGCTCGGTCGGATGCCGTCGAAGTGGGGCGACGCGATCCCCCACATCGAGCGCATCGACGGGTTCGACGTCTGGGTGATCAACGGCACGCCGTACGCCAAGCCGGGGAACACGGCGATGGCCGGGTTCGACGGCACGCTGCCCGACGGTCCGGCGACATATCAGGACATGCACCCCGCCGCCTGGGATCCGAAGGCCCGGATCGAGTTCATGGACGAGCAGCACATCCGCGCCCAGGTGCTGTACCCGAACCTCGGCGGCTTCGGTGCGGGCGCGTGGCTCGACAAGGGCGACGCCGCATACGCGCTCGACTGCGTGCGCGCCTACAACGACTTCCAGACCGACTTCGCGTCCATCGCCCGCGACCGGTTGCTGCCGATCACGTCGCTGCCGTTCTGGGACGTCGCGGCCACGGTCGCCGAGATCGAGCGCTGCACGGCGGACGGCCACCGTGGCGTGAACTTCTGCAACCAGCCCCAGGCCTACGACCAGCCGCCGCTGTGGTCACCCCACTGGGACCCGATCTGGTCGGCGGCGCGCGACTGCGGCGTCACGGTCAACTTCCACATCGGCGGTGGCCGCATCGGCGAGCTGATGGCGCAGGGCATGGAGATGGGGTTCCGGGCGAACTTCGCCCGGATGTCGGCGATGCTGTTCACCGACAACCTGCGATGCATCGACGACCTGATCCACGGCGGCGTGTGCCACCGCTTCCCCGACGTGAAGTTCGTGTCGGTGGAGAGCGGCGTCGGGATGATCCCGGGAGCGCTCGAGGCGATGGACTGGCAATGGCGCAACGGTGGCGTCGCCAAGGAGCACCCCGAGTACGAGCTGCTGCCGTCGGAGTACTTCGAGCGCCAGATCTACGGGTGCTTCTGGTACGAGCGCAAGGCGGTGATCCCGGCGCTGCTCGCCTACCCGGACAACATGCTGTTCGAATCCGACTTCCCGCACCCGACGTGCCAGCACCCGGGCCCCGCCACCCCCGCCGTCGAACCGTGGCAGTACGCCGAGGAGACGCTCATCGTCCTGCCCGACGACGTCCTGCAGAAGGTCCTGGTCGACAACGCCGCCGCCCTCTACGGCGTCGCCGCGTGAAGCCCGCCCACGATTCTCGGTCGGATTCTGGTCACCAGAGCGACCAGAATCCGACCGAGATCGCTGGGGCGCTCGCCGACTGGATCGCCGGGGAGGTCGGGGAGGCGGTCGAGATCGGGGAGATCCACCGCACGTCGGCGGGGTACTCCCGCGAGAACTGGGTGTTCGACGCGACCTGGGCCGGGCGGCGCCACGAGCTGATCGCCCGCCGTGACCCGATCGGCAGCGTGCTCGACACCGACCGGGTGGTGGAGACGACCGTGCTCGCGGCGATGGCGAACACGAACGTGCCGGTGCCGCGGCTGCGCTGGGTCGACCTGGACGGCGGTCGCCTCGGCCGGCCGGCGCTGATCATGGACGTCGTGCCCGGCGTCTGCGACGGCTTCGTCCTCAACGGATCGCGACCGGTGGAGCAGCGGGCGGAGATCGCCCGCGGCATGTACGACCATCTCGCCCACATCCACCAGATCGACTGGGCGGCGCGCGGTCTCGGCGACGTGCTCAGCGATCCGGGCGACCAGGCGGCGCTCGCTGCAGTCGACGACTGGGAGGGCCAGCTGCGCGACGTCCAGCTCGACCCCGAACCCGAGCTGGCCTACGTGATCGCCTGGTTGCGGGCGAACGCCCCGGCCAACGACCGGACCGTGCTCGTCCACGGCGACTTCAAGCCGGGCAACGTGCTGATGGTCGGCGACGACGTGACCGCGGTGCTCGACTGGGAGACCGCCCACCTCGGCGACCCGCACGAGGACCTCGGCTGGGTCACCAACCCGCTGCGCGCCGGGGAGCACCGCATCCCCGACGTCTGGGAGCCGCAGCACCTCCTCGACCGTTGGAGCGAGACGACCGGCTGGCCGGTGAACCCGGCGGTCCTGCGCTGGTGGCAGGTGCTCGCCAACGTGAAGCTGTCGGTGATCGTGCTGCGCGGCCTCCATGCCTTCGTCGACGGCCGGCTGGACCGGATCTACCACTCGCCCGTGCGCCTCTCCGGCATGCTCCTCACCCAGATCGGGGCCTGATGCACCCCACCGTGTCGGAACAGCTCGCCGGACTCGGCAAGGCGCTCGCCGACGTGGTCGCGCCCGAGGTGACCAACCCGTACCCAGCCGACGTGCTGCAGGGGGTCATCGCCGCGCTCGACACGTTGGCGCGGGCGATCGGCGACCTGCCCGGCTACCTGCGGTGGGACGCGGAGGAGACGTCGGCACTCCTCCAGCGCGTCGGGATCACGCCGCCGCCACCACCCGACGGGGCGGACCTCGACGTGATCGAGGCGCACCACGCTGCCGTGCGGTCGATGCTGGAGGCGGCGATCCCGGCGATCCGCGCCGACCCGGAGGCCGATGCCGCCACCGTCAACCACTTCCGGGCCCGCATCGAGCGGTTCCCGTTCCAGCAACTCGCCCCGCGGAGGTAACGCGTGCTGACCCATCTCGACGACTCGCCGTGGCACCAGACGCCGTCGACGTTCGACCACGTCTTCACGAGCGACATCCGGTTCTTCGACCGCCTGTGGTTCGCCGCGTCGGACCGCCAGGGGGGCAGCGCGCTGCAGTTCACGATGGGCTTCTACCAGAACATGAACGTGGTGGACGGCGGCTTCGTCGTCATCGTCGACGGGAAGCAGCACAACGTCCGCGTGTCGCGCCAACTGCGCCCTCGCTACGAGACGACGTGCGGGCCACTGGCGTTCGACGTGCTGGAGCCGATGCGCAAGGTGCTGCTCAGCGTGGCTCCCAACGAGAGCGGCGTGTCCGGTGAACTGGTGTGGTCGGCGACCATGCCGCCGCAGGAGGAGCGGGTCCACTTCGCCCGGTCGTGGGGCAGGATCCTCGAGGAGTACAGCCGCTACGACCAGACCGGTTCGGTGTCGGGCGTGCTCGACGTCGACGGTACGACGATCGAGCTCGACGACTGGTGGGGGTGCCGCGACCACTCGTGGGGTGTGCGCGAGCGGGTCGGGATGCCCGACCCCTACACCGGCGAGGTACCGGCGCCGGGCGCGTCGATGTTCGCGTTCCTCTTCTATTCGACCGATCGCTACGGCGGGCACGTGCAGGCGAGCCGCAGCCGCGGCGCCAGCCACATGACCGCGGAGATGATCGACCGCGACTCCGGCGACCGCGTGCTCGGCACGAAGATCGACATGAGCGCGTCGTTCGTCGACGAAGGTCGGCCACGGCGCTTCGACCGAGTGACGTTCGACGTCACCGACGAGCGCGGTGCCGTGACCCACATCGAAGCAGTCGCCCAGGGTCCGGCGGTCGCGATGCCGGGCCTCGGCTACGGCGGGTACGACGACGGGCTCGGCCTCGGGGCCTACCGGGGCCTGGAGCACCTCGAGCACGAGGTGTGGGACGTGTCGCACGCGGCGGTCGTCGGTCTGCCCGACGGCACCACGAACCGACCGGTGCATCGCATCCAACCGGTCAGGGTCACCCAGACGGGGCCCGACGGCACGAGCGAAGGCAACGGCAGCCTGACGTTCATCGCCGAGGTCGACCTCGGGCCCGACGGCATGCTCCGCCTGAGTGCCGAGCACTGAATGACCGATCGACCGGTGGCGATCGTCGACATCGACGGGGTGGTGGCCGACGTGCGCCACCGGCTGCACCACCTCGAGGGTCGGCGCAAGGACTGGGACGCGTTCTTCGCCGGTGCCGCCGACGATCCAGCGCATCCGGAGGGCCTGGCGATCGTCGAGACGCTCGCCGCCGAGCACGAGATCCTGTACCTGACCGGTCGGCCCGAGCGGCTCCGTCGGGTCACCGAACGCTGGCTCGACGAGCACGGCATCGCCGGACCGGTCACCATGCGCCCCTCACGCGATCGACGCCCGGCCGCGGTGGTCAAGGTGGAGGAGGCCAAGCGCATCGCCCGCACGCGCACGGTCGCCGTCGTCGTCGACGACGACCAGCGGGTCCTCGCCGCGATGCGCGACGCCGGCTTCCCGACATTCCCCGCCGAGTGGGAACGCCGCACCCCGGTCGCCGAAGCGACGCTGGAGGCCGCCCAAGAATCCGACGGCCGCACCTGAGGTTGTCCACGTCTGAAAGAAGGACCGGTCTGAACGACGTCAGACCGCTGTGATCCTGCTGGCAGACCGCCGGCGTCATTCAGACGTCGATCTTCTTTCAGACCTGGCCAGCTTCACGCCGTGACGCTGAAGTCGGTGAAGCCGCTCGGGGTGTGGCGGCCGCGGCAGGAGTGCTCGAAGATGCCGTAGCCGACCGCGCCGTCGAAGCTGAACCGGGCGGCGTGGTCGGCCATGCCCTCCTTCGGCCCGAGCGCCGGGTCGGTGAGGTCGTAGCTGGCGCCTTCGGCCCATCCCCGACCCCTCCACTCGCCGTGCGCCCACGAGCCACCGCCGTCGCCGTAGCCGAGGCCGATGTGCAGCGGCAGCGCGCCCATCGGCTCGACCTCCATGGTCAGCCTGCGCCGGTTCCGACCATTGCGCTCGACGAGCTCGATCGACGCGCCGACCGGGTAGCGGGTGCCGGGCTCGTAGCGGACGTCGACGTCGGGGAACCCCAATGAGACGTACTGCGGATCGTTGCCCGCTGGCAGGATCCTGGTCGCCGTGTTCAACGAGCGCTCGCCGTCGCCCTCCTCATGGAGGATGATGAACGTGGCGAAGTCGTCGAAGCGCACCGGTACCCAGCACCACCAGAAGCCGGCCTGGAGCGCCGCCTCGTTCGGGCGTCCCGGCGCCGGCTTCTCGCCGACCGGCCGGATGCCCCACGAGCGGTCGCGCACGCCGTCCCACGTCGCGTGATCCAAGTGGAGCTCCTCGCCGTCGACGCGGATCGTGCCGCCCCAACCGCCCATCTGGACGAACCGGCTGGCGTCGAGCAGCACCGAGCCGTTGGAGTGGTACACGTGCCGCGGCTCCATCATCGCCGGGAACGAGGCCCGGTAGTCGACATCCACGTCGAGCCCGTGCTCGGGCGCGTGGCACGTGACGCGCAGGTGCTGCAGCGGTTCGATCACGTCGATGCGCGTCGGCCCGACGGCCTGGCTCATCCGGTCGTCGGTCAGCGCGTCCGACGAGCGCACGACCCGGAGGTCGGTGCCGCGGCGGACGGCGACGTAGGCGTCGATGACGCCGAGGTTGGCGTAGACGCCGAGCCCGACGGCGAACTGCACCGACCCGTCGCGGTTCATCCCGTGCATGATGCAGCGGTCGTAGAAGTTGCGGTCGCTGGACGCGGGCTCGCGCATCGACAGCGGCGCCTGGTGGATCGGGTACTCGTCCAATGGGTGCGGCGGCAGGCTCATGCACGCATCCTCGCGGCGCCGTGCGTCAGGCCGACGTGTCGAGCAGGTCGCGGATGTCCGCGCGCAGCTCGTCGAGACCGAAGCCCTTCGACGCGCTGACCCACCGCACGTCGCCCTTCTCCAACTGGAGCGCGCCGGCGAGGTCGGCCTTGCGCTTCGGCCGCCGGGTGGAGCTGACCTTGTCGAGCTTGGTGGCCACGACTCGGATCGGTCGCTCCAGCTCGACCAGCCACTCCCACGTCTGGAGGTCGAGCTTCGTCGGGCCGATCTCGCCATCGATCAGCCACAGGATCGTGTCGAGGCTCTCGCGCTCGTCGAGATATCGCTCGATCATCGCCGCCCACCGGTTGCGCTCCTGGTGTGACACCTTGGCGTAGCCATAGCCCGGGAGGTCGACGAGCCAGCGCCCGGGGTTCCCCGTCGCCATCTCGAAGATGTTGATCAAGCGGGTGGCGCCGGGCGTCTTGGATGTCCGGGCGAGGTTGTTGCGGTTGGCGAGCGCGTTGAGCAGCGACGACTTGCCGACGTTGCTGCGACCGACGAGCGCGACCTCGACCGTGGCGTCCGGGAGTTGCTCGACATCGGAGGCCGAGCGCAGGAATCGCAAGGGCAGCGGACCGGTCATCAGGTCGAGGGTATGGCAATGGTCGGCTGGGCCGTTGCTCTGTATGCTGGACGACTCTTGGAGAGGTGCCGGAGTCCGGTCGAACGGGCCACCCTGCTAAGGTGGAGACCCCTTTCAGGGGTCCGTGGGTTCAAATCCCACCCTCTCCGCCACGCTGTCGCGTCGGCTACAGGTAGCGGCGCTTCAGCAGCCACTGGTAGCAGAACCAGCCCCAGATCGGTGGCAGGTAGAAGCTGACGAACCGGTAGGCGAGGGCGATCGCGAACGCGATCTCGGCCGGGACGCCGGCGGTCGTGAGCCCGAGCGTGAGGCCCGCCTCGGACACGCCGATCCCGCCCGGCACCGGCAGCAGCCCGGCGAACAGCGACACCACCGTGTTGATCAGCACCAGCTGCGTGAAGGGGAGATGGGCGCCGAACGCCTCCAGGCACGCGGCGAACGCGATCGCGAAGCCGAGCTGGCTGACGAGGTTGCCGCCGAACAGCTGCAGCAACTTGCGCGGGTTGCGCAGCACGCGCAGTGCGGCCGACGACTGGTGCACGATGGCGATGAGGCGGCGACGCAGCGGGCCGATCGCCACGACCAGGGTCGCGGCGACGACGATGACAGCGAGGGCGATGAGAGCGATCGTCAGCACCCCACTGAGATCGTCGGTGTCGCTGGACAGGTGCAGCTCGATGTCGGAGGCGAAGAAGAACAGACCGAGGAAGAGGACGATCTGGACCACGAACCCCGAGACGGAGTCGATGACGCCGGCGGTCATCGCGGTGGCGGGGTGCACGCCGAAGCGCTGGAAGAAGCGCACGTTGATCGCCACGCGTGCGGCGGTGCTCGGGATCGCCAGGTTCACGTAGCAGATCGCGAACTGCAGCGCCGTGAGCGGGCCGAGCGGTAACGGATGCTCGATCGACCCCATCGTGCTGATCGCCGCCGGCACCCGGGGCAGCTGGGCCAGCAACAGCGCGAGCGCGAGCCACCACCACTGCGCATCCCTCAGCGCATCGACGAACGACTCGAGATCCATGTCCCCGAACGCGCCGATGAGGGCGTAGGCGGCGATCGCCAGCAGACCCAGGTTGAGGATCGATCCGACGCTGACCCGGCGGAGCTTGATCAGTGGCTGCTCAGCGGCGCCGAGCTCCTTGCGCACGCGGTCGCGCACGTCGTCGAGATCGACGTCGCCGTCATCGAGCACGTCGCGCACCCGGGCCGGCAGCGCCGCTGCCTGGAGGTATGGCACGACGGCGAGGAGACCGTCGTCGCCCAGGTGCCGGCGGGCGACGCCGAGGGCGCGCTCTTCGCCGACCACGGCGATCGTCAGTGCAAGTGTCTGGGCCTCGTCCTGACGGCGCTCGGCGACGGACTCGGCGACGGATGCGGACGAGAGATCGCCGAACCCGACCGAGCCGTCCTCACGGTGCACGACGCGGTCGAGGTCGATGCGGTGGTGGGCGATGCCGGCGTCGTGGAGGGCGTCGAGGTCGGTCCACAGCCGGGCCAGGCCGTCGTCGGTCAGCTCGGGAAGCGCAGCGAGATCACGCCCGAGCACGTGGCCGTCCGGGCGCACGACGACCAGCGCGTCACCTTGCCCGGCGCTCCCGGCCGTGACGAGCCGGGGGGCGCGCACGCCGGCCCGCTCGGCGAGCAGCGTCACGAACGCCTCGTGCTCGACGAGTTGCACCCGACTGAGGCGCATGGCGCGCTGCGAGCCCCGGTACCAGGCCAACCGCCAGAAGTTGGCGAGCAGCTGCGCATCCCACGCGTCGCGCCCGTACACCTTGACCTCGAGTGGGCCGTTCGCATCGAGCGCGCTGAAGTGGACGACCCCCTCGGCGTGGCCCGGGATGTCAGCGATCTGGGTGATGTGGAGCCCGAGCTCTTGGAGCGCCAGTTGGACGCGCCCGATCGTCGGCCGCCCGCCCGGCGACCCGACGATGAGGTGGACGGCTGCCGCGGCGAGCAGCCCGATCGCGATCGCGACGACGGCCCCACCGCCGCTCGCAGCCCGGAGCAACACGACGCCGATGAGCTGACCGAAGATCAGCGAACGGCCGAGGCGCCGGAACGGGCGGGTGACGTGCGGCGAGGCGACGGCGATCGCAGCCGCCGCCAGGCTGATGAGCCCCGGTGGGAACGTCGGTGGATCGCCGAGGTCGATCAGTCGGGAGATGACGTGCCAGCCCTCGTCGTCGACCATGAACCCCACGAACATCGCGATCAGCACGGCGATCACGGCGCCGGCAACGATGTCCCGAGCGAGGCTCGGGCGGCCGCGCAGGAACGCGGCGGCGAGCAGCACGACCGCCCACGCCGGTGCCATCCAGGCCAACGCCAACCAGACCGGCCGGAAGAACTCGGGGATGTAGGCGAGGAACTCGGAGAACGCACCGTCGACGTCACCGGCGACCTGAGCGAGCACGCAGGTGAGGATCAGGAGGATCGTCATGGCGATCGCGAGTGCCACATCGGTCGGTCGCCGCGAACGCCGTTCGTTGCGCGCCGACGCGAAGAGCACCATCCCGAACGGCGTCTCCCGCGCCTCGGCGCGTTCAGGGATCGACATCGATCCGGAGCGTAGATGAGGCTCCGGTCGCGCAGCGCTG
This sequence comes from uncultured Ilumatobacteraceae bacterium, assembly GCA_964565705.1. GTDB lineage: Bacteria > Actinomycetota > Acidimicrobiia > Acidimicrobiales > Ilumatobacteraceae > CAZMGD01. Next base: position 4,833 of record CAZMGD010000103.1, on the reverse strand, counting down.
ATGGGAAAGGGCATGATGCTCCCCGTGAGCGAAGCATCGGGTGAGGGTCTCGACCGCGGAACGGACGTGACGGCGCAGGAGCAGCAGACCGATCGCGAGGCGAGCCACAAGGCGCGTACCATCGTCGCCGGCGTGCTCGGGACCCTCGCGGTCCTGTGCCTCGTCGTCGCGTCGATCGGCGTGTGGGCGAAAGCGACCGTGCTGCAGCGCGATCGCTTCACCGCCCTGACGGAGGACGCGCTGGCGCAATCCGAGGTGCAGGCAGGCCTGGCCACCTACATCACCAACGCCGTGTTCGACGCCGTGGACGTCGACGCCATCGTGGCCGACGTGCTGCCGAGTCAACTGGGTCGAGCGGCACCGGCGATCGCCGCCGGCGTCGAGTCGTCGGTCGAGCGGCGGCTCACCGACCTGCTCGGCACCGAGGAGGTGCAGAACCTGCTGAACGGGATCATCGGGCGCGCCCACGACCGGGCCATGGACGTGCTGCAGGGCGACGGTCTGGCCGACGGGATCAACGTCTCGGACGGCGGTGAGGTGTCGGTCAACCTCCTGCCGCTCGTCGGCCGCGGGCTCTCCGCGGTGCAGTCGTTGGGCCTGCTGTCCGACGTGGAGCTCCCGACGCTCACCCGCGACGGAGATCCGGCGCAGCAGGTGGCCGAGCTCGAGACAGCGCTCGGCCGCGACCTCCCCGACGACCTCGGCCAGCTCGTGGTCTACCAGAGCGACTCGGTCGCGTCCGCCCATCAGTCGGTGCAGCAGGCACAGCGGGTGCTGGTCCTGGTGCAGCGAGGCGTCGTGCTCCTGGTGATCGCTGCGATCTTGCTGGTCGCGGCGACGGTGCTCGTCGCGCCGCGCCGGTGGCGCGCCACGTTCGCGCTCGGGCTCGGCACCGCGGCGGCGTTGGTCGTGCTCCGTTCGGTCGTGCGCCAGGTCGTCGAGGACGCGCCGGGGCTCGCGGTGAAACCCGGCGCCAAGGCGGCGATCGAAGCGATCCTCGGCGGTGCCGCGGCGAGCCTCCTGCGCCTGACCGGCATCCTGCTGCTGCTCGCGATCGCCGCGGTGGTCGTCGCGTTGTGGCGGGAGGGGTGGCGCCGCAACGACATCGCCCTCGCCGCCGGCTTCGGCGTCGGCATGCTCGTGCTCGTCATCCTCGACACCAACCTCGTGTCCCTCGTACTCGCGATCGCCGCCACGGTCGCGGCGGTGTTCGCCGCCCGGGCCCTGTTGCCGCGCTTCGGCGGTGGTCCGGTGAGCCCGCCACCCGCGCCCGCCGCGGCCGGCGGCGTGGCACATGAGGCCGCGGTGGACTGACTCCGGTAAGGTCCGTCGCCGTTCGGCGCCGACCACCGGTGCCGGAGCTCTCTCTCTGACGAAGGTCTCGCTCCATGTTGATTCTCGGCATTCTCGGTTTCGGATTCCTCATCGGCGCTGGCGCCCAGCTGATCCTCGGCACCGGCAAGCGCGGCATGGACTGGACGTTGGCGCTCGTCTCCGGGCTCGTCGGGTCGTTCGTCGGTGGGCTGATCTTCAGCCTGATCGCCGGCGACGGGCTCGCCCTGCGCCCCAGCGGCATCATCGGCTCGCTCGTCGGTGCCCTGATCGTCGTGCTGGTGTGGCGGTGGTGGGAAGGTCGTCAGGCCAAGCAGGCCAAGCAGGCCGCGTCGGCCAAGCGGCGTCGCTGAGGGCAGCGCCTCGGCCGGATCTCAGCCCGGGTCGGCGGCGTCCTCGTCGGGCAGCGTCTCGCCCACGCCCACCAACCATGTCGCCGCGTCCTCGACGGCGTCGGCCGTCGATCGCCCGACGATCGGGTCAGCCTCGTACAACCGCGCGGTGCCAGTCGGCGGATCGCTCTGCTGCCTGCGGATGCGAGCGATGAGCTGCGGATCCAGCCCGCTGAGGTACAGCCGTCCGCCGACCGCGTTCAGCTGGTCCGCGTAGTGCGACACGACGGCGAAGAACGTCGCTCCGAGCGTGGTGCGACCGCGCAAGCGGAGGATCACCGCCGGCCGGACCGCGCCAGCGGGATCGGGCAGCCGTGCCTGCAGCGTGCGTGAACCGGCGTAGAAGAGACTTCCGTAGACGTCGAGCACGGTGACCTCGTTGCTCTGCAGGCGCCCGGGCGGCGGCTGCTCGACGAACCGACCGCTGTCGTCGAGCGTGAGCTGGACGACAGCGAGATCGATCGCCTCCTGGTTGAGCTGGAGCAGGAGGGAGATGACCACGCCCACGCCGACGGCCGCGGCGACGGGGAGGAACATCGTGGCCACGAACGTGCTGACGATCGCGATCTGCGAGTTCGGACCGGTGCGCATGACGGTGACGATCTCGTGGGGGCGCAGCGATCCGAAGCCGGCGTAGATGAGGATCGCGGCGAGGGTCGTCATCGCCACCTTGCCGACCACGCCGGAGAACGCGACAAGGATGACGATCATCCACACCCCCGACAGGATCGCCGCCCAGCGGGTGCGTGCGCCGGCCGAGATGTTGAGCGCCGTCTGGCCGACCGACCCGCCGACCGGGATGCCCTTGAAGAACCCCGACGCCAGGTTGCCCGCACCCTGGGCGATGAAGTCCTGGTTGGCACCGGAGGGACCGTCGCGGTTCGGCGCCGACTCGGCGACGCCGGCGCCCTGGACGAGCACGATCGCGGCGACGGCCGCGGCCGACGCGAGGAGTTCGAACGAGAACTGGCCGAGATCCGGCAGGGCGGGCAACGGCAGGCCGCGGGGGATGTCGCCGGCGTCCTCCACCTTGGCCACGCTGTCGAGGCCGAACAGCAAGACGGCCAGGGTGGGGATCACCAGCGCGAACAGGGCGCTCAGGATCGCGAGGCGCGTTCGGGCGATGACGAGCAGCAGCGCCAGCGCGCTGAGCCCGATCAGCAGCGTGGCGGCATCGATGCGCGCCGGATGGGTGACGACGTCGATCGCCTTGAACAGGTTGTTGGGACCCTCGGCCGGAGCGCCGGTCAGGTCCGACAGCTGGCCCAAGATGATGTTCACGCCGATGCCGGTGAGGAAGCCGAGCATCACGGAGTGGGACACGAACCGGGTGTAGCGCCCGAGGCGGATGATGCCGGCGAGCACCATGAACGCGCCGGCCATGACCGTGAGCAACGCCAGCGCGCCCGCTCGATCCGCGCCGTCGATCCCCGAGATGCCGGAGCCTGCGGCGAGCGCCGCGGCGCTCGTCGTCGTGATCAGCATCAACCGGGTGCTCGCGCCCAGTCCACCGGCGATCGGCCCGGCGAAGCTCGCGTACAGACCGTGCACCGGGCTCACGCCGGCGAGGACACCCGACGCCATGCCGTCGGGCACGCTGGCGATCGCGCCCGGTAGCCCAGCCAGCGCGTCCGCGCGGAGGTGAGCTCGCTCGGGCCCGATCCCGCGGATCCATCTGCGCACCGCGGCTGGCTTGCTCACCGATGCTCGCTCGGCCGATCCAGGGACACGCCACAAGGTAGCGGAGCGCTCCGCGCGCCCCGAGTGTTGCGTTTGTTACGACAACGATTCGAGACGCTCCTGCACACGGCGCCGAGATGGCCGTCGCGTTGCATTTCGATGACGAACGTGACCAGACTGTCGACTTCGTCTCGGCAGGTTCCGGGTCGACAGGTCCATCCCTCATGTCAGAGTTCACGCCTCAGTCGCCCATCCGGCGAGCCAACGTCCGCCGCGGCGACGTGCCGATGCCGAGGCGTGGACGCGACCCGTTCGTGGCCCGAGTCGGGGCGCTCGTGCTCGTCGGGTTGCTCGGCATCCCGGTCGTCGCCGCGCTGAACCGTGACGGGGGTGCGAGCGTCGAGGCGCAGCCGACCGGCGGTGCCGCGGCGCTGCTCGCCACCAGCGGTGGGGAGGGCTCGATCGCTCTCGTCGATCCTGCCGAGGCCACCACGACCCTCGCCGCCGAGCCCGCGGCGACCAGCGCCGCGCAGTCCGGCGTCGCCGTCGTCGATCGGGCGACCTCTGCGGCGCCGATCACCCAGGCCACCGCCGCCGCGCCGGCGGCCCCTGCGGCGACCACCGCTGCTTCCGCGGCCGCCGTGCAACCAGCGGACGCCGCGCCACCTGCGGCCGCGGCGACCGAGGCTCCGACGACGACTGAGCCGGCGTGTGCGGGAGAGTACGTGGTCGCCGAAGGCGACTACTGGATCGGTATCGCTGACCGCGCCGGCATCTCCACGTCCGCGCTGCTCGCCGCCAATGGCGCCAACGCCGACACCGCCATCTATCCCGGCCGCTCGATCTGCCTCCCCGCCGGCGTTTCGGCGCCCGGCCCGCCGCCAGCCCCGACCACCACCGCGGCGCCGGCGACGACCGCGAGGCCGACGACCACCGCGACCGCCGCACCGACGACGACGGCGAAGCCGACGACGACGTCGACCGCCGCACCGACGACCACGGCGGCACCGAAGGCGTACACGGCGGACGAGGTCGTGGCGATCCTGCGGTCGGTGTTCCCCGCCGAGCTCGCCGACGATGCGATCGCGATCGCCACTCGCGAGAGCAACCTGAAGCCGGGCGTGCGCAACTGGTGCTGCTACGGGCTGTTCCAGATCAAGTGGGACTCGCACCAGAACTGGCTGGCCGGCATGGGGATCACCAGTCCTGAGCAGCTGTACGACCCGCTGCTGAACGCGCAGGCGGCGCTGATGCTCTACGTGCGCGCCGGGGGCTGGGGTCCGTGGGGCGGCGCGCCGGGCTGACTGTGTCACGTCGACCGGTTCCGTTCGCGAGTAAGTCGCCCTAGACTTCCGGACCGCACATCAACCCGCGCTCGTAGCTCAATGGATAGAGCATCTGACTACGGATCAGAAGGTTGGGGGTTCGA